>JBCCET010000012.1:0-62567 GCA_039030095.1 Pseudomonadota bacterium | reverse complement strand
CCGCGACCTCGCGTTCGAAGTCGGACTGGACGGTAGGTTTCTCAGGATTGCGTCGATCCTGCTGAATCCAGCGGCTCAACGTCGAGAAGCCGATCCCAGAATCGGCGGCCACTTGTTTACGCGGCAGCCCGCTGGTCAATGAAAAGCGGATCAGGCGGCTGATGCGCTTGATGGGTCTTATGCCCATCTATCAAAAGCCCAACACCAGCAAGCCTGCTAAAGGTCACAAGACCTATCCTTATCTGTTGAAGGGGCTGCGTGTGACCCGACCCAATCAGGTTTGGGCGGCGGACATCACCTATCTGCCAATGAGGCGCGGGTTCCTATATTTGGTCGCGATCATCGATTGGTACATACGCAAGGTACTCAAATGGCGCATCTCAAATACGATTGCAGCCGACTTCTGTGTGGATGCACTGAATGAGGCCCTGCAGAAATACGGCACGCCCGACATCATGAATACGGACCAAGGCAGCCAGTTCACGTCATTCGCCTGGACAGATCGATTGCGCCGATCCGGCGTGCGCATCTCAATGGATGGAAAAGGGCGCTTGCTGGACAACATCTTTGTCGAGCGGCTCTGGCGCAGCATGAAGTATGAGTGCGTCTACCTGCACGCTTGAGAAACCGGGTCAGAGGCCCGCGCCGCGATCACCAAGTGGGTCGCGTTCTACAATCACAAACGTCCGCACAGCGCCCATGGCGGCAGCCCCCCCGCTGTGGTTTACTGGTGAGAGAAAGAAGCCATGCAACCCGGTCAGCGGGAGCAAAGAGTAGCCTAATTTACCCGGAAACCTGTCCAAAAAATTCGGGAGTAGCTCAGATCAACCATTTCAGCTAATTATCGCGAGCAATATTCTTCTACCATTGCCAAATCTCTGACGTTTGGAAAGTCTAGACGAAGCCTCAATCTGGGAGGTGCGGCATTAGTTGCCTTGATTTGGCGTCATTCTTATTCAGCTATCAAGCGAGTCTTCTGGGCTTTTGGTGCGCCTGTGTTGGTCGATACTGTGCAAACCAGGCACGGACGCGGTCTCCTTGCGTCCTTTTGAAGCGAGAGCCACCGCGTCTACCGGTGCCCAGAAGTCACACCGTCGAGCAGCTTGTTTGGGTCCCTACGCGGCGGTCTCGCCTGTTGCAGCTCTAGATTGTGCTGAGAAGCTCGCCGGTAACAGATTGACGAAAGTGCTGTTTCCTGTAAAAAGAGTTAGTGATGTTTATTAAGAGTTCGGGCACGCTTCCGATTTGGTACTTACCCAAGGTTGCGGGATAAATTGCGCAGGCGTTTAGGATCGGCAATTACTTGGTTGGAATTGTCCGACGTATTTTAATTTTCTTAAGCGGGGGCCTGAATTGACTTCGGAAAAATTCTCAACAGAGTTTTTGAATGCGGAGCCGGTCATTCCGCATTCAGCTGGCCGAGTATTTTTGGGTGCTAAGCGTGTACTTGATATCCTAATATCAGTGTCCCTTCTGCCTGGCTTGAGTTTATGCGCTTTTGTCCTGCTTGTCCTAAATCCCTTCAAGAACCCCGGCCCGATGATATTCGGCCAAGAGCGTGTGGGTCATAATGGTCGGCGCTTCAACATATACAAATTCCGCACCATGGAAGGTGAGCGCGAAGAGGTGTCTCCTCGTTTTGCCACGGAAGAAGAGGAGCGGATTAACGGTCTTGGGGCCTTTATGCGCCGTACACGCATTGACGAGCTTCCGCAGCTGATTAACGTCCTGAAAGGCGAGATGTCGTTGGTAGGGCCACGACCTGAGCAAGTGGAATTCTACGATGAGTATTCTCAGGCAATTCCTGGCTATGCGAGCCGGCAAGTTGTGAAGCCCGGGATCACGGGTTTGGCGCAGTTGAAGTATGGCTACACCAGCGACGAAGTCGGTACGTCCCGTAAGCTAAGATGGGATATGGAGTACATAACACGCATGGGATTCGGGCTGGAATTCTACATTATGTGGCACACCTTTTTGTTCGTGATATGCCGACTTTTACGGATAGAGACCGCATCAAAACTTTAACTCCGCCGAGAAAGCGGTATTATCCAGCGTATGAGCAGTAGAGTCCTTTTGACGGGTGGCGCCGGCTATATCGGCGCACATACGTATGTTGCCTTGCTGGACGCCGGATTCCTTCCCGTGATCCTAGACAACTTCCATAACGCGGATCGCGATACGCCGGACCGGTTGGCGCGGATCACTGGTCAAGCAGTGCGGGTGGTGGAAGCTGATTTGCTGGATAAGTCGGCACTGGCCACGGCGTTTGACAACTACCAGTTTGATGCGGTTGTGCACTTTGCCGCTAAAAAGGCCGTCGGCCAGTCGGTGCGAGAGCCGCTGGACTACATAGAAAACAACTGTGTTGGTTTGGTTAATCTTTTGAAGGCGATGGAGGTTTCGGGTACCGGGGTTATGGTGTTTTCCTCGTCTGCCACGGTCTATGGTGCGCCCGAGGTGCTGCCGATACCTGAAACGGCCCCGCTCAGCTTTGCAAATCCGTATGGGTTCACTAAACTGATGGGGGAGCAGATTCTGGACCAAATCGCGCGGGTTCATCCGGATTGGGCCATTGGGGTTTTGCGGTACTTCAACCCAGCAGGGGCCCACGATAGCGGTTTGCTGCGACAGAGCCCCCGCAACTGGTCTCATCCGCCCGAGAACCTCATGCCCCGCTTGCTCGATGCCGCCCACGGCCGGATTGAGCATCTGAGTGTCTATGGCGACGACTATGATACTCCTGACGGCACCGGCGTTCGGGACTATATCCACATAACCGATTTGGCGCGGGGCCACGTATTATCGCTGCAATCTCTGCTGTCGGGACAGGGTGGTCATGTGGCCAATCTTGGTACCGGGCAGGGCTACTCTGTGCTCGACATGATCAAGACCTACGAGTCTGTGACCAACCAGAAGGTGCCCTACAAGATTGAACCGCGCCGTACCGGTGATATTGCAATCTGTTATGCTGACGTCAGCAGAGCGCGAGGCATTCTTGGATTTGAGGCTGAACATGGGTTAGCAGATATGTGCCGTTCGAGCCAGATGGACTGCGTACAAGACCTTTAGAGTTGACGCCGCAGGGTCAGAAGCACGCCGCATGCGGGCATCGATTGCATCAACGTGTCGGCGCATCAATTGTTTCAGAAATGGTGCCGAAGTTTCGGATGTTGTCAAGCAACGTAAACGCTAAGTGTTCCGCCGACTATGCTGGTTGCGCCTGATGTAAAGTCAGAGATTGTCAATTCCATCGCGGATCCAGTGCAGCGAGTGCGGGCCTGCGCCAGGCCGGGTTTTACGGTCCATTGAAACGGACCTGGCCGAGCCACTGGTCCCGCTAGCTCCAAAAATCCGAATGAGAATGCACCGGGCATGACCGGAAGATCCAGTGCTAGGATATCGCTCGGAACCAGCCCGGTCGTATCTATGTCCAGTATTGGTCCATAATAGAATGTGGCCATAGATCCGACGCGTATCCATTCTACGGCAACCGGGCTCAACGGTACACTGTTTCCACTCTGATCTATAAGGTTTGGCGTGTAAGACCGGGTCTCATATATGGACAAATGGTTCTCGGGAGCGGCGCCGCCGAGGTGGATCCCTGCCGGAGCTATAGGATTTGGCATCGTCAGAGTCGCGTCAGTTGCGCTCAGTCTTAATCCGGTGTTCCAGTTAGCGCCGTCCGCGCTGGTCTTGAACGAGAAATCGTCTTCTCCTGCTAGCCCCATCTCGGCGCGGCCGGACCAGTTGGATTGAAATAGCACCGATCCGGTGTCCGTTGGAGTTGCCTTGTTGATTTTGAGTTGATGACCGTTGCCGTCATGGCTCAGCAGTGTCGCCTTTGAGACAACTGAAAGACGGTTTGTGGCGTCGTGGGTCGTTCGTATTCCCACCCCATTTAGATCGTCAGTGTTCTGTGGTAGAGCGCCCCACTCGGTGCCATTCCAGACCCTGAGATCATCCACATCTCGCGCGAACAGTCGCCAGCCGACCTGAGGTGCTACGAAGCGCCAGGCGCCGTTCGAAAAGACAGCAATATCCCCGTCGTGGTCTGTCCAATCGCCGCTGGCCCCGCTGCCTAAGGCATGTGCCTCTCCTTCAAGGGGCGCTGGGGGCGGCGTCACGCCATCCACAGCTTCGACCGTCAACTGAACAAGAATGTCCAGCTGCTCGACTGCCTCATTGTGGGTCACATGCTTCTGGGCTTGTGCGGGCATGATATAGGGTAGGGAGAGTCTTGCGGACTGATCGGACATTGATTCCTCTTTCGCGTGTCACTTCTTTTCGACTTGCGTCGTGGCCAAGGCCGCACCGGCGTGCTTTCAGATGGAAAAAGTCGCAACACGTTCAATTTGGCAGGCGCATTCTTCCTTAAAGACGGAAGGAATTTGCCCGACGATCATATCGCTGTACTTCCCGCTACAGAGCTATACCGAAGCGCCCAAAGAGCTTCATTTGGCTGAACACTAGGGAGCGATTCTTAAGAACACCTGATAGCAGCGAACGCTAATCCGCGCGCGCTAAACGCCTCCTGACTTTCGGCGGATTGGGTTCAGGCGATCAAAAGTACTGGGTGTTTTTGTAAAACGATTGCTTTGAAATTCGAGTTTTGTCCATTATTTGACCAATTGCGGCGTTTCCCGCTGAGATTGATAGCAGGCGTTTCTATTTGTGTGGCCGAAGCGCAACCCATCACCGTCCATGGCAAATCCAATTGACTTCCCCAAGCCGCTCATAGATAAATTACTTACCTAGGTATTTTGAGGAAAAGACAAATGAAACTGGTAAAAATCACGTCTGTGGCGATGGCGCTCGCTATTGCTGGGACTCTAGCATCGGCCCAAACTGAAACGGCCGTAGTAGCGGCGACCACAACCACAACCACGACTGTAGCCACGACGACTCTGGTTGGCGGCGTAACTGTCGGTACCGCAGTTTTGGGTACCGTCGTTGCAGCAGTCGTAATCGGTGCCGTTGCTGATGACGATACGTCCTCTACTACAACAACACCGTAACGCCGTAAAAGAACCTACCTCTTTTGATAGGGGGAGTGAAAAGGCGCATTGTTGAGTGCGCCTTTTTTTTGAGTTTTTTGCAGGGGTATTTGCCTTGCCTTGGGAGAAAAAAATGACGCGAGCGCGCTTCGCCAGCTTTGGCGCGTTAGTCCTAGTTTCGGCCGCTGCCACCGGGTTTCTTCCAGATAGGACTTACGCGCAAACGGCCCCAACACTAAATACTTTCGGCTCGACCGGCCTGGTGGAAATGCCGACCGCCGAACATCAGCCCGAAGGTGAGATCAATTCCACAGTCTCGTATTTCCCCGGTGGCAGCAGGTACACGCTTAGTTTCCAGATCACGCCTCGTCTTTCTGGCAGCTTCCGTTACTCAGTGATTTCTAACTTCGTCAGTGGCACAAATGCCACTCTTTATGATCGTAGTTTTGACCTGCGTTACAAGGTGCTGGAAGAAACTCGCTTCTTACCGGCGGTCACCGTTGGTCTGCAGGACTTCATCGGCACCGGTGTTTACTCCGGTGAATACATCGTCGCCACGAAGACTCTGCATCCGACCCTTAAGGCCACCCTCGGTGTAGGTTGGGGCAGGTTTTCTAGTCAATTGCGTACGGTGAATTTCGGCACTGGCGGGTCCGTTGATTCAGCCAGCTGGTTTCGCGGCGACGTTTCAGCGTTCGGTGGTCTGGAATGGACAACCCCGATAAAGGGTTTGAATCTGAAACTTGAATACTCATCTGATCAGTACCAGCGAGAGGCAACGCAACGGGGCATCTTCAGTCGGGGCAGCTCCATTAACTTCGGATTGAACTACAAGGTCAGCGACGGGGTAAACCTATCTGCTTACTACCTCTATGGATCCGAAGCGGGCATGCAGATTTCTTTTGCATTCAATCCGCGCAAGTCGGACTTCCCATCCGGACTTGAACCCGCCGGGCTTCCAATCAAAACTCGACCGGTTCGGCCTGTAGGAGGATGGGACACGAATTGGCTCGCTAGCAAACCGGAGGCCCGGATAACCGCCGACCTTGGTACCGTGCTTGAACCCAGTCAGTTGGGTGTTGAAGCCGTGAAATTGACGGGCTCCCGTGTGATAGCTTATATCCGCAACGACACGTACTTTGCGCCGTCTCAGGCCGCAGGTCGAACGGCGCGGGCACTGACTCGCATGTTGCCGCCGTCTATTGAGGTTATCGAAGTGGTTCCGGTCAGACGCGGTATCCCGATCGCCAAAATCCGGTTCCGTCGATCTGACCTTGAAGCCCTTGAACACGCGCCTGATGGGGCGGCTCAGCTGAAAGCACGCACAGAGATCCTGCCCGCTGGGCGCAATCTCGAAGATGGTGCCATTTATGCAGAGGGTCTTTATCCAGCCTTCAATTGGGGCATTACCCCGGCCGTCCGGACCAGCTTTTTCGACCCGGATGCTCCTATACGGGCGGAACTTGGGTTGCGCTTATCCGCTAGATACGACATCGCACCGGGGTTGTCTGTGTCCGGTGCGGTCCTTAAGCCGCTAGTGGGCAACCTCGACAACATCACCCGACGCGCCAATTCTCAGCTACCAGCTGTGCGCACAGATGCCCGCTTCTATTTCAGCGAAGGCGACCCGGCACTGGAACGGTTGACTGTCGACTATTTGTTTAAGCTTGCGCCGGAGGTTTACGGACGGGTCACCGCTGGCTTTTTGGAGACCATGTACGGCGGCGTTTCGACCGAGATTCTTTGGAACCCTGTCGATAAACCCTATGCAATCGGGGTTGAACTCAACTACGTCAAACAACGCGCCTTTAATCAAAGGTTTGGTTTTCGAAATTACTCCGTCGCGACAGGCCACGTCTCGGCCTATTTCGATCTCGGAAGAGACTTTGAAGCTCAGATTGATGCAGGTCGATATCTAGCAGGGGATTGGGGTGCCACCTTCGCGCTCAGCCGCACCTTCAATAATGGCTGGAAGGTTGGCGCATACGCCACTCTGACGGATGTGCCATTCAGTGTGTTTGGTGAGGGCAGCTTCGACAAAGGCATTCTGGTATCCGTCCCGCTATTGACGCTCTTCGGCAAGCCTAGTCGGGACACTGCGGATTTGACGATCCGCCCGATCAGCCGGGACGGCGGCGCTCGCTTGAAAGTCGAAAATCGCTTGTACGAAGTTGTGGGCGGATATGATCGTCCAACGATTGATGCCTCATTCGGGAGGGTCTGGCGATGAGATCTTGTCTGCGATCTTTCACGATGCTGGTTATATTTGGAATAATGTTGGCGGCGTGTGGCTCGGATGATCGCGAGCGGCCCATATCCAACCGCTTGATAGATGTGTTGAAGTCAGTGCGCGCCCAGAAGCAAGCGAAGGGCCAACCTCAGGCTGCGTTACAGATCACCCGAGAACAGGTTGATGCTACCGAGTTTTCTCTTCTGCGCCTGACGGTGCAGAAAACCGGGACCGTCGCAACCGCCGGGCTGTTTGAAATCAACCAGGATACACTGAGTTATCAATTGGCGACCTCGCAAGCGATATACCTCAAGGGTGGCTTTCTGACCGGAACGCGCGGGTTAGGCCACGATCTGATGACAGCAGCGGTGCCTTCTTCTGTAGCAGCAGCTGTAAAAGCCGATACTTATGAGCGGGTCCACAGATATCTTACGGCCGACAACAAGCTCTCAGTTCAGCGATACCGTTGCACGATGTCGCTTGGCGGTCCAACGAAGCTAACGCAGCTTGATCGCAGCTACAACGTACGCATCGCCAAAGAAACCTGCACCGGAGAGGGGCGCGCGTTCAATAACTCCTATGCAATGGCGGCTGGCGGTTGGATCTGGCAATCCTCCCAGTGGCTTGGTCCATTTGCCGGTCAAGTGAAGATTGAGCAACTGAAGTAGCGAGACAGAAGTGGCCTCACTTACCCCTCTGGGATGAAGACGCTGATAGGTCGTCAAGTGGTTACTCAACATTCGATGGTTCCGCTTGCGAAACAATCACCTTTGGCCAAAGAGCTTCCGATGGGGTCTTAATGGCGACCTCTGAGGGCATAGGGAAATAAGGTGAAAATCTAGATGAAGGGGTGGCCCGCCAACGATCCGTTGGTGGGAAAATTCTTGATTTCGCCGTCGAGGAAAATTCGATCAGCCACTTGGTGACGGACCGGGATGTGTTGGAATCCAACGGAATGCTCGTCTTCGGCAAATCGATCTTTGCCCATTGCCAGCGCATTCCGACCGACATGACCGAGCTGCTCGCGGAACTCGGTGCCTTTTATGGGTTGATATCTGGCTGGCGGCGGATCCTCGCGTATACAGGCCTACGTAAGTATACCAAAGATGCCAGAATTGATAGCGTGTAAGCCGTAGTTCGCCAGCCAGTGGATTCTGCTGACGCATGCATCTCAGTGATCGAGGAAAACGAAGTTCGTGCGGCCTTAGATATTATTAGCGCGAAGGTGGCAGCCGGGGCAACGGAGTTAGGGAACTTTGAAACCAAGAAGAAGGCTCTACTATCCTTCTTTGAAAGCGCATCGCAAGCCAAACGCTCGAGTTTTCGAAAATTTTCAGCCCTTTATTGTGCGCTCGATGAACCGTTGAAGTACCCAAACGAAACCGAAGAACGACTGGAATTTCATCATAGAATCGGAATGCACGAAGCACGTCATTGCCGTCTGATATGAATCCGATGGATCCGGACAGGCTTCAGTCGCTAACACTTGATGCAGAAATAGCAATTCCGAAGACACTTCCAACCAAGCCGAGTATCGTCTGTGCCGATGTGATCGGGCTTTCGGTCACGAGGACGGTATCTTTGGGCTGGATCTGAAACCGGCCGGCCGAGAACAAACCGTCTGCGTTTGTTAGATCCAGACTGAAAATAGTCCGTTGGTGCTGCGGCCCGCGTATGCCATCGCGCACCGCAGATGTCGGATATTCTCGCAAGATAAGAATTGCGGCAGGATTGCCCCTGCTGTCTGCGACTCCACCGACTAAAGCCATCGCATCAAGTGCGGTTACGGATTCTTTGGTGAAGTGGATCAGGCTTTCTTGTCCGGCGGCCCCCAGGGACAGGAAGTAGCGGGTATCCTGTTCGACAATCACTTTGTCCCCGCCCTGCAGCCGAGTGTCTAATGCTGGATTTTCATAGATATCCGTGATCGAGCGAACGTATGTCCGCCCGGCTCGGTTCAACCTCGCCCGGGGGTTCCGCAGCCCGGCGGTTACGCCGCCACCCTGGCTTATCAAATTCAGAATGGTAAAATGTCGGTCAATAACTGGATAGCTACCCGGCTTGGTGACGCCTCCGACAAGGTCAACTGCATTGGCAGCGCCTTGCTCATGATAAAGCTGTACTTGCGCCGATGGAATGATGTCCTCTAATTTCGTCTGGATTTTTCGCCGTGCAACCTCAACTGTGTTACCCGCGACCCGGATAGCGTTGACGTATGGCACAAAGACAGTTCCCGCCGGGGATACAGGCACGTCATCTAGGCGAACGGATTTTTGCTGCAACGCAGTAAAGAGTGAGTTCTCCTCCGTATCCCAAATAACCAACGACAGTCTATCGCCGGGGGCAATAACTGGCTCTGCCTGGGTATGTCCGTGCCTAATCCAACCCGACGAAACTTCCGGATTGGTCACGGGCCAGTCCGAAACAAGGGGTAAGAAATCTCGGGTAACAGAATGAACCGCGAATTCCCGAGTTTCCTGATTCGAAGAGTCTAAAATTTCCCGCTCGACTCCGGCGCCCCTCGGCAGAACGGAGCAACCTACCAAAGTTAAGACAAGTGCATAAAGCGTAACGATTTTTGCGGAGTGCTTGTTCATTTCCCCAAGTGCCTAAGGAGGCATAGTGTTTTTTACGGCGAGCAGTCCTGTCAACATATTGTCTGGGTCAGGGGGGTCAACGACCTTCTGAGCGAGATCGACGAATTGCTTCCTTTTCCAGGTCAAGTAGGTCGGGCAGTGGGTGGATGCGCAAATGTTGTATTCGGGTCAAAGGGGATTCGATCTTAGGAAAAAGAAACACTCTTATGAATTTGCTGCGCCACAATAGTGTCTTTTGAAAAAATATTGGGGATTTGAAGTGACTTATATTGATTTGCTGCAGAGCGCACAGCGATTTAGCTAGGATATTATCTTTGCCATCTTCGCATGGAGCCTTTCAGCGGAGTTGGCGCCACCGGCGCACGCGCAGCCAACTGCCTAGGGTCAGGGCCCAATGATTTCGGTCGGATGACGTGATTCACTGTTCGAAAAACGAGCGGTGACCATGTCTGATCTTTTCTGGCTGAGCGATGCGCAAATGGCGCGTCTGGAGCCCTTCTTCCCGAAGTCTCATGGCATGCCATGCGTCGATGATAGGCGGGTTTTGGCTCGCGTTATCTGTATCAATCGCAATGGCTTACGGTGGCGCGATGTCCCCACCGCCTGCGGTCCGCACAAGACGCTCTACAACCGTTGGAAGCGCTGAAGCGATAAGGACATCTTCGCGCAGAGGATGATCGGCCTCGCAGCCGATCACAGCGAGACAAAAACTGTGATGATCGATGCAACCTATCTCAAGGCCCACCGGACAGCGACCAGCCTGGGCGTCAAAAAGGGGGCTTGGATGCCTGATCGGGCGGACCAGGGGCGGCACGAACACCAAATTACATGCCATCTGTGACGGCCAGGGATGCCCGCTCAACCTCTTCGTCACCGCCGGGCAGGTCAGCGACGCCATCGGTGCGCGGGCGCATTGCGACCGTCTGACGACTGTCGACTGGCTGCTCGGAGATCGTGGCTATGACGCCGACTGGTTCAGAGAAGCGTTGCAAGACAAAGGGAAACGTCCCTGCATACCCGGCCGAAAACAGCGGAAGAAACCCGTAAACTACGACCAGCGTCGCTACAAACGCCGGAACCGGATTGAGATCATGTTCGGCAGATTGAAAGACTGGAGACGCGTGGCGACCCGATACGATAGATGCCCCAAAGTCTTCCTCTCAGCAATCGCACTCGCGGCGCTTGTCATTTACTGGCTAGGAGTCTGGATCCTAGGACAGCTTTCAGAAATTACGAAGTTTTTAGTGTTTTTACGCTAAAAAACCATGCAGATTTATAGATACACGCCAGATATTCGAGACTTATCGAGTCTTGGGAGCTAGGAATCTACAGGCAAAGCGCAACGCTTAGAGGGCTCATTCTGATCTATCACAGCACGGCAAAAGTTGATCGTATAAGGGGACTTTGTATTTCTCGGACAAAGGCGCTGGGGGAAAACACTGCAACTTCAAATCTTGCTCAAAAATCAAATTGGAACGGTCAAATCGGCTTGAGGAGCAGGACTTTGGGAAATCCGTGATGTGGTTGTGGTCAGAGGCTATGAGCAGCACGCCAAATAGGACGTACCCCAATCATGAGTTGGCTGCGTTTTTGAGGCGCATGCTTCGCGTGTCGCTCAGCATCTCCGTCAGTTATAAAACAATTCTTATCTTAGGGTGGATTGTCATCCAGTCCGTTTTCATAGGTACCGGTGAGAATTCGCAAAAGTTGGATACCTGGGAAAGGTTGGGTTCGGTAGTCGCGGCTATTACTGTCGTTTTTCCCGTTGCTGTTTTGGTCTTTCCGGTTGTTGTAAGCCTGCTCTTTCGGGCGGCGCAGCCGATAATCCTCTGGATCCCAATTACCGCGCTGATCACTGTGACACTGGATTATGGGAGCGGTGCAACATACTGGTTTATCAATACAGAATCCCGTGGATTGGATGACGCCACACTTCTAAAAAACACGGTCATCCACCACGTGTTATTGTATTTATCGATCTATATTCTCCACCGTAACTTTATTTTTGACAACCTTGCCAACGTAAAGCCGGAGGAGAGGCGCATTGTTCCCACTACGCATGACGTTGATCGTGGCGACCAGGCATTGGACAAGCTGCTAAGTAGGATGCCACGTCAAAAGTGGGGAGCAATTCTGGAAATCAGCGTCGATGGACGTTCTTCAAAAATCAGGACAACCAACGGGACGCACCTTGTGCGCATTCCATTGAAGGACGCTGCCCGAGAAGTTGATGTATCGAAAGGGTTTCAGGTGCACCGGTCGATCTGGTTGAACGAACACGAACTCGAAAAACTGTTTTTTGAAGACGGCAACCCCAGAGTGCTCCTGGTCGATGGGTCGACGAGACCGGTTAGCCGGTCAAAAACCGACAGGATCCGAGAAGTCTTGCGATTTGGATAATGTCCATCCAACGAAAGAACAGCGACCGATGATCAGAGAAGTGGGACAATTCCAATCGGCTCAGCAATAGGCGGTCCAGGAAACGTCGAGGCCGGCAATCTTTGTGTCGTCCCAGGTAATTGCCCGGACAATGAAACCCGTTACCCGCTCTTCTTCCACCTCCAGTTTGACCCGCAAGTTATGAGCGTGAGACGCATCAATCCCCGTCAAATTCACGGTTACAATTGGTCGCCTGGGAAGATCTTTCTTGAAAGGAATAAACGCTGAAGCCGACCGGTGGCCAAAACCGTCCCACATATCACCGTTCGGATCCACATGTCGAAACAGCTGTCCGTTTCCCACGACGACCACAGAGTTGTTTTCCAGCCGAACGGCGCGTTGATTGTGGATCACAACTGGCACCGGCTGGTCGTTGTTCGTTATCTTGGTGCCGAGCTGAGTTCGTAGGTTCTGAAGTTTCGACATTCGAAAACGATCCCGTATCTTTGGCGAAGCAGTAGCGATGCGACTGTGTTCAGCTTGCAGAGGCGTACGCGCTGTATCCATTTTGTTTGTCTGCCGGGAGATCGACCTTGCAGTCTTTCGACCCATCTTTTTCCAAGCGGGCGTTTAGCACTTCTTTCTCGAACTCAATCCGGGCCAAAGTCAGGGCGTCTTCCAAAAGCTCCAAGATCTCTTCTGGCTCCCCTAAGTTCCAATCGTAAAGGGTTTTGTTGGAGAGTTTTCCAACCCGCAGGATCGCTGAAATGGCATCGTTGAGACGTGCCTGGCCGCGTTCACAGAACTTTATTCGCTTCAACGATGCGTTTTGGGGTACTTCGAACATGACTAAGGCCTTTCCGGTCTTTGGTTGGCGTCAACTTATGGTCCCGGTGACGGCGAGGCGGGTTACCAACATAGCCGCCACCGGGATGGCCAGGCGTGATTGTCTTTGGACCGAATGCTTTGCCGGCCAAAGCTACTCATAGGTGGCCAAAACAAACACCCTCGCTCCGCTAATTCAGTCCGTCACAAGCTGGCAGACCGATTTTGAGCCATAGTGCGTGTCGATCAATATCTGTTTTGTCTGCTTTACGTGACCAACATTAATCTCTCCGCGACGAACGTTGTTGGATCCGATTAGCGCTCCCGTCTAATCGCTTTCATACAAACGAATGCACAGCCCACGGGCATCGCGGTCGGCAATTTGCCAAAACTGCGCAAATTGCGGCCTTTTTGGGGCGATTCGTCACAATTTGTCGCAAATGTTTCCAATTTCAGCGCAATACGTGTCTGCGCGAATGATTGGCCACAGGGGCGTGGCGTTGTTCACGCCGTCCCCCGCGTTCGTCAGGTCAAGAACTGTGTTTCACGCACTTATCCGCGTCACTGGGTGCACATCCCGAAATCGGCCCAATTTTCCTCCCCCAGCATCGGTACTTTCTCTGCCATAAGGCCGTTTGTTTGTCGGCGAGGAGTGGAAGAGTTGATGTGCAATCAATCTCTTAAGAGGTCCGAACTGGCAAGCTGGGCAAAGGCTCCGACTGCTGCGAACTGCATCCAGCAATGAGATCGGGACAAGAGGATAAAAAGATGAATGTACAGGTAAAAAGGCCCGAAGCAGCTGCCCTTGTGGAGCGCAGCCCCTTTGAAGAAATCGACGTTCGGGAAAACAACTACTTTCCCACGCAGGTGTTTTCGGTTGATCTGTCCGAAGACGTTAGGGAGCCGCTGAATTCGCACCTGCTCCGGATGATCTATGCAGATCGCGATGCAGATACCGATGGCATCCAAAGGTCCAATTTTCGCGCACTTGGTGGCTGGCACAGCCAAAACAAGTTGCACAAGGTGCCTGACTATTCAGGAGCTGTGTCGCTCGTCAAACGGCTGTCTGACCACATCTGCCATGCGAACGGCTACCATCACGATTACGAACTCTCGATTGGCACTATGTGGTCGATCATCAACCCACCAGGCAGTTTTAATCGCGCGCATATTCATCCTGGCTGCATTTGGAGTGGTGTGTACTACGTGCAGACGCCTGAGAACTGCGGCAAGATTGAATTTCTTGATCCGCGGACAGAGCAACACATAAATCCGCCAAAGTTCGAACCCAACAAATCGCGCCCCAAAAAGACCTGGAGCAAGGTTCGCATCACGCCCAAGGCGGGCAAGATGCTGATCTTTCCGAGTTGGCTTTACCATGGCGTCGATCCCAACCTGTCTGAACTTGATGGTCCCGCGTCCGACCGGGTGATCATCAGCTTCAACCTCAACCAGAAACGAAAGTAACCAGGGCTGTTTTCATGCCCGGGTGTACCGGGTTTCAGTCACGATTTTAGGAGTAATCTCATGCCTACCAGAGGTCCTTTTCCGAACGTCTTCACCTTCAACCCATTCGGTGGAGAAGCGGTGAACATCAGCTCGGTTTCCGTGAATAACGGTGACATTTCAGTCAGCAGCCTTTCCGGAGGCAGCGACGGCAGCATCCTGGTGTCGATGCCTGGTGGCGAGGGTTTTGAAGGAACATTTACCGTGTCGTGGACGGCGCAGGCCGTTGGCATTGGCGGTTCTGTTGGCATCCGGAACGGGTCAGAGACCTTCACCATTGTGAATGATAACAATGGCAACGAGGGCAATGAGGACGATGAAGGTGACGAGGGGGATGAAAACGACGAAGGCGACGAAGGGGATGAAAACGACGAGGGCGACGAGGGCGACGAAAACAACGAGGGCGATGAGGGCGACGAAAACAACGAGGGCGATGAGGGCGACGAAAACAATGAGGGCGACGAGGGCGACGAAGGAGATGAGGGAGATGAGGGAGACGAAAACAACGCTCCCAATGCGGTGAATGACGCAGCCACGGGTACGGCTAACACTGCCTTAACCGGCAACGTGCTCAGCAACGACAGTGATTCGAACGGCGATTCCCTAACGATTATTGGGAATACGACACCTGCCAACGGAACATTGAACCTGTCGTCGAATGGCGATTTTATCTACACGCCGGACACAGGTTTTATTGGCACCGACAGCTTTACGTACACCATCCATGATGGCAACGGTGGCTTCGATACGGCTACTGTCCATCTGACTGTGAATGCGCCGAACAACAGCGAAGACTCCGTCACGATCACCACGATTGATGACTATACTGAAAATGACACGGACGTGCTGACAACCGCAAACGGTGTGGATGTTGGCTATACTGTTACTGACGGTGCAAACGATACACGTGCCGGCCTCAACGCGCAAAACGGAATTGAGAGTCCACATGCGCATCTTGCCTCCCAGGGTGGAGACACCGAAGTTGTCTTTGACACAGCTGTCACCGGTGTGACGGTGCAGGTTTCCGGTCTGAACGACGATGAACAAGTGACTTTGTTTATCGACGGGGTCGAACAGGACATTTCAGCCCTTGTTGCGTCTGGAGACGCAGTGTTCCGGGACATCGACGGAAATGATGTCGGGTTTTCCGATGACTTTGTCGATGATGCGCCGGGAGATAATAATGGCATCGCAGATGTGGGCGAGCTGGAAATCCTGATCCCGGTGACCACCATTAGTTTGGTGGGATCGTCAGGTTTGCCAGGTGCCCTGGAAGTTGAAATCGGATTTAGCGAATCCTCTTTTGCTGACGTTCCGTCAGATGGTGTCGTTGATGGCGAAGAAACCGGCGAGACGATGGACGTCGGGTACGATGATAGCGGTCAGGCCACCGATGGCGGCGGTGACATCATCGACGGAGCCGACGGAGAAGATGACTCGATCCTTGGCAATGGTGGCGATGATACAATCTTCGCAGGTCTTGGCGATGACACTGTTGATGGTGGTGATGATAATGACACGATTTTTGGGGGTGACGGGGACGACAGTATCGACGGGGGCGACGGAAATGACGTTCTCTATGGCGGCGGAAATGGCATTGACTATGATTCAGTAGCGTTCCAGCCCGAGACAGCGGTATCCGAAGGCGATAATACGTCACCGCCTGTTTATACAACTCTTCAAGATGGCACCTTTTTGGCGACCTATTTTGACAACTACGATACCAATTCAAATGTGGGTCAAGTAGGAGAGTTGTTTGGCCAGTTGTATTCTGCCGATGGTCTAAAAATCGGTAACGAATTCTCAATCGGCAATGTGCAACATGATCGCGATAATTCAAATGAGCCAATGGACGCTACCACGCTTGAAAACGGCGATGTGGTCGTTGCTTGGCGTGGAGTCACGCCAGGATCCGGCCATGCAGAACATTCGATTATCAACTTCAGTTACGACGGTAGTGGCGATCTCGTCGTCGATATCGACCCACAGCCAACCATTGTAAACAGCACCAATGGCACGCAGCCGCCAGTTGTCGAAGCAACTACTGACGGCGGTTATGTGCTCGCTTGGGTGAACGGCAACAATAGTCTTGGCTCAAACGTTTTTGGCGGAAACTACCTTGAAGCACAATTTTTCGACGCCGATGGGACCGCAGCTTCTTCAGTTTTGAGACTTAGTGACAATCTGGAACACTTTGACTCTCGCAACAATGTCGACAACCAAGAACTGCTGAGCATTCAGGCTCTCGACAATGGCAAAGTCGCGATTGGTTACACCACTTCAGAATCCGGAGGTTCAAGTGTTCGAGACGCCGAGATCGCTTTTATCTCAAAAGATTCGGGTATCGAGACGGTTGTAGACTGGGAAAGTGGTCCGACCGCTGATTCTCCACCAGTTATTGTTGAAACTGACGACGGCATTTTTGCTGCTTCGTTCACTGGTTACAACTCGAATGTTTTTACCAATACGCTAACCGGAAAATTCATCGATGCTGACGGTAACGAAACGGCATCCGTCACCTTTCCAGGCGAAATAGCTCCTGCATCAGGTTGGCTCGATGAGTCTATTATGTCAGCTGCTTACCTCGGCGACGGGAAAGTGGCGCTGGGATATCTGGTAAACGGCAGAAGTATGCAGTTTTCAATTGCCGATGAAACTGGAATCCTGAACACGGTGGTCATTGATACAGACAACAGTCAGGCATTGTCAGCACCGAACTTGATCGCAACGGAAGATGGTTTTTTCGCGGCTTGGGTTGATGGGCAATTAAATGGTGAACTGTACGGGCAGTTTTACGACACGGATGGTAATGAAATTGGGTCAAGGCACCATTTCACTGAAGGCGCGGAGCAAATTAAAAACTATGGATTTGGACCCAACCATGATCACCTGCAGATTTCATTGGAAACACTTGAAGATGGGAACATTGTCGTAGGCTGGAGTGGGAATACCTTCAACGCCAACTACTCCACTGTTCAATCGATTTTGGACGTCTCTTCGGCCACGGGAGCAGACACGATAGAGGGCGGCGAAGGTAGTGATACGATCTTCGGCGACGCAGGTGGAGATATTCTGTTCGGCGGCGGTGACGACGACGACCTGATCCTTGGCGCTGGCGATAGTGCCGCGGGGGGCGACGGCGACGATGTGTTTACATTCGATCCAACCCTGACAGAAGGCCCAGGGACAATCACGGTCGTCGGCGGCGAAGGCGACGAAGGCGCGACCAATGACGCGACCAATAACGTTGGTGGATCCGTTGGCGACGTCCTTGATCTGACAGGCCTCGACAATGTCACCATCCAATATCTGGACGGAAGCGGGGACCCAGTGACCGGGCCGACCGAACAGGGTGTTGCCACCTATACAGATGCTAATGGCGATCTGATCACGGTCAACTTCTCTGAAATTGAGAATGTCATTTGTTACGTGCGCGGGACCAAGATCATGACCGACCGGGGCGAGGTACCGGTTGAGGACCTGAAAGCGGACGACATGGTGTTTACCCGAGACAACGCCTTTCAGCCAATCCGTTGGATTGGTTCGAGCATGACGCTTGCCCAAGGCGATACTGCCCCGGTGGTCTTTGCGCCGGGTGCGTTTGGCAACACCGAAAAACTGTCAGTGTCTCCGCAGCACCGCATGTTGTTACGTGGGAACGCGGCGGAGGTGTTGTTGGGGGAGGCAGAAGTGCTCATGCCCGCGAAAATGCTGGTCAACGGGGATACGATCACCCAGCAGGAAGGTGGTCTGGTGGAATACTTCCACATCATGTTCGACGGGCACGAAATCATCATGGCAAACGGCGCCCCGTCTGAAAGCTTCCACCCCGGCGAACAGGGGTTCGGCACCATGTCAGAAGAAACGCGTCAAGAGATCTTCGCCATCTTCCCGGAGCTACTGGACAGCGGGTTCGAAGCTTACGGCCCGACCGCACGTCGGATCGTACGCACTTTCGAGGCCAAGGCCATGATGGCGGCTGAGTAAATACACGCGTGATAAAAAAGGGGCGCAGTCTGCGGCGCCCCTTTTTTGTTCGTCTTAACTGCTCAATGTAACAGACTGCGCTAGAGCGCCGACCTGTTTTCAAGATGCGATTTAACTTCGGGCACTGATTTCCGGCTTAAGGGGCGAATTTCGCCAGACACCAACCGCAAGCGAGGGTTGCCAGATTCATAAAAGATCGCTTCCATTTCGCTAAACGCGACCCAATGCGATCTGTGTATCAGATAGCCAATCCCTACAGGTATATGATCAACCGCTTCCCGCAGGGGTATCCGGATCCGATGTTCGCCGTTTTCAGTACGGATTTCTGTAAATTTGTTAGTTGTCATGAGTTCCAAAAGCGCCCCACGCTTTTGGGGAGGAAGGTGTTTCATCAGGGCTGGTATGTGATGGACATTTTGCACTGATGGCGTTCGCTGCCCATGCAACTCCACCAGATGCTCCTGAGTGTTTCGGTAGTTGGCAATAAAAGCGGGCAGGCCAATGATACAAAGGGCGGATGTACCCAAAAGAACTTGTGGCAACAGCGCGAAATCCAAATCGGGGAAGCCGATGGCAAACTCAAACGCTGCCAAAAGACTGAATGAAAAAAAACACGCTGAAACGAAAGGTACACTCGGCGGCAGTCTTAGCCTGTGTGCCAGAACAGATATAGGCGCGAAGAACAAAAACATGGCGGGCAAGCAGATCACAGCGCCATAAACCATGCGGATCATCCTATGATTGAAATCTGATGGAGTTAACGGTTCAGAATTGATGGCGTTGAAACCAAACATTATCACCAAAACCGGTATCAAAATACGCCATTGCCCGTACGCACGAACAAGAAAAATGAGATGAGAACTTGTGCATTGCCAAAAGCCAGCCTGCAATCTGTAACCCCCGTTTTCCAAATTTGTAGTATGCGCCATATTTATCCTTCCCTCCAAAACTATAAGGGAAGAAGCGTTAATTTCACCGTTACTCGCGCGATCAGCAACGTCAGTCGCGCAATTTACAGTTTTACACACGGTCGGACAACGCGTCCTTGACCAATGGCAATTTGGCGCGACTGATTGGCCGCGTGGATCCATCTTTCAGCCGCACGCGAGGGTTACCTTCCTGATAGAAAAGTGAGTCAATTTCCTCAAATCGTATCCAATATGAGCGATGAAGTTGTGCACCTTTTGACGAGGCAACTTTGGTTGTCGCTTCGCTTAATGTCATTCGCAAGATGTGCACTCCCTTGTCCGTGCGCACCTGCACCGTTTTGTCAGAGATAGAAATCTCCGCCACTTTGCCCCGTTTGGTAACGGGAAGAAGGCCGTTGATCGCATCGAACTCTGGATCATAGAGCGCTTCCGTCAGCTTTGGATGGTCCCGGCGCAAAACGGCCTCAACGTTGGGAATGGCGATCATATAGACCGGAGTGTAGATTAGAACGCTTTGAAACACGTCGAAAAAGGCCATGATTAGCCTTTCCTGGAACGTCACCTGCATTCCGGTGACGCGAACCATCACCCCGGTTAAAAGGATAATCGTGCCATAAAGAACCGGCAGGATCAGTGTGCCCCAAGCCCGCGCAATCCCCCTGCGGAACAACACCACATACAAAACTGCGCCAACGGTGAGCGCAAACGCGCTGCCGCTGACGAGCCAAAGCGCACCCATTTTTATGCGATCTTCCAGCGGAAGCTGCGAATAGAACGGCCCGACTCCGTAAAACATCACGACAATGGCCGACGCCGACATGACGCCGATCACCCAGGGCATTAACAATGCACGGCTGGATTCGATTGCAACATTGATGCAGGCTCGCCAAAACGAAACCTGTTCGACATCCTGATCTGCATCAAGCCTGTCGTTTTCACCCCTGAACATTGTAGCGGTCCTTACAATCTAGCGACCCCAGTCTGGCAGCGAACCCTTAACGTTCAGCACAGTCCGGTACTTGTGCGGTAAATGTTATGGTGAATTTTTGTGCAGTTTTGCCAGCGTTGGTCGGGGCTAATGCATGTTCGTAGGGGGACAAAGCGCGTTTTTCGCACCAAATTTGTTTTGAAGTGCGCAATTTTTGGTCTGGCTGAGTTTATACCTACCCGACAAATGATCAGAACGCCGTTGGTCAGTTGGTCAAAAACACGTTGCGTCGTTTCAAAAAACTTCGGCCAGTGTGCCCCGACGCGGAATGAGGTGCGTCACGCCGTTTGTCGCGTTGATCACGGTCTCTGCGCATCACCTGCTTGTATTCAGTCGGAAAAGGCAAAAGTCTGGTGCCGTTCCGGCTAAGGTTTCGCTCGAGACTGGGTCGTGTTCGGGTCTCCCACGGAGTCTGCGAGGGGTGAACTGTAACAAGCGACAATGAAGCTGGATCAGGAAGGCGACAACTTTGGCGGCGTCTGTAGAAATGCCTCAACAGATGTCGGTGAAGTTGTCGCCATTCCAAAGATCTCGCAATGAGATGGCTCTGGGTGCGCTGCCGCGCATGCCTAGACCATCTGCCATTTCGTGTTGCTTGTTCAAACGACCCTCTGCATTTCAACAGCACGCTTTACCCGATCTATAGCTTTCCGGCTGATTGGGCGCACGGAACCGTCCATCAACCGCAGGCGAGGGTTGCCCTTTTCGTAAAACACAGAATCCATTTCATCGAAAGCCACCCAGTGGGACCGATGTACCAGTTCTCCCCTGCAGCTTTGCAGATATGAAACTGCCTTCTTTAGGGGCATGCGCAACAGGTGTGTACCTTTGTCTGTTCGCAGTTCGACGTATTTATCAATGGCAGAGACTTCCAGAACAGTGCCGCGTTTCATTGGCGGCAAAGCGCCCAAAAGCTCAGGGGATGCCTGAAACTTACGGATGCGGTTTCCTGGCTCCGGATCATGAACAGTCTGCTCATCTAAATCTGACTGCTCAACTTGCCCGAAAACTCGTCGGAAATCGATAATGCATAGCGACAGGGTTGCCGATGTAGATACGATCAAAAGCTGCTTCCAGAAAGCAAGCGGAAACATCCCGAATTCAAAACCGGAGTACTTTAAGATTGCCAGAACTGTTGCACCAACAGCAAATGATGCAAAAGCAACGGGAAGTATAAGGTTTAGGCGGTAGGGAGCATTCTTAAGCAAGATTTCAAAAATCGGGGTTGTGAGCACAAAGCCGGGAATGCCAACTACGTGCCAGACCACAAGGACCAACAACCTGTCACCCAAGTTGTCCGGCAGTATCGGCGATGACCCGAAGACGGCAAAGATAAAGGCGACCCATCCAACCAAAAGCATTTGAAATGGGTTGAATAACTTGTTCACCCACGATTGTACGTGGGCACGGTAGTCAGCCCAGAGAGTCGCCGGTTGCTTCGCCGTTTCCTTTGTGCCGACCGTTTTGGCCAGTTTCAGCGGCGTCGCTAACTCCACGCTTTGCGGTACTTCACCTTTGTCGATGTGCAATTCATCCAGCCGATCTATCAGCAATGGACGCGCCGTCACCAAGACAGGCGCCAATACGAATGAGAAAAGAAATGCGTCCAACGCGTATTGCTTCAGGGGGTCAGGTGTCTCAATATTTTCGCTTCCCAGTAAGTTCGAAAATCCCGACAGCAACAGCAGTAGGCTGAAGGACAAGGATGCTATCGGCAAAAATAACAAAAGTGGGAGCTTTGCGCGGTACAGGCCCACAAGGATCGGTGGTGCGGTCAGGAGAGTTAGCACTGTGGCAGCCAGAAGCCAGATAAGCCCTATCAGCGCGCGGGCAGATATTGGAACGACAGAATAATGCGGGCCTACGCCGTACCCGATCAAAAGAAATAACGCTGCAATCATGACGGCTGCGTTGATGGGTCTCAATCTGGAGCACCCCAAAACGCTGTAGATGGCAACTGACGCCCGGAAAAAGGACCCAGTCTTCTCACTTTGTTTTACGTCAACTGACATACTTTGCTCCCTCAACGTACTCCCGAGGAGCGGTCGTTAAACCCACCCTGATTTATTGACCTGTATCCGGCGTCCTCAATCGGAACGGCGACTACTTTATTTTTGTTGGAAAAATTTACGTTGCGCGATTGCGTTGAACCAGCGTCATTCGCGCCGAATTACCGTTAGTGACGTCATTTTACTTGAAGAAAGGTTCAAATTCCTTAGCCGAAGGAAAGGTTGGCATGTTGTCGTTGGCAGCGATCAGGTCGTGAACGACGTCACTTGGTGAAAGGACGTTTGACGTTGTAGGGTTTCAGTGAATCCAACCGTTGGTCGCGCTAAACATGGGCGGTTGCAATATCGCCTTTCATAGGACGCGAACATACCCGGGCACGACCAACCGGATGGTCGAGAAGGAGTTGAAAAAGATGGATGGCGGCAACAAACCGTTCGCGGAAGAGACGTCGGTAAGTCCCGTAAGCTTTTTCAGCGCGGTGCGGCAAATGTCTTTCGTATTCATTCGCGCCAAACTGCAGCCGGCGTCTCTGGGGCTTCTGTTTTTGGCCTTGTTCATTTTAATCGGATACGGCGTTGGGCCATTGTATGCGCATCTGCCGGTTGAAGTCCGAATATATGCGACAGGTGCCTGGTTGGCCGCCTTTGTCGTTACGTCAGCCGTCCTTGGCCCATCGGTAATTGTTCTATTGTACCGGGCTAGAGCTTCCGCCGCGTGGATGGTGCCCGTTTTGTCCTTAACCTTCAGTGCATTGCTGCACTTTTCGGGGCTTATGTCGTTGGCTACAGGTATCGCATTTGGGTGGCCCGATCAGATAAGGTTGATTGTACTTGATGGCATGTTTGCCATGGCCGTTTCATGGCCCCGTTTTCTTGTCGGCCATCAGAGCATGCTTCAGGCTCTAGAGAGGGTTCACCAAGCACCCGCTGACCATGCTCCGGGCAGCGCTGCAGTAGCTGATGCGATTTGGCATCTGTCCCGCGTCGTGTTCGATGGAATGAAAACGCCTGCGTTTTGGGGATTCATGGTCCTGGCTGCGATTATCCAGGTTGGCTATGGCGTCGGGTTTTACTATTCGGCGTTCGCAATTGAGACGCGTTTTGTCATTGGCGTTTTATGGTTTGCGTCGGCCGCTTCGATTGCCTTACTGATCATGCCAGCAACCATCATCGCCGTCTTTCTGTCGGGCTTCTCCATCTCATGGAGTATTCCCGTTGTTGCAATTGTATTTGGGTTTTTCTTTCACCTCATGGGCATTCCTATGTGGGTCGCGCCAGCCGGTTGGGTCGGAGGCGGTGTGGTTGCTAACGCCCTGCTCGACGCCGCGATATGTATGATGATTTTCTATCCGTTTTTTGTTCTGCAGCGTGACGACTATCGTCACGTGCTGCGGTCCTTTTTTCCGGGACTAACGCAAGTATCACCGCGCGACGATCCGTCTGGGTCAGAATTTTCTCTCCATAGCGTTGAGAAAGAAACTACTAGCTCTGGCGCCCGTGGAGAATCCGGCTTTGCCGTGTTCCTAGAAGCCTGTGTTTCGCGGTGGTCCGAATGGATAAAAACGATGGCGTCGCCGAAATTTCTGTTTCTCATCATTGGTGTCGTAACTTGCACCTTTTCCATGAATTTCATCCCAACGATACCTAACGATATGACAGACCGGATGTTTTTGGCGACACAATGGATTGTCCTTGGTATCCCCGTCTTCTTATTTGTTTTAGTTCCGTCGGAGGTTCTCGTCGCGCGCCACAAACCGGACCTGGATATCATCTTCCCAACCATTGCCGCATCGCTTACGACGTCGGCCGTGATGATCGCCGTCCACGACGTCGTACTGCCTTATCTTGTCGGGTCAGAACCTTATCAGTTGCCGCAGGACTTCACGGTGATGGAAGGCTTTGCAATTGCTGCTTTTGTCTGCACCTTGGTTGCCAGATTTCTTATCGGATACGGCCCAGAACTTCTGAGCAGCGCAAATCAAGCTACATGGCGCGCCAGCACATTAGATGGAACGCCGACCGGCTCCAAAAACTCTCCACTTCAGTCTTTGATGCCAAGGTTCAAACGAGGGGTCGTTCTTGAACTAACGGCCATGAACAAAAGCACCGAAATCCGTACTGAACATGGGCTTCACATCGTGAGGTTACCGTTGAAATCGGCGGTGCTGGAAATGCCAGCCGGAGAAGGGCTGCTTGTACACCGATCACACTGGATTTCGTTTGCTGAAATGGACGACCTTTTCTATGAAAGTGGCAATCCCAGACTGCGGTTGGGAAATGGAGAAATTCGCCCGGTAAGCCGCGCGGCGGCATCGGAAATCAGAGACTTTCTCAGTTCCTAGAAACTGATATAGGAGCCACCCTTTTTCGCAACTAGAAGCTTTGGTTTTTTCCTTTTTAGTTGTGGCAAAGCCCGGCGGATCGGAACCGTTGCGAAGCTCAAAGTGTATAGGATGTAGGATCTTTGGGCGGTTGTGGTAATGTCCGATAGGTCGTCCAAAAACCAATTCCGATCAGGCCTGGTCGGCGCATCTACAGAACTTGATCGGCGGGTTCACTCTTCAAACGGAATTTCTGTAACCGATACACTCATCGGGCAATCCTAATAAAGATATTCTTCGAAAATGGGCGCCAGGAACTCTTCATAGTCCCGCCACTTCTCAGAGCTTCCCTTATAAATCGGTTGGCGCACTTGCAGAGCGCTCGCAGTGTTGACGGACCCTGTATTTTTGTGATGCGCCAAGTACCTTTTATCCCAGGACAGTCCGCAAAATTGAACCACCTCCCTGATATATGGCTCCGGATCGGCAACAAGGGCGTCATAGCTGACTTTCAAGAATTTACTGCCGTACCTTTCCGACCAAAAATCCATCATCTGTTCGTGCTGTTTGTAGTATTGGCAGATCGAGGCGAGGCCGGATGAAAAGTCCAGATTGGGAAAATATCGCGTCATGATCGACCAACAGACCGCCTCTGCGGCACGGTCCATGTAAATGACTTTCGCCTCTGGCATAGCTTCGAGAATGAACCCGATGTATCGGAAGTTCATAGGCATCTTGTCGACAAAAAAGGGCGTCTCGGGGAGGCGCATTTTGGCTTCTCGCAGGTATCGAGAACCAATTGAATCAAAGGCCTCTGCGTAATGTTTACCCTTGGGGCTTTGTAATTCCGCGCGACAAAGAGCTTCCATAACGCCAAGTTCACCCAAGGGAGTAACGTGGTTGTTGGCGGCAAGGATTTGTTCCATCAACGACGTGCCGGATCGCGGCATGCCAACAACAAAAATTGGCTTATCGCTCCCTTCTTTCTCTGACGTATTGGTAAAGGTCTTCATGCCTTCGAAGTATTTTCTAACATCCTCGAAATGCGCTTGGTCCGCTTCAAAACGATACCCGCGCGCAGCGGTATCTGCGGTTTTGGAGAGGCTAAGGTGGGCAAAGCCGTCCGCCTTCTTGCTTTGTCTGAACCGTAGTGTGGCAAGGCTTAGATGTGCGTGCCGGAGTTCGGCGAGATTGTTGTTGTGCAAGTCAACCAATCGCAGCCCGGTGGACACCTGGGTATCTGTCACTTCTCCTTGGGAGGCCGAAACCAAATTCAAAAATAGTCCAGCATTGTCCGGGGCAGCTGAAAAAGCCGCAGAAAAGTGTTTTTCAGCGCGTTCCTTGTCACCCAAGCTGCGGGCAAAGGCGCCCATTTCAGCCTGCAGTGTTTTACGGGCGCTTCCCTGCGATTCCAGTTTTGCCAGCGCGTGCAACGCCTCTTCCGGTCTGCGCAATTTTTCCAGGACATCGCAGTAAACCAAGGTGGCTTTTTCCATACTTGGCGACATACCTAATGCGGTTCGCAAAAAATACTCAGCTGACTCCAAATCCCCTTCCAGCAAGCAAATGTCTGCAAAAACCAGCTGTGTACTAACCGAGTAGGGAAAGTCACGCAGGGTCGCCTCAGTTTCGGCGATGGCTTGTTTGGTGTGACCTTGAGCTATTAGGTCATTTAAACGTTGGATCTGTAGTACTGGCGGTTCCGCGTTTGGTTGACGCGACCGGATGAGTTGCAAGTTGCGGATACCCTGGCGGGCGGCTTTGTGGGCGGGAAAGTCTTTTAAGACTGAATAATAAAGGTCGATTGCAGCAAAAACGTCAGTCTTTTCAGCGCGCGCGGCGGCTTTCAACATTTCTTTGGTTGTACGATTGGCCATGACAGTTTTCTCTTCGGCGACCTAAGAGGTCGCCAACACTTGTACGCCGCCCACAAGCCCGCGGGCCAAATAGCCTGACATACGATTGTAAAACCCCTCGATACGCGCATATCCGTCCGGGCCGTGAATGGCTTCATAATTGTCGCGACTGGCGTGAAAGACCTGCAGACGGTTTGCCGTAAAACGCGTCCAGTCTTCTGACATGTCAGTCAGCTCTACTGTTTGAAAACCTGCGTTTTCCAACCCGAGTTGATAGGTGTCCCAACCGACCAGAGAGTTAGGGAAAAGATGGGCCTGAAATGAGGCGATTTCGTCATCTGGCGGGCTTTTCAGATGGTACAGGTCTTCGGCAAAAAGGTGCCCTCCTGGTTTCAACGCGCCTGCGATACGGGACAAGTAAGCTGGACGATCTGGAATGTGAAACAACGCCAGCCAGCTGACCACATGGTCAAATCCTGCGTCCGGCAAGGCGACCTCAAGGAAGTCAGCCTGCACATGGCTGACGCGATCAGTCAGTCCGGCTCGCGCAGTCAAGCCCGCAGCGATTTCATTGTAATCTTCTTGCAACTCAATTGCTGTTACATGGGCGCCGGTCGCTTGGGCCAGGTATCGCGCGCAGCCGCCCCAACCAGACCCGACCTCCAGCACCCGGTCGCTCGCTTTGATACCGCATGCCGATATCGCCGCGTCAATGGCGTCTGTGCCATGATAGTGAAGCTGATCGAAACGGCTCAATACAGCGACCTCCACCGGGTCGTCTGCGCCATACCCCAGATTGGAAAGGTCTTTCAGAATTCGGTCGGCGCGTGGGTAAAGCCCCATGGATTTGATGGCATCAGTCATGGTCGCGAGCCTAGGCGCGGGGTAAGCCTCAAGTCCAGCTATAGTTAAAGCTTACACTGATGCGGTCTTCGTGTGCCATGTTCATCGGCACTTCGTGGCGGAGCCAGCTTTCCCACAGCAGGACCTCACCAGCCGCTGGCGCCAAATAAACAAATGGCTTCGCGCCGTCAGGCGCGTCCGCTTGGCGAGGGGGCGCGCCCATCATGAAGCCGAGCCTCGGGTCTTCAAACCGGATCGATGATGTTCCGCCCGGCATCGCCACATAGGTGGTGCCGGAAATGACCGAACCCGGATGGATATGCGACGAATGACTACCGCCTTCGGGCAACACGTTGATCCAAATTGATTCCAGCTCCAACGCCTTGCCCCCAAGATCGAGGTGCAACTGATCAGCAAACTTTGCCACATGGGCGTCGAGCGCGTTCACCACATCCGCAAAAATCGGAAACCGCCAGGGAAGGTCGCTGAGCGAAGCATAAGAAGTGTATCCCGGATAGCCGTTTTCCTCGCACCAGTCGTGGCCCGCGTCGTCATCCTCCGCGATGGCAAGGCATGAGGTTTCAAGTTCAGCCGTGCAGACCGTTTCCGACAGCCGTGCGCGGTATATCTGGGTGGCAAAGAGTGATGCGATTTCCATAAGCTGCCGCATAGCCCCAAAGCGCGCGCGTGGCTAGTCTTGCTCTTCGTCTTCAGCAAGGTTGATCCGCTGGGTGATCTCTTTGAGCCGGGTCATGGCCTGCAAAGTGTATGGCAGGGCCACCGCGGCCTCCACAAAATCCGCAGAATAGGAAACGATGGCAAAAATCTGCCCGGTTGTCGCGCCGATCTGAGTAGCGCCGTACCAAAGGTTGAAGGCCAGCATGGACAACAAAACGGCAAAGATGACGCCATAGATGATGCTTTCCCAATCTGACAGTCGCACCTCATGTTGCCGCAACCGGGTGAAGTGTTTGACGATGTCCTTTAGGTTTCGGCTGTCGAGCACTGCCACCTGCTGTTCCGTCTGCGCATTGAGCGCGCCGTTCAGGCGGAAGAACCTGCCAGAGGCGGCCCAGAAGACGGCGAGCATTATGATGGCGGCACCGGCGGCGGCGAACGAGAGATACGCGTTAAACATCCACAATATCACAACCGTTGCTGTCACGCGGACGATAGCCGTCATTGCCTGCGGGGCTTCGGTTTCCAGGAAGTCGACCAGTTCCCGCCCCATCAAGACGCGGGCGTTGGATTTGGAGATCGCTTGTCCTTCGGTCTTTTGGAACTGCGCGCGCCCAAGTTCTGCTCGGATCGTGCCGTAGGCGCGGGTGTCATAGACGCGGCGGCCTATGGAAACGACCAGAAGAGCGGCGAGCGTTATACAGAACTGTAGAAAGGCCTGGTTGTCGCCGGCAAGAAGTCCGTCAATCGACCAGCCGATCAAAAGCGGTAACAGCGCAAACAGCGCGGTTTCCACAAAGGTCAGGGTCCAGGTGATTCCAATACGGCCCCAGAAGCGGCGAAATAAAAGTCCGATGGAAAGATGGTCTGTTGGCTGGAGCATCGTGTCTTGGCGGCTTGTATGGCCCTGAACTTGGGGTGGCGCAGGGCGGATTGCAATTGGCTTCTTGAACCGCTGTGTAAGCAGGTTTTGCCAAATACCTGTCAAATAACGGCTTTTCCCGTTGGGCAAAATTTGTCTGCATTGCTCTAATTCTTGACAATTTCACTTAGGCTGGAATATCCGACAAAACTAGTCAACTATATGGAATCATTGAATTTTTCTTGTTGACGCCCCGGCGTCAATTGTTTAGAACTATTCTAATACTAATCAACCCAGCCACCGGTCCCAGCCAGCCATCGCCAGCCAAGACCCCAGCTAGGCAGACAGGAAAGACGCGACCATGAAAGACGGATGCAAAGCTTGCGCATTTTTTGAAGACCACCAAGCCGCGGCAGCGGCGGGCGACGGCCTGTGCCGTTTCAACCCGCCAGCCACCCAGCCAGGCGCCGACAAGCGCGCACTGTGGCCGCAGGTTAGCGCAGATGACTGGTGCAGCCGGTTTGAAGCCCAGGCAGCTTAACGCCACCCAAGCTTCAACAGCCACACCTAAGAAAAGCGGTCCCGACGGGGCCGCTTTTTTGCATTTCACGGATGGACCGGCGATTGTTGGATCAGTATTGTCGCATTATGTACTGGTGAGGTATATAAAAATTCTATTTCTCTGAGGAAATCTCAGAACCATTATTGCAGCAATCTAGAGAATCTGAATGGAAGAGCAAACACCGGCCACTAATGGACTATGGTTTAACATTGTAAGAGCCATACAAATTGCTAGCGCTTCTGAACTTGGTATTCTTGCCCTTTGCGCCGTAATTATTGGCTTAGCTGGCGTCACAATGTTCTGGCGCGATCAAAACCAGTACATCAGATTGGCGGCCTTCGCTATGATTGTTGGGAGTGTTTTGATGATAGCGATAATTCTACCAGACCGGCCAATAGAGGGCGGAGAGGGCTCAGGTAAGAAAACCTCAATCGATGGCGCAGCGCAGACAAATACGAAAAAGGGCACTGCAGAAACAACCTCAGGAGCGCCGCAAGAAGAGGCTTGCGACGAATTTGATCTCGTATGCGCCTCAGAAAACTTGACAGTTGAAGATGTTAGGAGCCAGCCATGAAAACTACTATTTCTAAACTTTTAGCCGTCTTGCTTTTGGCCGCACCTCAAATGGTGCAAGCTCAAGACCTTTCCAGCTGTGATGATATTGTGGCTAGGGTTCAAAGCGGAACGGATCGCGCGAAGGAGGTTTATCGCTGCCTTAACAATCTATCCACGAAAATTGAAATGCTTGAGTCCGCACGGCAAACGCCGCAGGCTGTGGAGTCAAAGGTGACCTTTGTCAGGCCCAAGTTGTTGGCGACCGGATGGTCTCAATATGCCGGCTACGATCACTTTACCTATGCAAAAGATAGTAACGGCTTAGTATACCTCAATGGGCTGATGTCAGGGTGTCCCAATATCAAGGGTGCAATTTTTTCCTTACCTGATGGGTTCCGACCAGCGACACGTTTGACTTTTTCTCAATTGGGTAGCGAAAGCCAAGTGGCTCGAGTGGACGTTACAAAAGACGGGCAGGTGATATACGTTTATCATCCGATGCACGGTCTTAGGCCAACAGAAGGCAATAACTGCAGTAGCTTAAGCCCAAACTTAAAGTGGTTGACGCTCTCCGGGATAGTCTTTCCAGCGGCCGACTAGCCCCTTGCCAACCTCCTACTCCCCCGCTATACGGCGCGTTCATCCAAGTCCTCCACCGGAATCAGGGTGACTCGGGCGTGCCCGCTCGAAGCTCTCCGGTGACTGTTGTGAAAGGAAGTCGGCCATGAATGCCGCTGATTTGCGGGGGAAGACCCCGGACGAGTTGCGTGACGCGCTCTCTGATTTGAAAAAGGAAGCGTTTAACCTGCGTTTCCAACAGGCGACCAGCCAGATCGAAAACACCGCCCGTATGCGCACTGTCAAACGTGACGTGGCGCGGGTGAAGACCGTTCTTAACGAAAAAGCGGCAGCCGCCGCTGCTGAGGAGTAAACACATGCCAAAGCGTATTCTCCAAGGCACCGTGACTTCGGACAAAAACGACCAGACCGTGACCGTGCTCGTTGAGCGCCGGTTCACGCACCCGGTCATGAAAAAGACCGTCCGGAATTCCAAAAAGTACCGCGCTCATGATGCGGCTAACCAGTTCAAGACAGGTGATACCGTCCGTATTCAGGAATGTGCGCCTGTGTCGAAATCCAAACGCTGGGAGGTGATTGCCTCCTGAGGCTATCATCTTCCGGTTCATCGAAACCCTGGGGCCAAAGAAGTAAGGTCCTCACAGGTCGGGAGAACCACCCATGATCCAGATGCAGACCAATCTGGATGTAGCTGACAATTCCGGTGCTCGGAAAGTTCAGTGCATCAAGGTGCTCGGCGGGTCCAAGCGGAAATACGCTTCTGTAGGTGACATCATCGTCGTCTCCGTGAAAGAAGCCATTCCGCGTGGACGCGTCAAAAAAGGCGACGTCCGTAAGGCTGTTGTCGTGCGCACCGCTAAAGAAGTCCGTCGCGAAGACGGCACGGCCATCCGCTTTGACCGCAACGCAGCTGTTATCCTGAGCACATCAGGTGAGCCAGTTGGCACCCGTATCTTCGGGCCGGTTGTGCGTGAATTGCGGGCCAAGAACTTCATGAAAATCATTTCGCTTGCGCCGGAGGTGCTCTGATGGCTGCGAAACTGAAAAAGGGCGACACGGTCGTCGTGCTTGCGGGCAAGGACAAAGGCAAAACAGGCGCGATCACGTCTGTGGACCCTAAAGGTGGCAAAGCCACGGTCCAGGGTGTGAACATCGCCATCCGTCATACGCGTCAGACCCAGGCCACCCAGGGTGGCCGCGTGCCGCAGGAAATGCCGATCCAGCTTTCCAACCTGGCTTTCGTGGACGCAAACGGCAAAGCCAGCCGCGTCGGCTTCAAAATGGACGGCGACAAGAAAGTGCGCTTTGCCAAATCAACGGGAGACGTGATCGATGGCTGATTATACCCCCCGCCTGAAGTCGCAGTACAAGGACACCATCCGCGCTGCGATGAAAGAAGAGTTCGGCTATAAGAACGAAATGATGATCCCAAAGCTCGAGAAAATCGTGCTGAACATGGGTGTCGGTGAAGCCGTCGCAGACAGCAAAAAGATCCGGTCCGCCGTTGCAGACATGGCATCGATTGCTGGTCAGCAGCCGGTCATCACCAAGGCCAAGAAGTCCATCGCGGGTTTCCGGGTTCGTGAAGAGATGCCACTGGGCGTGAAAGTCACCCTGCGCGGCAACAAGATGTACGAATTCCTGGATCGTCTGGTAACGGTGGCCATGCCACGTATCCGTGACTTCCGCGGCATTCCCGGCAAAAGCTTTGATGGCCGCGGCAACTACGCCATGGGCCTGAAAGAGCACATCGTGTTCCCGGAAATCGACTTCGACAAAGTTGATGAAATGTGGGGCATGGATATCGCTTTCAACACCACGGCAAAAACAGATGCGGAAGCAAAAAGCCTGCTTAAGCATTTCAACATGCCGTTCAACAGCTAAGCGCAAAAGGAGCTACCGTTATGGCTAAAAAAGCAATGGTCCAGCGCGAAGTGAAGCGTCAAAAGTTGGTGGACAAATACGCCGCCAAACGCGCTGCGTTGAAAGAGATCGCAAAGAACGAAGACCTTCCGATGGAAGAGCGTTTCAAGGCTCGCCTGAAATTGGCGAAACTGCCACGCAATTCTTCACCAACCCGCCTGCACAACCGCTGTCAGGTTACCGGTCGTCCGAAGGCCTATTATCGTAAACTGAAAATGTCGCGGATCGCCTTGCGCGAACTGGCCTCCGAAGGCCAGATCCCCGGCATGGTCAAGTCAAGCTGGTAAGGGAGGGATATTAAATGAACGATCCTCTCGGAGATATGTTGACACGCATCCGCAACGCACAAATGCGGGGCAAGTCTTCTGTGAAATCACCTGGGTCCAAACTGCGGGGCTGGGTGCTCGATGTGTTGCAATCTGAAGGCTACATTCGTGGCTATGAGGCTGGCACAGGCAACGATGGCCATCCAGAGTTGGACATTGAGCTGAAGTACTTTGACGGCATCCCAGTCATCAAAGAACTGAAGCGTGTGTCGAAACCTGGTCGCCGCGTTTACGCCAGCGTCAAAGAGATCCCCTCGGTTCGCCAAGGTCTCGGCGTTGCAATTGTGTCCACACCAAAAGGTGTGATGTCGGATGCGCAGGCGCGCGCTGCCAATGTTGGCGGCGAAGTGCTCTGCACAATCTTCTAAGGAGGCCTGGATGTCTCGTATTGGTAAAAGACCGGTCGAACTTCCCAGCGGTGTCACCGCTGCGGTGTCCGGCCAAACCGTCGAAGTTAAAGGACCAAAAGGCACCCGCAGCTTCACCGCGTCCGATGATGTGACCCTTGCAATGGAAGAAGGCGCCGTGACGATCAGCCCACGCGGGTCATCGAAACGTGCGCGCCAGCAATGGGGCATGTCCCGGACCCAAGTGGCAAACTGTGTCACTGGCGTAACCGAAGGCTTCAAAAAAGAGCTGGAGATCAACGGCGTTGGTTATCGTGCGCAATTGACAGGCAACGTGCTGAAACTTCAGCTCGGCCTCAGCCACGATGTTAACTTTGAAATCCCGTCTGACGTAACCGTCACAGCACCAAAACCGACCGAGATCATTGTCGAAGGCATCGATCAGCAGCGTGTCGGCCAGGTTGCCGCGAATATTCGCGAGTGGCGCAAGCCCGAGCCTTACAAAGGCAAGGGCATCAAATACAAAGACGAGTACATCTTCCGCAAGGAAGGGAAGAAAAAGTAAGGAGCGTCAGCGATGGCTACGAGCAAGAGACAGTTGTTCCTCAAGCGCCGCATGCGCAACCGGAACAAAATGCGCAAGATGGCTGGCAACAAGCCACGTCTTTCCGTGCACCGTTCGTCCAAGAACATCAGCGTTCAGCTGATCGACGATGTTCAGGGCGTGACCCTGGCATCCGCCTCCTCTCTGGAGAAGGCGCTGGGCATGGTCGGCAAAAACAACCTCGAAGCGTCCGCGAAAATCGGCGCAGCGATTGCCGAGCGGGCCAAAAAGGCCGGTGTGGAAGAGTGTTATTTCGACCGTGGGGGTTTCCTCTTTCACGGGCGGGTTAAGGCACTTGCGGATGCTGCCCGCGAAGGTGGGTTGAAATTCTAACAAGGGTGGGTGCTTGCGCCCATCTATGCGGATGGCCTGAACCGGGCTGTCCCGATGACCGGGGGGCGGATGCTCACCGCGGTTGAACTAACAGGGCATTGCCCGAACTGAAGGAGCCACTATGGCAAGAGATGATAACCGACGGGGCGGTCGCGACCGCGATGAAACCCCAGAATTCGCAGACCGCCTTGTGGCGATCAACCGCGTGTCGAAGACGGTTAAAGGCGGTAAACGCTTTGGCTTCGCAGCGCTGGTAGTTGTCGGCGACCAAAAGGGCCGCGTTGGCTTTGGCAAAGGTAAAGCCAAAGAGGTGCCAGAGGCGATCCGTAAGGCAACTGAACAAGCCAAGCGCAAAATGATCCGCGTGCCACTGCGCGAAGGCCGCACGCTGCACCACGACGTGCGCGGGCGTCACGGCGCTGGCAAGGTTGTCATGCGCACCGCACCACAAGGTACCGGGATCATCGCAGGTGGTCCGATGCGTGCCGTGTTTGAAATGTTGGGTGTGCAGGACGTGGTTGCCAAGTCCATCGGGTCGCAAAACCCTTACAACATGATCCGCGCTACCATCGACGGCCTGGAAAAAGAGGCGAGCCCCCGCATGGTGGCACAACGCCGTGGCAAGAAAGTTTCTGACATTCTGCCCAAAGCAGACGGCCCGGCGAAAGCCGAAGCCCCTTCAGAAGCTGAAGCGGAGGCCTGAGACACATGGCAAAAACAATCGTCATCAAACAGATCGGTTCCCCGATCCGCCGCCCGGAGAAACAGCGCCAAACGTTGATCGGCCTGGGCTTGAACAAGATGCACAAAGTGCGTGAGCTTGAAGACACGCCATCCGTGCGCGGCATGATCGCAAAGATCCCGCACATGGTGGAGATCGTGGAAGAGAAGGGCTAAGCGCCAATCAAAACAAATGTCGTAAAGCCCTGGCCTTGGCCGGGGCTTTTCATTTTGGAAAAGGTTTCAGACCTTTGACGTTGAATGCTGCGGCAGGGCGGACTTGTCCAGCGGCTTGCCGCTCAGTTTCACCAGCTCTTTCAGGAACGCCTCATTGTTGTGCCCATAGCGGGGCAAGATGATCTTGTCTTCGCCGCCATCGCGCAAGGTGGCACTGAGATACATAACATCCAGCGGAACCGGCAGGCGCCGCCCGCGATAATTGTGTGTGATCAATTGCTCTGTCAGGGCCCACCCAGTCACGTTGCCAAAGAGCAGTGTATGATCCCCCAGCCATAGCCGCCGGGATATCAAAACATCTGGAGTTACTTCCAGCTGCGGTTTGAAAAAGTATCGCCAAAACCGCCACGCCGCCCAGCAAAGTGCAGCCCCGATTGCGCCCATGGCAAAGGCTTCCCCCAGTCGGTACGCCATACGGTCGAGGGCCGCCAGAAAACACATCGCGGCAAATGCCCCAATGGCGCCTACAAGAAACCAGGCCGCCATCGGGTTGGCGGCCACCATCTGTGTTCGGTCTTGTTCAGCCATAATCTTTACCCCCCGCGTTCTACCAATCACCGGACACCCCAGCGTCTGTTGTAACGCCGCCACCAGTTCGTCTACGGTTTCAGTTGTCACGAAAACCCCGCCGGTTTCGTCGGCCAAACAACGCGCCACCGTGGTGGAGCCAGTTGGGTCCTGTTCCGGGTTGTTCCAACTGAAAAAGTCGACCACAGCGCGAAAGCCAATGACGTGGACCGTCAGGTTGCGGGACGTGGCCACCAGAGATTGCGCAAGATCACAGGGTCGCCCGCCACAAGTTTCATTCCCGTCAGTGACAAGCACCACAACACCGGGTTCATTTTGATAGTCTAGCGCCTCAGCGGCTTTTTCCACGGCGCGCGTCAAAGGTGTCAGCCCGTCCGGGCGCAGCGCCTCTGCCGCAGCAATAACCGGGGCGGCGGCGTCTTCTCTCGGTCTAAATCTCAAATCGACGTTTTCGCAACTCCCCAGGGGACCGGGGCCATAGATCATCAGTCCCACGCGTCGAAACGGCTCGATATCAGGCATTGCGTCACGCAAGGCCGCCCTCGCTTCAACGATCCGGGTTATCGTGCCCGTCTCAAAGCTGATTTCCCCCATCGAGGCAGATCCATCAAACACCAGCATCGCATCAGCCGCGCAATCCGTGGTTGCCTGTCCGCTTGGTGCGGACAGGCCCAAAGCAATTGCGGTGGCCCCCAAAACCCGTCTCAAGAGTTTTCGTGCGCCTTGTATGCGTCTGCCCAGTTAGGATGCCAACGGCTCAGCGCGGGGCGGTTTTCGATAATGTCACCGGCAGCCCAGGCCACGCGTTTTGCATCAAGTTCCGGCGTCACGCTGTTGTCAGGGCACAGGACATAGAAATCACCTGCTGACACTTTTTCCAGCAGATAGTCGATGGTTTCTTCGCTGGTCCATGCGGCGTCGGGTTTTTCGGGTATCCGGCTTGCAATCATGCCGGTGTAGGTAAAACCGGGCACAAAAAGATGCGCGCTGATCGGCACTTCTGCCTGGCGCAGATCATGGGCCAGCGCCTCGGTTGCGGCTTTTATGCCTGCTTTGCTCACATTGTAACCCGGATTGCCCGGTGGGGTTGTGATCCCTTGCTTAGACCCGGTGTTGATCACCACGGCAGGCCGCGCGGCGGAAACCATACGCGGTAGGAATGCTTGCACGCCGTGCAGCACACCAAACAGATTGATCTCGATCATCGTGCGCCAATTGTCGGCGTTATCCCAGCTGTGGCTGGACAGTCCCACACCCGCATTGTTCATAAGAACTGCAATCTCACCGATCTCAAATGCCCGCTCGGCAAGCCTGGCTACCGCCGCGGCATCGGAAACGTCCGTGGGCATCGCGATAGCGCCGGAAATGTCAGCGGTAGCTTGCGAAAGCGCGTCACCTTCCAGGTCAGCCAGCACCACGGTCAGACCGGCGGCAGCAAACCGTTCAGCGGCAACGCGCCCAACGCCAGAGGCCGCACCGGTCACAACTGCCACACCACCGCGTTCAAGTGCTTCTTTATACATATGAATTCATCCTATTCTTCATACAGGTTACGATAGTTCGGTATGCGAAGGAGACCAACAATGATCGTCAAAACCCTAGCAAAGGTGTTGGGCACCCCAAATCATGTGCGCGGAGACGCCTTTGAAAGCCGCCGAATTTTGGTGGCTGCTGATAATTTGGGCTATTCGCTGCACGACACGGTGGTACGCGCTGGATCCGAACAGCGGCTGGAATATAAAAACCATGTGGAAAGCAACTATGTGATTGCCGGGCAGGGGGCGGTTGAAAATCTTCGAACCGGTGAAGTGTTTCCACTGGCCGACGGCAGTCTTTACACGCTCGACGAACATGAACCGCATATGCTGCGCGCCCAGACGGATATGCGGATCGTCTGTATTTTCACGCCTGCGCTTGGGGGCACTGAAACACATGATGCGGATGGCAGTTACTCCGCAGGGGCGACGGTGATGCCGCGCGACTTGCCGAAATAGATCGCCACCACGATCGCGCCGTTCAAGATGAACAGATAGGCCGGATAGGCCAGAAGCACTAAATCAAGACTGCCAACCGCCGCTAATGCAAAGACTGATGCCACAAACGACCAGGTCCAGGTTGCCAGCGTCTCTGACTGCGGCGCGTGATAGGCCTTGATGACCGTCACAGTGCCGCCAAGCAGGCTGATCGAAATGGTGGTGGCCAAGGCGTAAATTGCGGTGTCCAAGAAGTACCAAACCATAAGACCGCCTGCTGCAACCAGCAGAACCACTGCGTCACGTCCGTTCAGAAATCCCCCGACCCCGCGTGAAATGGACAACAGGAATACCGTGATTGTTCCGGCTGCCTGAACACCCGAGAACCAAAGGGAGGCTGTGGCGCCCTCATAGACCTGCGAGAAAAAGGCAATCGTGCTCAAAATGGACCAGATCAACCAAGATGCCCGTTGCGGCTGAGTGGTGCCCGCCCACGTGTCACGAATGTAGGGCAGATAAGCAAAAGTTGACAAAACACCGGACATCAGGCCAAGGGCCATCAGCGGGCCAAGCCCGTCAAATAGAGAGTTCATAAAATTCCGCCCCGCCGGGCGGGGCCCTAAATTGTTTGGTAATCGGCCTAATGGCCAAAAGCATTTATCAATTCGTTCTGTCTAAAGGGCTTTTTGGCCCTTGAATGTGACCCAAATCACATTTTCTGGTTAAAGACGCCCCTTGCGGCAGAAACGTCTTCTGGCTATACGCCCGCGGGTGGCACTGCCACATTTACATCATCAAAGCCGCGGTTGGCCCGTTATCGCTTCGGGGGCCACATCCGGCATAGGAGAAGCGATATGAAATTGAATGAACTCCGGGACAATCCCGGCGCTACTAAACCTCGCAAACGCATTGGCCGTGGTCCGGGTTCGGGCACTGGTAAAACCGGTGGTCGCGGTATTAAAGGGCAAAAGTCCCGTTCGGGCGTTTCCATCGCAGGTTATGAAGGCGGGCAAATGCCGCTTTACCAACGCCTGCCAAAGCGCGGTTTCAACAAACCCAACCGGAAGAAATTCGCAGTTGTGAACCTGGGTCTGATCCAGAAATTCATCGACGCGAAAAAGCTGACCGCCGGTGCGATCGACGAAGATGCACTGCTGGCCTCCGGCCTGATCCGGCGTAAGCTGGACGGTGTGCGCGTGCTCGCCAAAGGTGAATTTTCCGCCAAAGTTGACTTGTCTGTCACCGGCGCATCGAAGTCTGCGGTAGAAGCTGTCGAAAAAGCTGGTGGATCACTGACGGTCACAACTGCGAAAGCAGCTGCTGAATAAGTCTTGTGGCCCCACTCAGGGGCCACTACATAAACCCAATCGGTTTTTCAGGCCGCGCGCTTACCATTGGCGCGCGCCCAACTATAGGAGCGCTCATGGCCTCTGCTGCTGAGCAAATGGCGGCCAACCTCAGCTGGTCTGCCTTCGGGAAAGCAAAAGAGCTTCAGTCCCGTATCCTTTTCGCCCTCGGTTTGTTGATCGTGTACCGGATCGGGACGTTTATCCCGGTGCCGGGGATTGATCCGGTCGAACTGGCGCGTTTTGTCGAAGATTTGCAAGGCGGCGTGGGCGGTATCCTTGATATGTTCACAGGCGGCGCATTGAGCCGCATGGGCATTTTTGCGCTCGGCATCATGCCCTATATCTCCGCCTCGATCATCGTTCAGTTGCTGACGGCTATGGTGCCGTCGTTGGAGCAATTGAAGAAAGAGGGGGAGCAGGGGCGCAAGAAGATCAACCAGTACACGCGCTACGGCACGGTTTTGCTTGCAACGTTCCAAGCCTACGGCATGAGCCGCGGAATGGAAGCTGGTGATTTGGCGCTTAATCCGGGCTTCCTTTCCTTCCAGCTGCCCGCTGTGATCACGCTGGTCGGCGGCACAATGTTCCTGATGTGGATTGGTGAACAGATCACCGCACGCGGCATCGGCAACGGGATCTCACTCATTATCTTTGTGGGCATCATCGCAGAGCTTCCGGCCGCGCTGGCTCAGTTCTTTGCACAAGGCCGGTCGGGCGCATTGTCGCCGGCCGTGATCATCGGGGTGATCCTGATGGTTGTAGTGGTCATTGCATTCATCGTCTTCATGGAACGTGCGCTGCGAAAAGTGCACATCCAGTATCCGCGCCGTCAGGTGGGGATGAAGGTGTATGGGGGTGAATCGTCTCACCTGCCGATCAAACTTAACCCTGCCGGGGTTATTCCGCCGATCTTTGCATCTGCCCTTCTTTTGCTGCCAACAACGGTTAGCACCTTTTCAGGCACCCAGACATCGCCGTTCATGAACGTGCTGCTGTCGTACTTTGGTCCTGGCCAGCCGCTTTACCTGCTGTTTTTCGTGGCGATGATTGTGTTCTTCAGCTACTTCTACACAGCCAACGTCAGCTTCAAGACGGACGACGTGGCCGACAATCTGAAAAAGCAGAACGGCTTTGTTCCAGGCATTCGTCCTGGCAAGAAAACCGAAGAATACCTCGACTATGTTGTGGCGCGTTTGCTGGTTCTTGGATCCGCCTATCTATCAGCAGTTTGTCTGCTGCCTGAGATTCTGCGTGCACAGCTTTCGATCCCGTTCTATTTTGGCGGCACCTCTTTGCTGATTGTGGTCAGCGTGACGATGGACACGATCAATCAGGTTCAGTCACATCTTCTGGCCCACCAGTATGAGAGCGTTATTGAAAGATCGAAGTTGCGCGGACGGTCCAAAGGTAAATCGGCCCCGCGCGGGGGACGGGGACGTAGATGAACATCATTCTTTTAGGCCCGCCAGGTGCGGGTAAAGGCACACAAGCAAGCTTTCTGGTTGAAAGCCGGTCCATGGTTCAGCTGAGTACGGGCGACATGCTGCGCGCAGCGCGCACCAGCGGAACTGAAATGGGCAACAAGGTTGCAGCAGTGATGGACCGAGGTGACCTGGTCACCGACGAGATTGTCATTGGTTTGATCGAAGAGCAGTTGGACAAGCCTGCCTCGGGCGGTTTCATCTTCGACGGATTCCCACGTACGCTGGCTCAGGCAGATGCTCTGGGCGAGCTGTTAGACCGAAAAGGTCAAACGCTCGACGCCGTGATCGAATTGCAGGTGGACGACGACGAGTTGGTGAGCCGTATCGTCAATCGGGCGGCGGAGGCTGCGGCTGCGGGCCAGCCTGTGCGCGCCGACGACAATGAGGAAAGCCTCAAGGTCCGCTTGATGGAGTACTACAAGAAGACCTCTGCGCTGATTGGTTACTACCATGCTAAAGGCAACTTGCAGTCTGTCGACGGTCTCGCCTCTATCGCTGATGTGCAAAGTTCTATCGCGAAAGCTCTAGACGACGCTTGAGCATTTATGCGCCGGTCCAACTACCGTTTTAGGTGAGAGGCCGGCGCAAACCACCTTAACTTCTCGATTTTGACGGGCGGCGGAAGCGTATACCTTTGGCGTATGAGCGCTGCCGCGCTTTTTCAGGTTTGAATTTCTGTGGGTCGGCAAGCGGCTGTTCGTCAAGTTTCTTATCGAAAAGTTAACATTGACGCGTAAGTGGTTACGCGTAACTACTTACGCGTCTTGGCGGCAAGGTAGCGCGGGTGTTCCTTATTTTGAAACAATGGCTTACGTGCTCAACATTTCAAACGACCCTCCTAATGCGGCTAACAAATCGGTAATCAAACCAACGGCACTCACCAACGTGCAACCTTTTCCTAGTGGCGCTTAGAGTGTGTCGTAGCGTTATCGTGCAAGAAAACGCGGCGTCACAGGTTCGTGCTCTACTTGTCTCGCAAGTAAGCAATGCTAACTTACGCAATAACAGTAGCTGAGGACACCGACCATGAACCTCTACCTTCGCCTGATTTGGGCTCTTTTCCGCACGCGTTTCATGCCGTCGCTGAGCATTGATGACACGCTGGAACGCACCTTTCGGGTGTGGCCAAACGATCTCGATATCAACGTGCATATGAACAACGGTCGCTACCTGACAATGCTCGATCTTCTGCTGGTCGAATACTTCGCGCGCATCGGGTTCCTTCGCGTGCTGATGCAAAATAATTGGCGCCCCATGTCAGGCGGCGCTTGCATAACCTATCGGCGCGGGCTCAAGCCGTTTCAAAAATACCGCATTCGCTATTCCTGGGCGGGCAGCAACGAATTCTGGAACGTGATGAAGTTCGAATTTCTGACCATGGATGGGGAATTGTGCGCCACTGGTTTCATGAAAGGTGCTGCTGTGGGCAGTCGCGGGCTGGTGCCAAACGCCAAATCGTTTGAGAAATTGGGGGTGACCCAGATGAATCGCGATTTGCCAGAAGCCGCTCGCCTATGGTTGCAGGCTGAAGAGGCGATGATGGACAACCGCGCAGACTTGAGCCTGGCCACAGCTGCCTGAAAGTGATCAGGTCGCGCGCCTCGGACACAATCCGGGGCCTTTGGCAGCAAAAGAATCCTTCAATCAGTTTTCCAGGGAACTGATATAACGGCGCAGTTTTTCCACACTTGGCACGTGCAATGCACGCTTGATGCGCAAAGCCACGCCGGCGTCCCGCATGCGGCCCATTTCGCGGGCCACGCTTTCGCGAGAGGAAAATACGATGGCCGCGAGTTCTGCTTGCGTGGGCGGGCGTTCGATCAGGACGTCGTCCCTATCCCCTGCTGATCTTTCGACCAGATCCAAAATTTCTGCCCGCAGGCGTTCGTCCGCTGACATTGCGTTGAATTCCACAACGCGTTTGGACAAGACGCGCAGATGCCCGACGCTCAATTTCAAAAGCTGATAGCTAATGTCGGCATGTTCTTTCAGCAGGCTTTTGAACTCTGCCTGGCTGATGTTGGCGACGATACATTCGCGTTCGGCAATGGCATCGGATGATCGGGGCGCATCGTCGATGGCAGAAAATTGTCCGATGATATCACCGCGCCGGAAATTGAGCATCGACACCTCACGCCCGGCATCGGTGTAGACTGTGGCCCGGATTACACCGTCGAGCACAAAGAAGACATCGCGGCTTTCCAGATCCTCCGCGCTAATGATCAACGCCCTTGCCGGATAGGTGGATGTGGTCCAGCGCGCAGTCAACGCAGCCCAGCTGGCATCGTTGATGCGTCCCAAAAACGATTCGCGTGGGTAAGACGTTGGGTGGCGCTGCATGATCATCTTCCGGTTCCCAGCTAACTTAGCTGCCCGAAGCAGAGCTGGAAACCGCTAAATCCGACATCAGAGGGCGAAAACAGACTGGACTGTTCGTGAAAAATATAGTGAAATTTTCATGGGAGATTTCATGGGACGCCACACCGGAACAGCCACGCCCTATTTGACTGCCTCTTTGGGGGCAGATCTTCGTGCCTTGCGCAAATCTCGGGGGGTGACGCTGGCCACTCTGGCGGGGGAAGCTGGCCGGTCGGTTGGATGGCTCAGCCAGGTAGAGCGCGATATCTCGGTCCCGTCGTTTGATGAGCTTCGTTCGCTGGCGCGCGTGCTGGATGTGCCGATCTCGATGCTCTTTGGTCAGGCGCAGGCGGTGCCCGGAGAAGAGGGCCGAGTCGTACGCGCAGGTGCCCGCAGGCGCATCGGCGCGCGAACCGCAGGTCTGGAAGAAGAGCTTTTGTCGCCCGACCTGACCGATGATTTTGAGGTTATTCATTCAACCTTCAAAGCCGGATCAAAGCTCAAGGAATTTGCGGAACGTCCAACGCAAGAGATGGGATATGTGCTGGCCGGGCGATTGAATATCTGGATCGGGGTCAGAGCGTTTGAAGTAGGTGTTGGTGACAGCTTCCGCGTACGCGGAGAACCCTATCGCTGGGAAAACCCTTGGGACAAAGACGCAGTGGTGATCTGGGTCATTGCTCCGCCGGTCTACTAGGGAGAAAAGCATGAACAAGGGAAGCTGTTTGTGTGGGTCGGTGACCTATGAGGTCACAGGGGATCTGCGCCCGTCGATTGCGTGCCATTGCACCCAATGCCGCAAGACATCCGGCCACTACTGGTCAGCGACCTGTGCCAGGACCGAAGACTTGAACATCACGAGCGACGGTGGGCTGACCTGGTTTCGGTCGTCTGATACGGCGCGCCGTGCCTTTTGCCAGAACTGCGGATCGAGCTTGTTCTGGCAGGTGGATGGCAGTGACGTGATCTCCATCGGGTCCGGCACCTTGGATGGACCATCGGGTGTCGTGCAAAACAAACATATCTTTGTGGCCGACAAAGGCGATTACTACGATATCGCAGACGGCTTGCCCCAACACGATGGGGACAACTTTGATTGAGCTGTTCTGGGATACTCTGACAGGGTTTGAACCAACCCTTTTGCTGGCCTTTATCGGCGCGGGATTGTTGTTGAATATCACCCCGGGGGCGGATTTTGTGTTTATCTCTGCCAGCGGCATAGCTGGTGGGCCCCGCATGGGGATGGCCGCAGGCGCGGGTGTCAACCTGGGCGTGGCGCTGCACATCATACTGGCTGCGATGGGTGTGTCGGCATTGTTGCTGGCCTATCCAGCATCTTACGACATCATCCGGTACGTAGGCGCCGCTTATCTGATCTGGCTGGCGATCCAGTCCTGGCGCAGCGATGGCGCCTTGGGTGAAGGCCGTGCGGCGCAATCCGCCACCGCCGCGATCAAGCGCGGGTTCCTGACAAATGTCCTGAACCCAAAAACAGCCCTTTTCATCTTCGCGTTCATTCCGCAGTTCACGGACCCCGCCATCGGACCGATTTGGTTGCAGGTCCTGATCCTCGGCGCGATTTTTCAGTTCTTCGGCTTTCTGTTCGCAATCGCACTGGGTGCTGCGGCAGGAGCCATGGCGGACGTGCTTCGGCCTAAAGTCCGCATCCTCAACAAAATCACATCCATCCTCTTTGGCGGGCTTGCAGCCCGTCTGGTAATCGACTGAAGGAGACATCTCACAATGGCTGAGTTCCCAACAACGGCCCGCGTGGTCATCATTGGCGGCGGCGTCGTAGGCACCTCGACGCTCTACCACCTGGCAAAGGCTGGCTGGTCCGACTGCGTGCTGCTGGAAAAGAACGAGCTGACGGCAGGGTCGACGTGGCACGCAGCTGGCAACTGCCCGAACTTTGCCGGCAGCTGGGGCATCATGAACATCCAGCGCTACGGGTTGGAGATGTACCGGACCCTGGCCGACGACGTGGACTATCCGATGAACTACCACGTGACCGGGTCGCTGCGTCTGGCGCACAGCAAGGAACGCATGCAGGAGTTTGAGCGCGTGGCAGGCATGGGCCGCTACCAGGGTCTGCAAATGGACGTCATGACGCCCGCTGAGATGAAAGAGCTGAACCCGTTCATGGAAACCCATGATCTTATGGGTGGGCTTTGGGATCCGCTCGACGGCGACATTGATCCGGCGCAGCTGACGCAGGCACTGGCGAAAGGTGCGCGCGATGCAGGCGGCCAGATTGAGCGGTTCTGCCCTGTTGTTGGCATCGACCGTGACGGCGATGAATGGATTGTCAAAACCGAAAAAGGCGACATCCGCTGCGAATTTGTAGTGAACTGCGCGGGCTATTATGCGCAGCGCGTGGGTGAAATGTTCAAGCCTTTCGGCGGGCGTACCGTGCCCATGGTGGTCATGTCCCACCAGTATTTCCTGACCGGGCAACTGCCTGAGCTGGAAGCGTGGACCAAGGAAAAAGGCCACAAGATGCCGATGATCCGCGACGTGGACATCAGTTACTATCTTCGTCAGGACAAACACGGCCTCAACCTCGGCCCGTATGAGCGGAACTGTAAGGCGCATTGGGTGACGCCGGATGATCCAATGCCCGAAGACTTCAGCTTCCAGCTTTACCCCGATGATCTGGAGCGGCTGGAATTCTACATCGAAGATGCGATGGCCCGTATGCCACTGTTGGGTGAAGGCGGTGTTGAGCGTAACATCAATGGCCCGATCCCTTATGCCCCCGATGGCCTGCCGATGATCGGCCCAATGCCGGGTGTGAAAAACGCGTTCGAAGGACACTCCTTCACCTTCGGCATCGCGCAGGGTGGTGGTGCCGGCAAGGTGCTGTCCGAATGGATCATGCACGGCGAAACTGAAGACGACATGTGGGCATCCGACCCGCGCCGCTACACCGACTACTGCGACCATGACTACTGCTTGTCCAAAGCGCTGGAAACCTATGGCCACGAATACGCCATGCACTTCCCGCAGCATGAATGGCCTGCAGGCCGAGACAAGAAACTGTCGCCGGTGGACGCAAAAATCCGCGAGTTGGGCGGTGTGATGGGCGCCTATAACGGATGGGAACGGGCCAACTGGTTCGCCAAACCGGGCGATGACACCTCGGAAGAGAGCACCCATACATGGTCCCGCAAAGGCCCTTGGGAAATCCGCGTGAAAGAGGAGTGTGAGACGGTCCGCGACGCCTGTGGCGTGCTTGACCTGCCGGGCTTCTCTCGCTTCTGGATCCAAGGCGAAGGTGCAGACAATTGGCTACGCGGCTTTGTGGCCGGTGGCATCCCGAAGGCAGGGCGTCTGAACCTGGTCTACGTATCAGACAGCAAGGGACAGATCCTGACGGAAATGTCCTGCATTCGGTTGGGTGAAGACAATTTTGTTCTGATCACAGCTGCTGGTGCCCAGTGGCATGATGGGGAGTTGATCAAGAACTCGGTCCCCGAAGGTGTGACCGTGCGCGAAACGACGACCGAGCGCGACACGTTGATCGTATGCGGCCCAACGTCGCGCGATGTGCTGTCGGGGATCACGGACGCGGACTTGCAGCAGGGTTGGTTGACGCACCAATTTGCCAAGGTGGCCGGGCAGGACGCGTTCCTGATCCGGGTCAGCTTTGCCGGTGAACTGGGTTGGGAAATCCATGCCGAGAATTCAAACATGCCTGCGATCTATGAGGCTGTGTTGGCGGCGGGGGCAAAACCTTTTGGCATGTACGCGCTCAACAGCCTGCGGATCGAGAAGGGCTATCGCGCCTGGAAAGGCGATTTGTCCACCGACTACACGCTTCTGGAAGGTGGGTTGGAACGGTTTGTCCGGCTCGACAAACCGTTCGACTTCAAGGGCAAAGCTGCGATCCAGAACGAAAAGCAGCAGGGCCGCAAACGCGGGTTTGTGACGCTGGTGGTGGACGCAGGGGACTGCGATGCGCCGTATATGTCCACGGTCTGGAAGGGCGACGAGGTGGTTGGCGAAACCACGTCCGGCGCCTGGGGTCACCGGGTGAATGCCTCTGTAGCGCTCGGCATGGTGCGCGCCGATCTGACGGAGCCGGGGACCGAGCTGGAAGTGGAGATCTTTGGCGAGCGCTGCAAGGCAGTAGTGCAGCCCGATCAGCCGCTTTGGGACCCACAAAACGAGCGCATCCGCGCCTGACGTTAATCAAACGGAGTAGGGCGGGTTCCCCGCCCTACAAGACAATTCTTAGTGGGCGCTTGATGCGGCCGAGGATATCAAGATGAGCGATATCACAATTCTGGACGGGTCCATCGGGCAGGAGCTTGTGCATCGGTTGGGTGAACAGCCGACGCCTTTGTGGTCCACCAAGGTTATGGTTGACCGGCCGGAGCTGGTGGAGGCGATCCATCTGGACTACTTCAAATCTGGCGCCCAGATTGCCACGCTCAACACCTACCCGGTGCTGCGCAACCGGTTGGAAAACAACGGCATCGCCGATCAGTTTGAGACGCTGCACAACACCGCCCGCGACATCGCTGTGCGCGCGCGGAACGCATTTGGCTCCGGTCAAATCGCATCTTCCCTTGGCCCACTTGGCGCCAGTTACAGGCCAGATCTGGCCCCTTCGGTCACTGAGGGAGCCGCGCAATATGCGGAGATCGTCGCGCTTCATGACGCGGAGGTCGATTTGCATTTGATCGAGACCGCTTCTGGCCTTCGCCTTGCCGAAGGCGCGCTGGCCGGTTGCGCGGATGCGTCAAAGCCGGTCTGGATTGCAATCTCTGTAAACGACGATGACGGGACAGTTCTTCGGTCTGGTGAGCCGGTTGCGGACGTTCTGCCGCTGATCGACAAGTATGCGCCGGACGCGCTGTTGGTGAATTGTTCCACGCCGGAGGCAATCAACCAGTCTTTGCCGATCATTCGCGGCCACGGCATCCGCTTCGGGGCCTACGCCAATGGGTTCACCAAAATCTCTGACGCTTTCAAGGTGGTCAATCAGACCGTGGATACGTTGCAGGCGCGCACGGATCTGGATCCGGACGCCTATGCGGATTTCGCGTCCCAGTGGGTTGAGATGGGCGCGACCATCATCGGCGGGTGTTGCGAGGTGGGCCCGGCCCATATCGCAGAACTGGCGCGGAGGTTCGGGTGACCTCGGCGGAGGAAGCCTACGCGGAGGCGCAGCGCCGAATTGCGGCGTGGGGGAAGGGGCCGCTCGACCTGCGCTTGCCGGATCTGGACCGTCTGCCGCCGGACATCAGCGCGTTGCAGACGCTGACGAATATTGATCTGGAAGGCACGAATATCACAGACGATGGCTTAGCCCCGATTGCCGCGTTGAAAGGTTTGCAAATCCTGGACCTGCGCAGGTCGAAAGTAACGGACGCAGGTCTGTCGCATCTGTCCGGTCTGTCTGGGCTGCGAGAGCTCTACCTCCGTGAAACGGGTATCACGGACGCAGGGCTGTCGCATCTGTCCGGTCTGTCTGGGATGCAGACGCTCTACCTCAGTATGACGGGTATCACGGACGCAGGTCTGTCGCATCTGTCCGGTCTGTCTGGGATGCAGACGCTTTACCTCAGTATGACGGGTATCACGGACGCAGGTCTGTCGCATCTGTCCGGTTTGTCTGGGATGCAGAGGCTCTACCTCACTGGGACGGGTATCACGGACGCAGGTCTGTCGCATCTGTCCGGTCTGTCTGGGATGCAGGCGCTCTACCTCAATGGGACGGGTATCACGGACGCAGGGCTGTCCCATCTGTCCGGTCTGTCTGGGCTGCGGACGCTCGACCTCAGTATGACGGGTATCACGGACGCAGGTCTGTCGCATCTGTCCGGTCTGCCTGGGATGCTGAGGCTCGACCTCAGTATGACGGGTATCACGGACGCAGGGCTGTCCCACCTGTCCGGTCTGTCTGGAATGCGGGAGCTCGACCTCACTGGGACAGCTGTTGTTGATCTGCGTCCATTGCTGGATGTGGCGTACCTTTTTGATGGCGATTCAATCTTGGAGGGAATTGTTTTTCAAGATCCGCCAAAGGCGATGGCGCAAGAGTTGAAAGAGATCCTCGCGGTTGCAAACCGCACAGAGCGCAAGACCCGCTTGCGCGACTACCTGCAAAGCTTGCCTCCCTTGCCGCAGCCGTTGGATGAGGGCGACGGCAACGGGGCGCTTCAGCAAAGTGAGGTACTTCCGGTCGGGGTCCGCAACAAGCGGATCGACGTGGCGGATACCGATAGCCAAGATTTACCTATCTCAGACGCGCAGGCTATTGCGCACGGAAAAGTGGTTTCCGCGCTCTTCGACGTTATTGGCGCGGCGAACAGACATGACGATTTGTCTGATCCCGGGCTTAAAATTCGCGAATTTGTAGGCGCCGCGCCGGATCAAGTGCGCAAGCTAGAGTTGCATTTTGAGCTGCGCACGCTGCGGGGTATCTATGATCGCCGGGCCGAGAGAGACGCCGACAATCAACTGGAGACCAAGACAGTGTCCGCGATCCAGCAGATTGTAGAGTTTGGCCCATATCTAACGCTTGATGATCCGCGTGTTAAAGCGTTGGACCAAAGCCTGGTTAACTACGAGGATCCGACCGGTGAGGCATTGGCCAAACTGGACGGTTTTGCCCGTGCGATTGAGGAAAACGCTGACGTCTTTGGCCCAATCCTTCGCCTGATTTCGGAGAAGGTGCAGGGGCCGGAAGACATCCGGTTCAAGCAGGCCAGCCAGCAGACCACCTATAATACTCTGCTCGTCTTGGCGGCCATCGTCGCGCCGCAACTCATGTCCCCCGCAATTGGTCAGGTCGGAACCGAGATAGTCCAAGCTGCCAATTTGTGGCTTTCAACCTACGGGCAGGAAGCGATTGCAGTGGCCGGGAACTATAGCGTGATGTTGCAAGAGATGGTGGAAAAAGCTGTCGCTGCCGCACGAAAATGGAAAGACAAGCGCGGAGATGACGCATGAAACTGACCCTTCAGGCGATCAAGACGATTGAGATGTGGCGGCTGGGCTTTGTGGCCACGGTCAGCGTTGGCGGGCGGCCCAACGTCAGCCCGAAGGGGACGTTTGTGGTGCTCGATCCTCAGACGATTGCCTTTGGCGAGATCCGGTCGCCCCAGACCATCACCAATCTGACCGCCAACCCGGACTTGGAGGTGAATTTTGTCGACCAGTTCACCCGCAAGGGTGTCCGTGTGCGCGGGCAGGCCCAGATGGTGCGGCGCGGGACGGATGCGTTTGAGGCTCTGATCCCGCTCTGGCAGGCAGAATGGGGCGCGTTGGCCGACCGGGTGAATGTGATCGTGAAGATCCCCGTGGACGAGGCCAAACCGCTGTCCACGCCGCCTTATGATGATGGGGCCAAGGAAGAAGACATGATCGCCGCCTACAAAGCCAAGTTTGCGGGGTTTTATCCGTGACCTTTGTGCGCCCCGACCGGCAGCCCGATTGGGCAGACACCATCGGCGGCCCGCTGATCGATCCGGGCATGACCGCTAAGGAGGCTTTTTTGCATGCCTTGGGGGCGTGGCCTGCCTGGTTAAGGGCGGCGCTGGTTGTTCGTAACATGGTCGTTGCCCCTTTCGGTTTGAAAACCGAACTGGAGGGCGACGGGCATCTGCTGACCCGCATGCCTGTCGTGACCGAAAAACCAGAACACTATGAAACCGGGATCGCGGACCGCCATCTCAGCTTCACCATTGCGGTCCATGTGCAGAACGCATCCGTCTATATGACCACCGCGATCTGGTACAACAATTGGCTTGGCCGCGTGTACCTGCGCGTGGTCATGCCTGGCCACATTCTGGCCGTTCGACACGCCGCAGGGCGTGTCGCCCACCCCATTTCCCGCCGATCCGGCGAATTCAATGAGAGTGTCATCTTATGAACATCCCCACCAAAGCCCGCGCCGTGATCATCGGCGGCGGCGTTGTTGGCGCCTCTGTCGCCTATCACCTGACCAAACTCGGTTGGACGGACGTTGTGCTGTTGGAGCGTAAGGCGCTGACTTCGGGCACCACATGGCATGCCGCAGGCCTGATCGCGCAGCTGCGCGCGACCGCGAATATGACCAAGCTCGCGAAATATAGCCAGGAGCTTTATGGCGGGCTGGAAGCGGAGACGGGCGTTGCCACCGGGTTCAAACGGGTGGGGTCGATCACTGTGGCGCTGACAGAAGAGCGCAAGGAAGAGATCTGGCGGCAGGCCTCCATGGCGCGCGCGTTTGGGGTTGAGGTCGAAGAGATTGACCCCGACGAGGTCAAGCGCCGGTATGAGCATATCAACATCGACGGCGTCGTCGGTGGCGTTTACCTGCCAAAAGACGGGCAGGGGGACCCGGGCAATATCGCGCATTCGCTTGCCAAAGGCGCGCGCAACCGTGGCGCCAAGGTGATTGAACGGGTGAAGGCCACGGGCGTGACCCGCGAAGGCAACCGGATCACGGCAGTGGCTTGGGAAAAGGACGGCGAAACGGGCCAGATCGAGTGTGAACATGTGATCAACTGCGCAGGCATGTGGGGGCATGAGGTTGGCAAGATGCTCGGAACCAACGTGCCGCTGCAGGCCTGCGAGCACTTCTACATCGTCACTGATTCCATCCCCGGTCTGACCCAGCTGCCGGTCCTGCGGGTGCCTGATGAATGCGCCTACTACAAGGAAGATGCGGGCAAAATGCTGCTGGGCGCGTTTGAACCGGTCTCAAAGCCTTGGGGGCCAATCCCCGAAGGCTTCGAGTTCGACCAACTGCCGGAGGATTTCGACCACTTTGAGCCGATCCTGGAACAAGGCGTGAACCGGATGCCTATGCTGGAAAGCGCGGGCATCCACACGTTCTTCAACGGGCCAGAGAGCTTTACACCCGACGATGCCTACCACCTGGGGTTATGCCCCGGCATGGACAATGTCTGGGTGGCGGCTGGCTTTAACTCTGTCGGCATTCAATCGGCAGGCGGCGCGGGCATGGCGCTGGCGGAGTGGATGGAGACCGGCGAGAAGCCGTTTGACCTCGGCGACGTGGACATCACCCGGATGCAGCCGTTCCAGGGGAACAAAAGTTATCTGATGGATCGGTCGACGGAGACGCTTGGCCTGCTTTACGCGGACCACCTCCCGTTCCGGCAAAAAGCCACCGCGCGCGGGGTGCGTCGCACGCCGTTCCACAGCCACCTGGCGGAACGCGGCGGCGTATTTGGCGAACTAGCCGGTTGGGAACGCGCCAACTGGTTTGCGCGCGACGGGCAAGAGCCCGCGTATGCGTATACCTGGAAGCGCCAAAACTTCTTCGACAACGTGCGCGAAGAACATATGGCCGTGCGCCAGAATGTGGGCATGTACGACATGTCGTCCTTCGGCAAAATCCGCGTGGAGGGGCCGGATGCCACGGCCTATCTCAACTATCTGGCCGGCGGACAGTACGACGTGCCGGTGGGCAAGATCGTCTACACTCAATTCCTGAATGTGAGTGGGGGGATTGAGGCGGACGTGACCATCACGCGGCTGTCAGAGACAGCTTATCTTGTGGTCACGCCAGCGGCGACGCGGCTTGCCGATCAGACCTGGATGGCGCGCCACAAAGGTGACTTCAACGTGGTGATCACTGATGTGACTGCCGGTGAAGGTGTGTTGGCTGTGATGGGTCCACGCGCGCGCGACCTTTTGCAAGCGGTCAGCCCCAACGACTTTACTAATGAGACAAACCCTTTCGGCACCGCGCAAGATATCGAGATTGGCATGGGCTTAGCACGGGTTCACCGTGTGACTTATGTCGGGGAGCTGGGTTGGGAGATTTACGTCTCGTCCGACATGTGTGGCCACGTGTTTGAAACGCTGTCCGAGGCCGGACAGGACTTTGGTCTGAAGCTTTGTGGCATGCATATGATGGACACCTGCCGCATCGAAAAAGGTTTCCGCCACTTCGGTCATGACATCACCTGCGAAGATCATGTGCTGGAGGCGGGCCTTGGCTTTGCCGTGAAAACCGACAAGCCAGACTTTATCGGGAGAGAGGCCGTGCTGCGGAAAAAAGAGGAGGGCCTTTCTGCCCGCCTGCTGCAATTCAAGCTGACGGACGCGGAACCGCTTTTGTACCACAACGAAGCCGTTTTGCGCGACGGAGAGATCGTGGGATACCTGTCTTCGGGTTCCTATGGCCACGCGCTCGGCGCTGCGGTCGGATTGGGATACGTGCCATGCCCCGGTGAAGCAGCAGCTGCTGTGCTTGCGTCCAGCTATGAGATCGAAGTGGCAGGCACACGTGTCGCGGCTGAGGCAAGCCTTAAACCGCTTTATGATCCTAAGTCCGAGCGAGTGAAAGTCTAACACCTGCACACCGACCTGGCGCGCCAATTCCTGGCGCGACAGGTCCTTTAGGAAAGTAGCTCAGCGACCGTAACGGCCGCACGAGCGCCGTCCATATGGGCGCCCGCAACCGTTGACTGAAACCCCGGATGGCAGTGTTCACCCGCCAGAAACACGCGGTTGCCTATAGGTCTGCGGAAATGTTTGCGCAGACCTGCCGCGCCAATCCGCGCCGCGGAATAGCAACCAAGCGAAAATTGATCCTGTCCCCAGCGCGTAGCGTCGCTTTTGATCAGACCTTTCCGGATGTTGGTGCCGAACATGTCCACCAAAACCTCAAGGCCAAACTCCACCATCGCGGCTTTGCCCTGTTTTTCCAGCGCGCGGCCGGATGAGCCGCTGGATTCAACGACGCACAACGGGTGCCCGCTGGCGTTCACAAGCGCACCTGTAGGTGGTGCACCCTGCGGCCGCATTGGCATGGCCCAGGTGTCCGGTTCCGCATCAAATGTGCCTGGTTTAAACAACAGGGCAGAGTGGTTGTATGTCCCCATCCGAAAGCCATTCAACGCGCTTGTCAGTTTTTTTCCGGGCGCGGGGTCAAGTTTGATCGCGCCTGTCTGCAACACGCCAAGAGGCACAGTCAGGATACATGCGCGGGCCGTCAAAGTGCCGCTGGACGTGGCCACTTCGACCTGATCTCCGCGCACAGATATCCGACGCACTTGCGTATCAAGTGTGACCGGGATTTCGGCATGAAGCTTGGCGACAATGGCGCCAAAGCCTTGGCGGCAGAAACTGTCGGCGCCCCCTTCCGCCGACCACCAGTCCATAACGGATATTTCATCCGCGTCGATGCCCATCGACAACGCAAACAGCGATACCGCAGTTTGATCCCAAACCGTGTCGTCGGGGGCTACGGCGCTCAGCGATTTGTCTTTGCGCTTTTTTGCCTGACGCTTGATGGCGCGTTCCACATTGTCAGCGGCGGCCCACAGCGCAGTGCCGTCGACCTGCTTGCCGTCTGAAGTCACGATGTAGTTGTCAGGCGCCTTGTAGACATCAAAGCCCAGTTTTTTGCCGATCTTTACCCAAGGGTTTCGTTTACGGGTGTGAAGCCAATGTGCCCCTCGATCAAACGGAACGCCAAATGTGCTGGTGTCCGTTACGGCCCGCCCGCCGATGCGGTTTCGTGCCTCCACACAACGCACGGAGAAGCCTTTGGCCATCAAATCGGCAGTCGCAGACAGGCCCGCTGCGCCCGCACCCACAACGATCACATCCACATCTGTCGCGGCCCCTGCAGGCAGGGACGCTGCCCCTGTCAAAGTCGCTGCACCGCCCGCCATTACCTGTCTCCTGCTAAATTGCATGACATCTCCGTTTCACCCGCCGCTTTGCAGGTTGTCCTTGAACTTCAAAAAACGTGCGTCTGTGGCTACCCGAGCATTCATCGCTTCTCGCAGCGCGCCAATTGTCTTGTAGGGCCGCATCACAACTTCAAATTCTGCAACGAGGCCCGCGTCATTAAGCGTGACCAAGTCCACGCCAACACAATCGAGGCCCGAAACCTTGGCCTGGAATTCAAGCGCCCAGTCTTTTTTGTCGCCAAGGATCCGCCGGTAGTGGAAATTCTCAAAGACCTGACCAACATGCCCAAGAACCGCTGAGACCGCGTCGCGACCTGCCCAAGTGGCAAAATAAGTTGGAGGCCTGAAAACGACGTCTTCGGCCAAAAGCTCGGCAATGGCTGCTTCTTCGCCTTCAGCAACGCTGGCTTGAAAGCGTTTGATTGTCGGATGCATGGGGCTAAGGCTCCCGCTTTTTGGCAGCTTGGCCGCCAGACGGGTTTGCTGCAAGTCAAACCTTGCGTATAGGCGCATCCAAGATGCAGCCATTTTTGTACACTCCACCGGATGTCCCATTGGATATCATCCACGCTGATGACCAGATCCTGGTTGTTAACAAGCCGTCAGGGCTTTTATCCGTGCCGGGTAAGCCGGAGGATCACAAAGACTGTTTGGAAAACCGTTTGCGTGCAGCATATCCAGAAGTGCTTTTGGTGCACCGGCTGGATATGGCCACCAGTGGGGTCATGGTTTTTGCCCGCACACCAAACGCGCAGAAATCCCTTGGCCGCCAATTTGAAAAGCGTCTTGTGGAAAAACGCTACATCGCTGTGGTCGCGGGCAACCCGTCCGCGCAAGAGGGCGATGTCGACTTGCCGTTGGCCACTGATTGGCCCAACCGGCCAAAGCAGCATGTGGACCACGAAAGCGGGCGTTCGGCCCAGACCCACTGGCAGGTGCTGGAACGCCGATCAACGTCCACGGTGATGGCGCTTTATCCCAAGACCGGGCGCAGTCATCAGCTTAGGGTGCATATGGCTGCGATTGGCCATCCTATTTTAGGTGACACGTTTTACGGCGATGTGGACGCTGCCCCGCGCCTTTTGCTGCATGCCGAACGGCTGTCGCTGATTATACCTGGGCTTGGCACTCGCGCATCGTTTTTGGCACCTTGCGAATTTTTTTGCGACGGAAGCCTAAGACTGGGCCGTTCTAGATCATAGAGACGTGATTGAGGGATCAACAGATGAGCAATATTAAACCGGCGCTGAGCGTTTTTGCGGCAACAAGCCTACTTACGTTGGGATGGGCCGCTATGAGCAGTGGCGCCAGTAATAGCGTGAATATTACTGTGAAAGGCGACACACGCTGCGTGATTTCCAATGGGGTGCCTAACCATGCGATTGGCCAATTCCCCAATCGTGGAAATCCGCACCGATTTCGAGCGCAGCGGGTGAAATTATGCATGGACGCGACACCGACAAAAACCGGCAAAGCAACCTTTGCACCGGCATCCGGAGTGACCGTCACCGGGATTGTCATCCGTCCTGGCACGGCAGATTACTATGATCCCAGCAGCCCACGCGGCCATTCACGCGACCGTTCTTCAGGTTGGAACTTGGAAGGTATGGGCAGTGCAGACACGCTGGGTATCGACGCCAACAAGGCCCACGTGGATCATCGCGGGCTTTACCACTACCACGGTATGCCCACTGCACTGATCAACATCGGCGGATCCACTTTGATGGGGTATGCCGCAGACGGGCATGAGATCCACTACGTAGGCGGCCAAGCGAAACCGTCTTATGTGCTGAAAGCGGGCAACCGGCCATCCGGTCCCGGTGGGCGCCACGACGGTACTTTTGTGGAAGACTGGCAATACGCCAAAGGGGCAGGCAATCTCGATCGCTGCAACGGTGGGACGATTAACGGAAAATACGTCTACTTTGCCACCGCTACTTACCCGTTCTTTCCGCGCTGTTTCTGGGGCACCGTCAGCCGCGATTTCAAACGCCCGTAATTCCCCTGCGTGCCGGTCGTATTTTTATCCGGCTTGCATTGATGGGCGATTGGCCGCCTCCGCATTGGGGGCGGTCCTTTGCTTTGGGCTTGAGCGTCGCAGACTTTCACGGCAAACCAGACAGGTGAATTAGGAGCCTCTTATGCCTATAGATCCGGTTGCCCTGACCGCAGATTTGATCCGTTGCCCGTCGGTCACGCCGGTGGAAGGTGGGGCAATGGTGCTGTTGGCTGACCGGCTGGGGGAAGGGGGGTTTGCCTGCACGCGCGTTGACCGAGGTGGGGTTGCAAACCTTTTTGCCCGGTGGGGCGCGGGCCGCACTTTTGGGTTCAACGGCCATACCGATGTGGTCCCCGTCGGCGACGAAACCGCCTGGCGGGTAGACCCGTTTGGCGCGGAACAGATGGACGGCTGGCTATACGGTCGCGGGGCCACGGATATGAAATCCGCCGTGGCCGCCTTTGCTGCCGCAGCAATTGATTTTGTTGCCGACACGCCGCCGGATGGGTCCGTTGTCCTTGCTATAACCGGCGATGAAGAAGGCGTGGCCACTGACGGCACCGTCGCGCTTTTGGACTGGATGGATGCCAACAACGAACAAATCGACCACTGCCTGGTCGGGGAACCGACGTGTCCCGACAAAATGGGCGAGATGATGAAGATTGGCCGCCGTGGGTCAATGACCGCCTATTTCACGGCCACAGGCGTGCAAGGCCATTCTGCTTACCCGCACCGGGCCCGCAATCCAGTGCCTGCAATGGCGGAACTGATGGCGAATTTGGCCTCGATGACGCTTGATGAAGGGTCTGAGGCCTTTGATCCGTCTACCTTGGCCGTGACCACAATCGACACCGGCAATCCCGCAAACAACGTCATCCCGGCGGAGTGTAAGGCCACAGTGAACATCCGCTTCAACGACCATTGGCAAAGCGGACAGCTGATCGAAATGCTGCGCGCGCAATCGCAAAAGGTGGCCGAAACCCACGGCATCGGGTTCGAGATGACAACCCAAGTCTCAGGCGAAAGCTTCCTGACCCCACCGGGTGATCTGTCTGATCTGGTGGCCAAGGCCGTGGAGGCTGAAACCGGCCTGCAGCCCGTGCTGTCGACCACTGGCGGCACCTCTGACGCCCGCTTTATCAAAAACCATTGCCCTGTGGTGGAGTTTGGCCTCGTCGGGAAAACCATGCACCAGGTGAATGAGCGGGTTGAGGTTGAACAAATTCATCAGCTTAAAGCCATCTACGGTCGTATCTTGCGGGACTATTTTGCGTGAAGCCAACGCTTTACGTGATGGTAAAGGTTCCTCGTCCGGGGCGGGTTAAGACGCGACTTGGCCGTGGAATAGGCAAAATTCAGGCTACCTGGTGGTTCCGTTGGCAAGTGGTGCGCCTATTGCGTCGCTTGCGTGATCCGCGCTGGGATCTGGTTTTGGCTGTGGCCCCCGATTGTGAAGGGTTGGAAAGCCGCGTTTGGCCCGGCGACCTGCCTCGGGTTCCGCAGGGTTCGGGAAACCTTGGCGATCGCATGACCCGGCTTTTTCGAGGGTCCCCGCCCGGACCGGCGGTGATTGTGGGCGCAGATATCCCGGGGATTACACGATCCCACATCGCTCGCGCCCTTTCTGCGTTTGGCCGGGCTGAAGCGGTTTTTGGCCCTGCACCGGACGGTGGATATTGGTTGATCGGCCTGCGTCACCCAACCCACCTGCGCCCCGGCGCCTTGGATGGCGTTCGGTGGAGCACGGCCACAGCTTTGGCTGATACAATGGCGTGTTTGCGCCCCAAATCCATCCACTTGATCGACAGTCTCAAAGACGTTGATACGGTGGCCGACCTCTAACTGTTGCAAACTGTCGCAGGCCTGGAACTTCGCGCGCAAACGGGGCGTTGACTGAATGACCGTTCAACGCAATCCCGGAGGTAGGCATGGCCACGCGCGTGTTTGGAGTTTCATCTGAGGTGGCAGCGGGGCTTGTGCTTTCCGCGGGCGCCTTGCTGGGCCTGATCTTTGAAAACATCAGTGTGTTGGCGCCGATTTACGACCAATTGCTCAACACCACCACCACTGTTGCGGTGGGGGAGGCCAAGATCTCTAAACCGCTATTGCTGTGGATCAACGACGGCCTGATGGCGATCTTTTTCCTCTATGTTGCGCTGGAGATCAAAAAGGAGGTCGTGCGCGGTGCCTTGTCCACCTGGTCGCGGGCAGCCATGCCGGTTTACGGCGCGCTGGGCGGAATTGCTGTTCCCGCGTTGGTCTTTCTGGGCATTGTTGGCATTGAATCGGCGGAGGCCCAAGGCTGGGCCATACCTGCCGCCACGGACATCGCTTTTGCGCTGGGGGTGCTGAGCCTTTTGGGCAACCGCGTCCCGTCAGAATTAAAGACCTTCCTTTTGGCGCTGGCCGTTGTGGACGATCTGGCGGCGATCATGATCATTGCCGTTTTCTTCACGTCCGGCATGTCGTTCGCCGCTTTGGGCACCGCTGGTGCGGCCCTTGTCGCGCTGTTTGTTCTGAACCGCCGGGGTGTCACCTCTGCCGCGCCCTACTTTATTGTGGGCCTCATCATGTGGGTCGCTGTGCTGAAATCTGGTGTTCACGCGACGCTTGCAGGCGTGGCCCTGGGCTTTGCCATTCCAATGGCCGAGGGCAAAGATGGCCGGTCCCTGGCCATTGATATGAAAAACGGGCTGCACAATTGGGTCGCGTTTGTCATCATGCCGGTTTTCGCCTTTGCCAACGCAGGTGTCCCGTTGGCCGGGTTCACGCTGGAGACATTGATGCAGCCGCTGCCGCTCGCAATTGCGGCGGGGCTCTTTGTTGGCAAGCAAGTGGGCGTTTTCGGGTTCACCTTCGCTGCCGTGAAGCTCCGGTTGGCCATAAAACCGGACGTAGTGTCCTGGCGCAAGGTCTACGGTGCTGCCTGCTTGGCCGGTATCGGATTTACGATGTCGCTCTTTATCGGCGGGTTGGCGTTTGTGGACCCGGCTACGCAAAATCTGGTGCGGGCGGGTGTGTTGGTTGGCTCTTTGGCGTCGGGTATCTTGGGCGTGACTGTCCTGCTTTGGTCACGAGAGAATGAAGTAGTCCGCGTGTCCGGTGTGCGAGCTGCCGAGTAACAAACCTAAGGTGGCGTTATTTCGGTGACGCCGCCCGCTGCCGCGTGATAGGCGGTGGGCATGGCAAAATTACCCTCTAAGCAAGACATCCTCGACTGGATCAAGGACAACCCTTCCAAGGCGTCTAAACGTGACGTGGCGCGGGCGTTCGGGATCAAAGGCAGCGCGCGGATTGACCTGAAGCGCATGTTGAAAGAACTGGCGGAAGAAGGTCTGATCGAAAAACGAAAGCGTAATTATCGCGGGGCGGGGGATCTGCCGCCGGTGTCCGTCTTGATGATTGAGGCTATTGAAGGCGGCGATCTGACAGCCCGGCCGATGGAATGGGAAGGCGACGGTGCCATGCCCCGCGCGCTTGTCATCCCGCAAGCCAAGGACCCGGCGCTGACAGCTGGCGATCGCATCCTTGCAAGGCTTTCCAAAGTGGAAGATGAAGAGTTTCAGTACCATGCACGCCTGATCCGGCGCATTGGGTCAGGTCCGTCCCGGGTTTTGGGGATCTACCGGTTCAGCTCCGAAGGGGGACGTTTGGTGCCCGTGGACAAGCGCCGCGACCGGGAATTCATCGTCCCGGCTGGCCAAACCGGCGGCGCCAAAGACGGTGAATTGGTTGAGGCAGAGAACATTTCCCGTCCCACGCGGGTGGGGCTTGGAAAAGTGCGGATTGTGGACCGGCTGGGTGATCCGATGGCGCCCAAGGCAGTCAGCCTGATTGCAATACACGAACATGGAATTCCCGATCACTTCCCCGATGACGCCGTGATTGAAGCGGAACAGGCCCAGCCTGTAGAGCTTGGTGACCGGACGGACCTGCGTCATTTGCCGCTTTTTACAATCGATCCATGGGATGCCCGCGACCACGACGATGCAATTTGTGCAGCCCCCGATGATGACCCCAAAAACGCGGGCGGGCATATCGTCTGGGTCGCAATTGCTGACGTGGCCCACTACGTGCGCCCAGGGTCTGCGCTTGATGCCGAAGCGCGCAAACGCGGCAACTCCACCTATTTCCCAGACCGGGTGGTGCCCATGTTGCCGGACGCCTTGTCGGGCGACTTGTGTTCGCTGCACGAAGGGGTGGACCGGGCCTGCATGGCTTTGCGCCTGCGCCTGAACTCCATCGGTGAAAAGCTGGATCATGAGTTTCATCGCGGTCTCATGCGCTCTCCCGCATCTCTGAACTACCAACAGGCGCAAGCAGCGGCGGATGGTACGTATGACGAGATGACGGAACCGCTGGCCGGTCCCATCGGCGATCTTTTTGCAGCATATGAAAGTGCGGTGAAGGCACGCAACGCACGCCAACCGCTAAACCTGGACCTGCCAGAGCGTGAGATCATTTTGTCAGACGAGGGGCGTGTGACCAGCGTGGCCTTCAAAGATCGGCTGGAAGCGCACCGGCTGGTGGAAGAGTTTATGATCCTAGCCAATGTCTGTGCGGCTGAAACCCTGGAGCAAAAGCGAAAGCGGCTGCTCTACCGGGTGCACGAAGAACCCTCGCCGGAAAAGCTCGAAGCGCTCCGGGAAGTGGCAGAAGGCGCTGGGCTGAAATTTCCCAAAGGCCAGGTCCTGAAAACGGTGCAGTTGAACCGCCTGTTAGATGCCGCAGCGGGGACAGAGGATTCGGAAACCGTCTCTATGACCGTCCTGCGGTCGATGACGCAAGCATACTACGGGCCGGAAAATCTTAGCCACTTTGGCCTGAACCTGAAACGCTATGCCCATTTTACCTCTCCCATTCGCCGTTATGCGGACCTGATCGTGCATCGCGCCCTGATCGCTGCGCATGGTTGGGGGGATGACGGCATCGGCGACGATGATATGGAAACCTTGCAGGCCACTGGCGACTGGATCAGTCAAACGGAACGCCGGTCGATGCTGGCGGAACGCGACACCAACGACCGCTACCTCGCTGCGTTTCTGAGTGAACGGGTTGGTGAGGAGTTCACGGGCCGCGTGTCTGGCATCGCGAAATTCGGGCTTTTTGTGAAGCTTGACGGATCCGGCGCAGACGGAATGGTGCCGCTCAGCCATCTGGGGTCGGAATACTGGGTGTATTCGCGCGAGAATAATAGCCTGACGGGCGACAAGTCCGGGCGCGTGATCCGCGTCGGTGACGCAGCCGTTGTGCGGCTGTCTGATGCAACGCCTCTCACCGGCGGGCTGACCGTGGAATTGTTGGAAGTGGCAGGCAAGCCACTGCCAAAGACCGCCAGCGGACGGCGCGCCCCTGCGAAAAAGAAGCGCGGCAAACGTAAAGTCGTTAAAAGCAATCGACGCGGTTAAGCCTGAACATCACGCGCAACCCAACTGAGTGGGTGCTGGCCTGCCGCGACCTCAGCAAACGCGCCTAGCGCAATTGCCGCGTGGCCTCTGCCAGTGCAATCGCGGCGGCGGTTGCCAGATTAAGGCTGCGCGTGGCCGCCGCGATGGGAATCATTACGCGCGCATCGGCGGCTTGGTGCACGTCTTCGGGAACACCTGCTGTCTCCCGCCCCATCAAAAGAGTATCGCCGGGCCTGAAATCGAAATCCCACAAATCGGCGTCCCCGCGCGTGGTCAAAAGCACGACGCGACCAGACGTGGTGGCCCGAAAAGCCGTCCAATCCGCGTGCCGGGTCATGTCGGCCACATCAGCGTAGTCCATTGCCGTGCGCCGCAGGGCCTTGATCGACAGTGGAAAGCCGCAGGGTTCAATAATATCCAAAGGCGTTGAAAAACAGGCGGATAACCGGATCATAGCGCCCAGATTTTGGGCGATGTCGGGTTGATAGGCGACTAGGCGCAGGGTCATTAGGTCGCTTTCCGGCTCGGGCGAATCTATCGTCAAAATCCTATGTGGGCGGTTAATGTCAAATTCTGGGGTGTTCATCTGCGCCAAGGGGCGCGGCATTGTTG
>JBCCET010000011.1:0-63213 GCA_039030095.1 Pseudomonadota bacterium | reverse complement strand
GACCGCCTCAACGCGACACCCAGAAAATGCCTGGGATGGAAGACACCGGCCGAGGTCTTCCGCGAAAAGATGATGGAAGAGGTGGGCCGATCCCCCTACCCTCGAAAGGAATAGGAGTCGCAGTTCAGGTATCGCTCACAGAAGTGAAGGAGGGAGCCAGCAAACACAATGCCAAACACAACACCGATCAGTATGTGGACCCAGAACTGCAGCGTTGTCAGAGTTTCTGACCAACTTTCAATGATCATCGGATCGATCGAAACCTGAGCGAAGTTCGCTCCGGTGATGGCGGTGAACGCAAAGGCCAACGCCCATGCTAACGCCTTCAGAATTTTATACAGAAGGTGGACCATAGCGAACCTGCTTATCTAGATACTCGTTGTGGGAGGTTGATTGTTCTCGATACCGGCGGGTTGAAACTGGCGAAACCGGTGCAAACCGATCCCCACGTTTAGCCGCTGGTTGTTGGCCTTTGCTATGAAGAGCAACATTTACCATTTTTAGTCCCCTTGGATTTTTGATCCTTCCTTATTGCATGAAATTGGAGAAAGTGTTCTCTTCAAATGAAGAAGAATCGCGAAACAAAGGAAGAAAAATGCTCTTTTCCGCGCGCCTGACCCGGCAAGAAATGTCAGATATCCTGACGGTTGTGGCTAAGATCGGAGAAGACCCGGTCTTCGCCCCGCGCTTTCGCAAAGAGTTCAAAAAATTCGCCGCAGGTTTTTCCGACCCGGACTACAGCGGCAAAAAGCTTAGCCAGATGCTGTGGAAAGCCTTCTCTGCAAAGATGCAGAACAATATGGCTTTCTGCATGATGGCATACGATTTTTTCGTGGCCCAAGTAGACAACCCAAAGGGCATGGAGGCTTTGCGTGATGCAGCCAGGGAAAGCCCAATGCCAAACAAGGATCAGCGCAGGCTTTTCAAAACAATGTACGAAGTCAGAACTGCGGTCGAGGCACGTCTGCGAGAAAGGGAGAATCCCTTCACAACCCTTGCCCGTGAGTTGAGCGTGGAGGATGTGGACCCCAACATTCCACCCGAATTCTTCAAACTGTTCTGCGGATTTCGTAGAAGCTCTAACAACCAAGACATAATTAGGTTCAGCTATCACATCAAACCTTCCCCAAGCCGGAATGGGTTTGTCACCTACACCAACCGTTATCGCCGAGGTCATAAAGAATGGGTTGTCCGCGGCGGAGGGATCTACAGCACCGACAAAACTATGTACCTGTTTGGCCATGCCCGCGACAGCGAAGGGCAGGAAACGCGGGGCTATCGCACGCAGGCCTTAAGGGTTGTACCAGGGACAGAATTTTTGTCAGGGCCCGTCATATCAAAGGATGGCGAGGGTCCGATTGCAGCAAGAATACTCTTGATCCCAATGAAAAGGCTCAAACGCAACATCCATAATCACGACAAGACCGAAGCGGAAGTGATCGCTGATATGATCCAACTCCCAGAACCTGGCGACAAAGATAGATACGTAGATGAGATCAATTTTCAAGTTTCGAGTTTGTTTGGTCACAAGCGTCTTTATGGCCTGTTAGAATACATCAGTAACGCGACAACGACAGCAATCAAATGCGTGCCGGATTTCGGCGAGGAAGATTATCAGCGGCTATTGAGGTACGACACCTTGCTGCGCGCCCTGTGCCACCGCAACAACTGGGAATACGGAGAAAAGCTGTCCCGAACGATGGAAGAACTCTACATTAACCTTGAAAATAGAGCTCCGTTCAAAAACCGCTTTGACTACTAAAAAGGGCGGCCTCAGCCGCCCCATACTTAGTCTTCTGCTTCTTCCAGTTCAGCCGGTTGCGCGTGGTCATCCGGGTCAGAACGTTCCCTGATCGGGGCATCTGGACGCGGTGGGCGACCGATCACATCTTTCAGTTCTTCCAACTCGATGAAATTGTCAGCTTGTCTGCGCAAATCATCAGAGATCATCGGCGGCTGGCTACGAATGGTGGACACCACTGAGACGCGCACACCTTTGCGCTGCAACGATTCTACAAGCGGACGGTAGTCACCATCACCGGAAAACAGAACGATGTGATCCACGTAAGGCGCAAGTTCCATGGCATCGACCGTCAATTCGATATCCATGTTACCTTTGACCTTACGACGGCCCATCGAGTCGGTGTATTCCTTGGCCGGCTTGGTGACCATGGTAAAGCCATTGTAATTCAGCCAATCAACCAATGGTCGAATAGGGCTATATTCGTCACTTTCGAGAAGTGCGGTGTAGTAGAATGCGCGCAGCAGCTTACCACGGCGCATGAATTCCGACCTCAACAGCTTATAGTCGATGTCGAACCCAAGTGCTTTGGCTGCGGCATAGAGGTTTGAGCCGTCTATAAATAGCGCAAGACGGTCGTCACGATAGAACATAATCCGGTCCCTTCAAAATGTGTTGTCCGGCGGGGGCGGTGTCGTATAGGCGTGTTGAACAATCCCGGCCAAACAGCGGTGAAAATAGGTACAATCTGTGAGACTGCAACCGAAATCGTGTCATGAATCCGTTACGCGGTGCCTAATATCTTACGGTTCTAATCTGTCGAACGATCTCGGTGAGTCCCAAAACTTAATAGAATTGGCCCTTTCGGGCCTGTCAAGCAAAGGCATTCATATTGTCAAAAAAAGCGGGCATTTCCGCTCATCAGCCTTCCCAATTGGCTCCGGACCCGACTTTATTAATGGTGTGGTCCTTTGTGACGCACAGAATCAGCCAGCCCATAAAATCATCGAAATTGTCCACGAAGTAGAAGCTACCCTAGGTCGAGTGAGGCAAAAGCGATGGGGTGCGCGGGTTATTGACCTCGATCTTTTAGATCATACCGGCCAGGTCCTGCCTGATGCTGCGACAGCTATGCACTGGCGTGAGTTGCCGATCCAGGACCAGATGACGCAAACACCCGATCAATTGTTGCTGCCGCACCCCCGGATTCAGGATCGGGCGTTTGTGCTGGTGCCACTCAAAGTTGTGTGCCCCGATTTTACGCACCCGGCCACCGGCTCCACCGTGGACCAAATGCTCTCACAGTTGACCCCGCAAGACATTGCCGATGTTCGCGCAATTTAGCCCCTTTTCGCTTGCAATTTCGCGCATAGCGGCCTAGGTGCAGCGCTCTATCCTCAATCAGCGGAGTGTCCCATGGCACGTGTGACTGTCGAAGACTGCGTAGATAAGGTCCCAAACCGGTTTGAACTGGTTATGTTGGCCGCCCATCGGGCACGCGAAATTTCCACCGGCGGCGACATAACTGTTTCCCGGGACAACGACAAAAACCCTGTTGTTGCACTGCGCGAGATTGCTGACGAAACGCTGACAGCTGACCATCTGCGGGAAGCCGCCATTGAAAGCCATCAAACTCAGATCGAAGTTGATGAGCCGGAAGATGACGACATGGCACTTCTGATGGGGTCCGAACAGGACAAGCCAGAGGAAGACGATTTGTCAGAGGAAAATCTGCTGCGCCGCCTTATGGAAGCGCAAGAGATGAAATAAGGGGCCACTAAGCCCCGGGACTTGGCGTCTATGATCCATCCCAAAGAACTGATCGACGCCGTCCGCGCCTATAATCCAAACAGCGACTCTGATCGTATTGAGGCGGCCTGGGACTATGGCCGCCTGATGCACGAAGGCCAGTTCCGCCATTCGGGTGATCCATATTGGACGCACCCTGCCGCGGTTGCGATGATCCTGGCAGAACAGCAGCTAGACGATGACACGATCATCACCGCCCTTCTGCACGACACCATCGAAGACACAAAAAGCACCTATCAGGCTGTGGCCCAGCGCTTCGGGCCAGAGGTCGCGCAACTGGTTGACGGCGTCACCAAGCTGACCAACCTGGAGCTCAGCGCCACGGGCGACAAACAGGCGGCCAACTTTCGCAAACTTTTGCTGGCCATGTCAAAAGATGTGCGGGTGATCCTGGTCAAGCTCAGCGACCGTCTGCACAATATGCGCACGATCAAACACATGGCGCCGCACAAGCAGGAAAAGAAGGCCATCGAGACGATGGAGATCTTTGCCCCGCTTGCAGGCCGCATGGGCATGCAGTGGATGCGCGAAGAGCTTGAGGATCTCAGTTTTCGCGTAATCAATCCAGAGGCCCGCAACTCTATCATGCGGCGCTTTTTGACGCTGAAAAAAGAAACCGGGGATCTGATCCCGGCGATTACGCAAGACATCCGCGATGTGCTCGACAAAGCTGGCGTGGGCGCACAGGTCATGGGACGCGAAAAAAAGCCGTATTCCATCTGGCGCAAAATGGAAGAAAAGAAGAAAGAGTTTTCGCGCCTGTCTGACATCTATGGCTTTCGCATCATCACAAAAGATGAGGCCGACTGCTACATCGCGCTGGGTGCGGTTCACCAGCGCTGGCGCGCCGTGCCGGGCCGGTTCAAGGACTACATCAGCCAGCCGAAATCAAACGGCTACCGTTCCATTCACACCATTGTAAGCGGTCGCGACGGCAAACGTGTGGAAATGCAAATCCGCACCCGCACGATGCACGAAGTCGCGGAAACCGGCGTTGCCGCCCATTGGTCATACCGCGACGGGGAGCAGATGCAAAACCCGTTCGCCGTTGATCCGTTCCGTTGGGTTGATGAGTTGAGCCAACAGGTCATGGCCAATGACGCTGGTGACGAATTCATGGAACACATGAAGCTCGACATGTTTTCTGATCAGGTGTTCTGCTTCACGCCTAAAGGTGAGGTAATCAAGCTGCCCCGTGGCGCTACGCCGATTGACTTTGCCTATGCCATCCACACCCGCATCGGCGGCAGTTGCGTGGGTGCGCTGGTTGACGGGCGCCGGGTGCCGCTGTGGACCCGGCTGCGCAACGGTCAATCGGTGGAAATTGTGACTGCCGAAGGTCAGCGCCCGCAGTCAACTTGGATGGATATCGCCGTGACCGGGCGCGCAAAGTCCGCGATCCGCCGGTCATTGCGCGAAGAAAACCGCGAAGGTTTCGTCCGGTTAGGCCGCGAACTGGCGCGCGTTGCGCTCGAAAAAGTTGGGAAAAAACCTACGGAAAAGGCCCTGTCGACCGCCGCTGGTCTGATGGGCATTGGAACAACGGAAGAACTGTTGGCCAAAATGGGCAGCGCAGAACTGACCGGTTCTGAGTTGGTGGAGGCGCTTTATCCCGAACTCCTCCGCACGGACGAGACGGGCGTGCAGGAACCGGAAGAGCAAATCATCGGGCTTGCCGCAGATCAGATGGCCCAGCCCGGCCACTGTTGTCAGCCGCTGCCGGGTGAACGCATTGTGGGCATTGCGACGCGCGGCCACGGGGTGATCGTGCATTCCATCGACTGTCTTAGGCTGGTTGATTTTGAAGCCGAACCAGAACGTTGGATTGACCTGCACTGGCTCGCCGGAAAACGGTCCGCAGACAAAAACGCAACGATTGAGGTGACCATCGCCCATGGCCCCGGCGTCCTGGGGCGCATCTGCACCCTGATCGGAGAACAAAAAGCAAATATTTCCGACCTTGAATTTATCGACAGAAAGCCAGATTTCTATCGGATGGAGATCGACATCGAGGTGCGCGATGTGGAACACCTCCTGCATGTACTAACGGCGGTCGAGGCGGATTCGGATGTGGCGCAGGTGATGCGCAAAAACCGGCCCGGCCGAATAGATTGAAGCCAGCTAAACTTGGGCCTTTCGGCGCGCCTAAGTAGACAGCCAACCGCAAGGACACCAAGGTGTTCAAACGACGTAAACCACTGACGTGGATGCAATCCGTCGGGGAGTTCTTCTACCCCCGGTCTGGTTGGCGTCGTGCGATTGAATACGTCAAAATCCGCCTCAAACGCCTGCCTGACACGCCGCACCGGATCGCGGTAGGCATCTCTTGCGGGGTATTCGTGTCGTTTTCTCCGCTGTTTGGGTTCCACTTTTTCGTCTCGGCACTTTTTGCCTGGATCCTGCGTGGCAATATCCTGGCGTCCCTTCTTGCGACTTTTGTGGGCAATCCGATCACATTCCCGTTTATTGCCGCCGCCAGCCACCGAATTGGTCTTTGGCTGATGGGCCGCGGTTCGGAACGCCAGGTCTGGGGCAAAGTCAGCGACGGGTTTGGGGAAATGTTCTCAACCCTTTGGATCAACTTCAAATCGATCTTTGTCGGGGGCGGCGTGCCTTGGGACCCGATGCAGCGCGTGTTCCACGACGTCTTCCTGCCTTATCTAATCGGCGGCATCATTCCCGGTGCGGTTTTTGCCGTGATCTTTTATGTGGCGTCCCGACCCATGATTGAAGCCTATCAAAAACGCCGCAAAGGCGCACTGATGCGCAAGTTCCAGGAAATGCGTGCGAAACGCAAAGCGCAGCAGGAGAGCAAACCATGACTGACACAAAACTCCGCCTCGGAGTAAACATCGACCATGTGGCCACGGTGCGAAACGCGCGCGGTGGCGACACGCCAGACCCGGTGCGGGCGGCTTTGCTGGCGCAGGATGCTGGTGCTGACGGGATCACCGCGCACCTGCGTGAAGACCGTCGTCATATCACAGATCCGGACATTGAGCGGCTGATGGACGCGATCGCCATCCCACTCAATTTCGAAATGGCCGCCACCGAAGAGATGCAAAAGATTGCGTTGCGCCACACCCCGCATGCCGTTTGCATTGTTCCTGAGAAGCGGGAAGAGCGAACCACCGAAGGCGGGCTAGAAGTGGCGCAGGACGAAAATCGTCTGGCCCATTTCATTGCTCCTCTACGCGATGCCGGTTGTCGCGTGTCTATCTTTATCGCAGCGGACCAACGTCAGATTGAAGCGGCCCACCGTATCGGTGCGCCGGTCATTGAACTTCATACCGGCGCGTATTGCGACGCTCATGCCGAAGGCCGCTTTGACGAACGCGACGCGGAACTGGAAAAGCTCCGAAGCATGGCCGCATTTGCTCACGACCTCGGGCTGGAAGTTCATGCAGGCCACGGGCTGACATATGGCTGCGTCAAACCCATTGCTGCATTCCCTGAAGTCAGAGAGCTCAACATCGGACACTATCTTGTGGGTGAGGCGATCTTCACAGGCTTTGAAAACGCAATATTGCGCATGCGGGTTCTGATGGATGAGGCACGGGCCGGGCGGTGACCTGGGAACTTGGCCTCATATGGATCGGCTGGATGCTGGCGGGCGGCAGCCCAGGGCCGGCCACACTCGCCATTGCAGGTACTGCGATGGAACGCGGACGGGCAGCGGCGCTGGCGGTTTCTTTGGGCGTGCTTGCAGGCAGCGCCAGTTGGGGCATCGCAGCCGCTGCCGGGCTATCTGCGGTTATGCTCGCCAACATTTGGGTTTTTGAGGTCATCAGGTACGCAGGCGCGGCTTACCTGCTTTACTTGGCCGTTAAGGCCGCCAAATCTGCCTGGGTCGGCGGCGCTGCTGGAAAAGGCACACCATTCTCTGGCGGTCTATGGACGCTTTTCCTCAAAGGAACTGCGCTTCACATTACCAACCCCAAGGCAATTCTCAGCTGGGGATCCATCTATGCGATTGCGGCTCCGGCAAATGCTGCGCCAATCGATCTCGTTTGGTACTTTTGCTTTTTCTACGCCGGGTCGATCATGATCTTCCCAACCTATGCGGCCCTTTTTTCATCCCACCGTGTCACCTTAGCCTACGCCCGCGCCAAACGGTGGTTTGAAGCTGCATTTGCAATATTTTTCGGGGCGGCCAGCCTGAAACTCCTGACGACCCGACTGCAATGATCATTGGCATCGGCACAGATCTGGCAAACATCGACCGCATAGCCGGAACGCTCGACCGGTTCGGCGACAGGTTCCGTCACCGGGTTTTTACCGACCTTGAACAAGCAAAAGCAGAGCGCCGCAAAGACACCGCTGGTACCTATGCCAAGAGGTGGGCCGCAAAAGAGGCCTGCTCCAAGGCGTTGGGGACGGGGTTGCGGATGGGGATTGCATGGAAAGACATGTCCGTTCGCAACCTGCGTACCGGCCAGCCGGTGATGGAACTGTCCGGCTGGGCGGCCGAGCGGCTGACAGACCTGACACCGCAAGGGCATCGCGCTACAGTCCACGTCAGTCTTACTGATGATCACCCCTGGGCCCAGGCCTTTGTCGTGATTGAGGCAACGCTTATTACGGAGGCCGACTAGATGGTTGTGGTCAAACGCATCGTTACAGACATCGCGACAGATAACGTGGCGGACGTGCGCGACTTTTATGCGCTTCTCTTTGACCTCCGCATAGCAATGGACATGGGATGGATCGCCACCTTGACGGGGGACGAAACCGGGCCAGCCCAACTCAGCGTCATGCGTGAAGGCGGGTCCGGCGCACCGGTTCCAGACATTTCGATAGAAGTGGATGATGTGGATGCCGTTCATGCCCGGGCTCAGGCGATGGGCCTGCCCATTGCCTATGCGCTAACTGACGAGCCTTGGGGTGTCCGGCGGTTTTTCGTGCGCGATCCGGCGGGCAAACTGCTGAATGTGTTGGCGCATTGACGCACACCTGCCCGTCCCGGTGCGGTTGACTAACCCCGGGTGAGCGCGCATATCGCAAACATCACGGAACGCAAGGCGAGGCAGCATGGCCGAAGAAAAAAAGGGCGGTGGCATCACCGAGACCATCAAGACGGTCTTTTGGGCGCTTTTGCTGGCGGGCATCATCCGCACGCTTTTGTTCCAACCGTTCTGGATCCCGTCGGGGTCGATGAAACCCACCTTGTTGATCGGTGACTTCCTGTTCGTGAACAAGTTCGCCTACGGCTATTCCTGGGCATCCTGCCCGACAATCCGCGGGTTTGATTTCTGCGGCTTCGCCAAAGACTGGGATGGCCGCGTCTGGGGGAGTGAGCCGGAACGGGGTGACATCATCGTCTTCAAACACCCGACGTCAGAGGCCGACTTCATCAAACGGCTCGTGGGCCTGCCCGGCGACAAGGTGCAGATGAAAGACGGCAAACTCTTCATCAATGACGCCCAGGTGGCCGAGGTTGAGACCGACCCGTTCATTGAAACCTACGAACAACAAGGGCCGATGGGCACGTTTCCAGCCTGTTCAAACGGCACCGTTGGCATTGGCGGCGATTGCGCGAAGCAGGCTTTTGACGCGACGCTTCCCAACGGGGTGGTTCACAAGACCATCAATATCGGCAATGGCCAAAGCGACAATACTGGAGCCTTCCTGGTACCCCAGGGACATTACTTTTTTGTCGGCGATAACCGTGACAATTCTCAGGACAGCCGCTTTCGCAAATCCCTTGGCGGCGTTGGATATGTGCCTGCGTCTTACCTGATCGGTCGGGCGGACCGGGTTGTATTCTCGTCCGCTGGCCGGTCGATCCTTGCGTTTTGGACATGGCGGTCTGACAGGTACTTCAAGGGTCTGCAGTGACACCGGTTAGGGCGATGTCTTGATGTCCTGGCACTCCGCTTTTACCCCGCGTCGGGCGTGCAGTCGCGCCAATTGGCTTCCGAAGGCAATCGAATGAAATTGTCGGCTGAGCTTTCCGCCCTATCTGACCGGCTGGATCACAAGTTTCGCGAACCCGCACTGTTGTTGGAGGCAGTGACCCATGCGTCCCTGTCTTCGCCCACCCGGTCCGACAACCAACGGCTGGAATTCCTGGGCGACCGGGTGCTCGGCCTTGTGATTGCGGAGGCGCTTTGGGAAAGTGATCCGGCAGCATCAGAAGGGCAGCTGGCACCGCGATTCAACGCACTTGTGCGCAAGGAAACCTGTGCGGACGTTGCAGCAGAAATTGACCTGGGCGCGGCGCTGAAAATGGGTCGGTCAGAACAGTCGTCCGGCGGGCGCCGCAAACAGGCCATCCTTGCAGACGCCATGGAGGCGGTGATCGCCTCGGTTTACCGAGACGCGGGCTTCGATGCTGCCAAAGCGCTGGTTCTGCGGCTTTGGTCGAGCCGTATTGCCCGCGCCGAAGACGATGCCCGTGACGCGAAAACGGCGCTTCAGGAATGGGCCCAGGCCCGAGGTATGACCCCCCCTCTCTATGTCGAGGTCGGGCGAAGCGGGCCTGACCATGCCCCGGTCTTCGAAATTGAAGCCCGGCTGGAAAACAACATGTCTGCCCGTGGACGGGCACAAAACAAACGCAACGCACAGCAGGCGGCGGCAAAGCTTCTGCTCGCGGCGGCGGAGGCAAGTGATGACTGATACACGCTGTGGATTTGTAGCCCTGATCGGCGAACCCAACGCAGGTAAATCCACCCTGATGAACCGGATCGTCGGCGGCAAGGTTTCCATTGTCACCCACAAGGTACAAACCACGCGCACCCGCATTCGGGGCATTGCCCTGGCCGGGGAAACGCAGATCGTTTTTGTAGACACACCCGGTCTTTTCCGTACCCGGCGCAACCTGGACCGGGCGATGGTTGCGGCCGCATGGGCTGGCGCATCTGACGCCGACATCACCGTGCTGCTGATAGAAGCGCACCGCGGGATCACCCCTGGGACCGAAGCGATCCTTGAAGGATTGCGCAATGGCACCGGTGGCAAACGCGTGGTTTTGGCAATCAACAAGATCGACAAAGTGAAATCTGATGTGCTGCTTGGGCTGACCCAGCAACTCACAGACGCCTATGAGTTTGAGCATGTGTTCATGATTTCCGCCGAACGCGGACATGGGGTAAGCGACCTAACCGATTGGCTGGCTGCTGAGCTTCCGACCGGCCCCTGGCACTACCCCGAAGATCAGATCGCGGACGCGCCTATGCGCCTGTTGGCAGCGGAACTCACGCGCGAAAAACTGATGCTTCGACTGCATCAGGAGCTTCCGTATTACCTGACAGTGGAAACCGAAAGCTGGCAAACCCGCAAAGACGGGTCCGTGCGTGTGGACCAGATCATTTATGTCACCCGCGACGGGCACAAAGGCATTGTGCTTGGCAACAAGGGCGAAACGATCAAGTCGGTGAGCCAGGCCGCGCGGGCGGATTTAGAAGAACTGATCGGCGGCAAGGCGCATCTGTTCCTGCAGGTCAAAACCCGTCCCAAATGGGAAAGCGAAGCCGAAAGATACACCGAGATGGGGCTGGACTTCCGGGACACACGGGAATGACCCGGTTGACCAGCGCGTTTTGGGTGCAGGCCTATCTGCGCCGCCTGGCGTTGGCTGATATCCCGGCGTTTGTGGTTCATCACGGCGACGACACCGCCGGTTCTGTGCTGGTCAAACAATCCCCACTCGACGGATCAGCGCGGCTGTTTCAGCGCGGCTTTTCACTCGACGGCCCGGGCCCATGGGAAGTTTTGGCCGATGGTCCTGAACCAGATGTGGACGCTGCCATCAGCCTCCAACGGGGCTTTGACCGCGATATTTGGGTGATCGAGGTGGAGGATCGAAACGGAAAGCACCTGCTGGACGAAGACGGCCTTAGTTAGCAAGAAACTTAGGGGTTTATCCTGATAACAGGCGCCCGGCCCACGGGTATTGGCCCGAGCGTAATGAAGCCGTTCTTGAAACCCAAAGGCGCGTCAATCGTCTCCGGGTTGCCGGAAAGCCCCGCCAACAGGCTTAACCCGCGCTCCAGGGTCCCGGCTATTTCTTCGCGGATCAGCCCGGCACTGACACCAACCGCCAACATATCGCGCCAGTTCTGGGCGCGCACTGCGATCTCTCCGGTGGGTACACCTGCCCGGTCCACATCCACGACGCCTTTTGCCTGGAACTCCAGCTCACCCCAACGGGCCAGCACGTTTTTCAATTCTAACCGGGTAACTTCCGGTTTTCGCCCTTCAATGGCATGACGGTCCCACGGGCTGTCGAAACCCACCACAGCATCAACCAGCACCTCATCGAACACTTCAGGCAGTCGGCCGTCCGGGTCCACAAAGGCCTTCAGAACCCGCGCCGGTCGCATCTGATCTGCCTTGAAATACACATCGTGCGAGAAATTCACCCCAGCGGTTTGCCGGGTGGCAAACTTTGCTGCGGCCATCGCTGTCGTCCATCCTTCGGACGACGATATTTCCACGGCCTTCATGTCCATCGTGGCCGCTGACAGGGCCAGCGCAGTGTCGGCCTCAAACTTCACGCTGGCACGCATATCTTCTGACATGACATCCATCGTCTCTGTCGGTGACGATACCTTTTGCCGCTGGGGCCAGACCGCAATGATGTGGTTGGGCTTGTAGCTGAGCATGTTGATTTGAAAAGCAGGCGCCGACCACGCCCAGTTCGACCGCGGGTCCGCAAGCGTCAGCTCAGTGACTTTGGTGTCAAACCGGTTCGGATAACCTTGCACAGAAAGGTCGGCATAGTCCGCAACCCAACCGTCAGACCGACGATCGTCCACCCAGGCCTTCAATCCCCGCTCTTGCGCTGTGGAACCGACCCACCAGTAGCCGGAGTATCCGGCCACAGCCACAATGATCAGAATGGTCAACCAACGGGACATCTGCGGATACCTCAACACTTTGTTCGCGCATGCGCAAAACCGTACAAACGCGATTCCACTTTTGCGCCACATGCTCTAGTCCGGCTGGATATAGCAACGCGTTTGGCAGGATGACAGGTATGCGAGACGAATCCGGCGGTTTTTGGGTGTTTGGCTACGGCTCGCTTGTGTGGCAACCGGGTTTTGAATTCTCGCAGCGTCAGGTGGCGCGCCTTTACGGGTTCTCCCGCTCGTTTTGCATGTGGTCGATCCATCATCGGGGCACGGTGGACCATCCCGGACTGGTGCTTGCGCTTGATTTGGACAAAACCGGTCATTGCGACGGGGTCGCGTTTTACGTGGAACCTGCCAAGGCAGACGAAACACTCGCCTACCTGCGTGAGCGAGAGCTGATTTCCAGTGCCTATGTGGAAGAAACCCATACCGTGCATCTGCGCTATGATGGTCCGGTCACAGCCTATGTTTACGTTGTCGACAGGGAACATGAACAGTATTGCCAGTTGTCGCTGGAAAAGCAGGCCCAGGTGATTTCTACCGCAGTGGGCGGGCGCGGCCCGAACCCCGAATACCTTTACAATGTTGCGGACCACTTGAGGGATTTGGGGTTAGGCGACCCGGATCTTGACTGGCTGTCCCAACGGGTCAGCGAAATCACTTCTTAAGGCCATTGGATGGCGTTGCCTTCGCATCAGGACTGAAACAGCCATCCCAAAGAAAAACGCCCGAGGTTTCCCCCGGGCGCATTCAATTTCACACGACTGGCGCTTATTGTGGAACGTCGCCTGTCAGACCTTCAATGTAGAAGTTCATACCCAACAGTGTGCCGTCATCTGCAGTCTCACCTTCTGCAAGCCAGACGGAACCGTCTTGCTTGTTGATCGGGCCGGTGAACACATGTGTTTCACCGCTGGCGATTGCATCGCGCAGGGCCATTGCCTCAGCTTTGACGTCAGCAGGAACTTCATCGGTGATTTCACCAATCTCGACCATGCCCGGCGCAATACCGTCCCATGTGTCTTTTGATTCCCAGGTGCCGTCCATAACCGCGCCGACGCGGGCAATGTAGTAAGGTGCCCAGTTGTCGATGATGGATGAAATCCGTGGTTTGGGTCCAAATTCAGCCATGTCGGATGCCTGACCAAAGGTGTAGACGTTGCCAGCTTTTTCCGCAGCAGCCTGTGGCGCTGTGGAATCGGTGTGCTGCATGATCACGTCAACGCCGGCATCAACCATTGCTTGGGCGGCATCCGCCTCTTTGGCTGGATCGAACCATGTGTACACCCAGATAACGGTCATTTCGACGTCCGGGTTAGCCCGCTTGGCGTGCAGGTAAGCCGCGTTGATGCCCCGGATAACCTCAGGGATCGGGAATGACGCAATATAACCGATTTTGTTGGTCTTGGTCATCTTGCCAGCGATGTGACCAATGACAGCACGACCTTCGTAAAAACGGGCGCCATATGTGGACACGTTTGGATGTTCGCGCTTGTAGCCTGTGGCGTGCTCAAACTTAATGTTCGGGAACTTGGCTGCTACAGCGTTGGTAGGATCCATGTACCCGAAAGACGTCGTAAAGATTATGTCTGCGCCGCTCAACGCCATCTGCGTAATAACGCGTTCGGCGTCTGCACCTTCGGGAACGCTTTCCTGATAGATGGTTTCAACCTTGTCGCCGTAGGCTTCTTCCACCGCTTTGCGGCCGATGTCGTGTTCGTAGGTCCAGCCACCGTCACCGATTGGCCCAACATATACGAACCCTACTTTGGTCTTGTCTTGCGCTGCCGCCGCGCCGCCCAGGGCAAGGCCCAGCGCGACCGTCGCTGCGGTCAGGAATGTGCGTTTTTTCATGGATACTCCTCCGGTTGGATTTTTTATTTTCTATAGGGGTTAGGTTGACGCATTGAAAGGCTGACCCAGTGACGCCGGCGCACTGAGAGAGGCGCGCGCGCGACCTGACGACATGATGACCAACACAACGATGGTGATTATGTATGGCGCCATAGACAGATACTCGATCGGGATCGCGGCGCCAGCGGCCTGCAAAAACAGCTGCAAGGCAGTAAGGCCGCCGAAAAGGTAGGCACCCACCAGCACGCCCCAAGCTCGCCAGCTGGCAAAAACCACCAGCGCAAGGGCGATCCATCCCGCACCAGCCGTCATACCTTCGGTCCACTGAGGTACACGCACCAGGCTTAAGTACGCTCCCCCCAACCCGGCGCAGGCCCCGCCAAAAGCGATTGCGGTCAGACGGGTGGCAATGACTTTGTAGCCCAGCGCATGGGCCGCGTGGTGGTTTTCGCCGATAGCCCGCAACACAAGCCCGGTACGGGTGTAGCGCAGCACATACCAGACGCACGCGACGATAAAGATTGCCACATAGACCATCGCATCATGCTGAAACAGAACAGGGCCCAAGACCGGCAGATCCCGCAGTGGCCCAAGTGGCACGTCACCCACAGTAATGCCCTTGATCCCGATATAGGGCTGGCCGATCAGCGCGGCAAAGCCCAACCCCGTTAGCGTCAAGGCCAACCCCGTTGCCACCTGATTGGTCATTAGAAACTGGGTCAGGACACCAAACACCATTGCCAGCATCGCGCCGCCTAGCGCGGCACCTATATAGCCGAGCGTTACGCTCTGCGTCTCATACGCCACCGCGAACCCGCAGATGGCGCCGATAATCATCATGCCCTCAACGCCCAGGTTCAGGACACCGGCTTTTTCCACGACCATTTCTCCGATCCCGGCGAGCAGGATCGGCGTGGCTGCGACCATCATGCCCGCCAAAAGCGCGAGGATTGGAAAATCGGTCATGCGGCCACCCCATGTCGCCAACGAATGCGAAAGTTGATCAACACGTCGGTGGCCAGAAGGAAGAACAAAAGCATGCCCTGAAACGCCTGAATTGCCGCCGACGGAAGTCCCAGCTGAAAGCTTGCCAGTTCCCCACCGATGTATGTCAATGCCAGCAATAGCCCGGCAAGCGTGATGCCTATGGGGTTCAACCGCCCAAGGAAAGCCACGATAATCGCGGTAAAGCCATAGCCCACGTTGAAGTCGATAGAGATCTGGCCAGATGGGCCTGACACCTCAAACATCCCGGCAAGCCCCGCGATCCCGCCGGAGATACCAAGGCAGGTGATGATCAACCAGTTTGGGCTAACACCCGAAAACCGCGCCGCCCGCGCCGCCTGACCTGCAAGCCGGATCTGATAGCCAATCATATGCCGCTGCAGCAGCACATAGATCGCCACCAGCGCAAAGACTGCGGTAATCACGCCCCAATGGATCCCCGTGTTGGTGATAAGTTCCGCGTTATGGGCAGACTCGTAAGATCTCAGGTTCCGCGATCCGGGGAAGCCTGCGCCTTCCGGATTTCGCAACAACCCCAGCGACATGGACGCCAGAATGAACTCTGCCACATAAACCAGCAGCAAGGACACAAGGATTTCGTTGGTGTTGAACTGGGTCTTCAAAATTGCTGGGATCATCGCCCATAAAAATCCGCCTATTGCCCCGGCAATAATCATAAGCGGAAAGATGAAAACGCTGTCGGCCGGATAAAACGCAAGCCCTACACCCGCGCCGAAAATGGCGCCCATGATGAACTGTCCCTCAGCCCCGATGTTCCAGATCCCCGCCCGGAACCCGAGTGAGAGGCCAAGCGCGATCAAAATCAGTGGCGCTGCCTTAACCAAAAGCTGCGGTCGCGCATAAGACGACAAGTTTTCGTCGAAGATTGGGTCCCAAAAGATGATGCGGATCGCCTCAAACGGGTTCTTTCCCAAAAGCCAAAAAAGGATACCACCGGCAATCATGGTCGCGGTTACCGCGATCAAAGGCGTCAGCGCCGTCATGAGCCGGGATGGCTCAGCCCTGGGTTCAAGCCGCAGCATGGGTGCCCCCCATCAAAAGCCCGATCTCTTCCACAGTCACGCCGGATGCCGGTTGCACCGGGCTTAGCCGCCCACCTGCCAGCACTGCAAACGTGTCGGAAATTTCCATCAACTCATCCAGATCCTGGCTGATCACAACCACACCCGCGCCCTGATCGGCCAGTTCCAGGATTGCCGCGCGAATATCTGCCGCAGCGGCTGCATCCACACCCCAGGTCGGTTGGTTGACGACCAAGACATCGGGGCTTTGCAAGATCTCTCGCCCGATCACAAATTTCTGCAAATTCCCGCCTGAAAGCGACTTTGCCGCATTCGCGGGCCCCGGCGTACGCACATCAAACCGTTCTATCACGGCGCGCGCAAAATTTGCGGTGGACGTCCATTTGATAAAACCCCGGTTGTGCAACCGCTGTCGCCCCCAACCGGTGAGCAACGCGTTTTCGGTCAGCGACATGTCCGGCGCTGCCGCATGGCCCAGTCGTTCTTCCGGCGCCGTCAAAAGCCCGCGCATGCGTCGGTGGTTCGGCCCATGGTCGCCCACCGATTCACCCTTCATGACCACAGCACCCGGTTGTGCGCGGACCTCGCCGGACAAGGCCGCCAGCAGCTCGTCCTGGCCGTTTCCGGCCACACCAGCGATGCCCAATACCTCACCCGCGTGCAGATCAAAGCTGACGTCTTTGAGCGACGTGCCAAACGCGTCCGCTGACGTCTGGTTCAACTGCGTGACAGACAACAAAACCTCTCCGGGGGAATAGACCCGACCAACCGGGGGTGTCAGCTCTGCCCCAACCATCATTTCCGCGATAGACCGGGCGCTTTCTTCTGCCGGGATGCAGCTGCCCACGACTTTGCCGCGCCGCAGGATTGTGGCCCGGTCGCACAGCTGGCGGATCTCTTCCAGCTTGTGGGAAATATACAAGATCGACGTTCCCTCAGCGCGCAGCTTGCGCAGGGTCTGGAACAGGGTTCCAACCTCTTGGGGGGTCAGTACGGACGTTGGTTCATCCATCACCAACAAACGCGGATTTTGCAAAAGACAGCGAACAATCTCTACCCGCTGACGCTCGCCCGCAGACAGGTCACCCACCAACCGGTCCGGGTCAAGCGCCAGACCGTATTCCTGGCTCACATTGCGAATACTCAGGGACAAGTCCGGCGGCGTCTCATCCATGCCCAGCGCAATATTCTCCGCCACGCTCAGCGCTTCGAAAAGGGAGAAGTGCTGAAAAACCATCCCTACCCCGGCCGCGCGAGACGCCCGCGGATCAGTCGGTGTAAAGGCAGCGCCGTCAAAGGTCATGGTTCCACTGTCAGGCCGAACCAGCCCATAGATCATTTTGACCAGAGTAGATTTGCCTGCGCCATTTTCGCCCAACAGCGCATGCACTTCGCCAACGCCGATTTCAAAGGACACATCGTCATTGGCCACCACACCGGGATAAGCCTTAGTCAGACTGTCAAGCGTAAGTAAGGCAGCCACGCGGAATCGATCCCCCAAAGTTTGCACGGCACTTTGCATGGATTTCAGGCATTGGCCAACGCCAAACTACCCATAATGGCTCAACAAAGCTGCAAGAACCGCTTGCCGCCTGATTTTGCGTCACTGTTCCTTATTCTTCGGGCTAGAAATATCCTCGCCGGAGGCATTCATCTTTGCCGCGACCGCGTATCAGACCACCTTTCGATATCCCAGCGCATCCATCACCGCATCATCCACCTTGCGATATATGAAATCCAGGTCGCGCTTTTTGTAATCGCTCTTCAATTTGTGGTATTTGTACTTGCGCGCGTAGTCTTCGAACCGAAGGTTGTCAGACGCTTTCACTGAACGGCGCACCTGGCCAAAACTGCCACCAATGGCAGGGATGTATTCAGCGATTTTATCCATCGTCTCTTTGAAGTCCGACAGAAGGTCCTCGTAGCGGATATGGATCACATTGTCGGCCACCGCCATCAAATCCACATAGGCGCGCATCTTTTCGTTCCAAAGATGGATTGGGCTGTCCAGCGCTCGGTCACCCACATTGTCGCGATCCGCCACCGGCCAGGGTGCCATCAGGAACTGTTCAAACGACAAATCTTCTTCTGTGAACATTGCGTTTTCGGGCCGGTGATGCAGCGATGACAGGAAAAATACCGGGTGCTTCGTTATCAACAGAAAAAGCGTGTTTTCCGTATGTGGTGCTGCGCGGATCACATCAACCGGCGGGGCCGCATGTTTAAGCCCAAAGTCTGAATACAAGATGCGCTCATGGTACTTGTCCTGCAGGCGGGATGCTTCCGCCGGGCGCAATTTCGGTTTGTGTTGTTGCAACACCAGCCGCAGCACGCGCTTATCCACACCAAAATCGCCGCGCAACAGATCAGTGGCAAAATTCTTGTTCACCAGCTTTTCCAGATATGTCGCGCCTGTGTTACGCTCGCCATAAATTTTAGTGAAGAGGCAGGTCATAAGCAGCTTTGGTCCCGATTTTTGCTAGTTTTCCTAAACAACCCGGCCAAGCGCAAGGGATTGTTGCCAAATTGGAAACCTGGCAAGCTGAAAGACGTGTCTAACACAGCACTCAATATCATTCACCGCCGGGGCAAACCCGGCAGAACCCCGGTTGTTTTTGTACATGGCGCCTGGCATGGCGCCTGGTGTTGGCAAGGTAATTTCTTCGATTTTTTCGCAGACGCAGGCCATCCGATCTACGCCTTGGATCTTCGTGGTCACGGTGACAGTCCGGCGGTGCGGGCCATGCGCTGGAACAGGATACGGGACTACGCTGATGACGTGGCGCAGGTGATATCAGAGTGTGACCAGCCCCCGGTTGTCGTGGGTCATTCAATGGGGGGCTTTATAACACAGCACTTGCTGGCGCGTGATCTGCCACTGGCTGGTGCCTGCCTGTTGGCGAGCGCCCCGGCAATCGGCGTTCTTGGCACCAGTCTGCGTATCTTGCGACGGCGGCCGGTGGACTTTGCCCGGGTAAACTTACACCTGTCGCTCTACCCGCTGGTTGAAACCGAAGAACATGCGGCCGCATTGTTTTTGGAACCGGACGCGGATCCTGAAATCAGATCCTTGTTGGCGCAAAAACTTTGCGACGAATCTTATATGGCATTTCTGGACATGTTGGTTTTGAGCCTGCCGCGCAAACCTGCCAATCCGCCGCCTGTTCTTGTTATCGGTGGCGCAGAAGACCGTGTATTCACGGTCACAGAACAGCGCAAATTGGCCGCCCGGTTTGATGCGCCCTGCCACATCTTGCCCGGCACTCCCCACGACATCATGTTATCGCGAAATTGGCGAACTGCGGCGGACCTGATACTGGACTGGATGGGCGCACAATCGTAGGGTCTGAGATATGAGCAGCCCTTCATTTGTCCACCTCCGCGTACATACTGCCTATTCCCTTTTGGAAGGGGCGATTCAGGTCAAAAAACTCCCCGAACTTGTTGAGAAGAACGGGATGCCCGCCGTGGCTGTCACCGACACCGGCAATATGTTCGCGGCGCTGGAATTTTCTGAGGCAGCGGCGAAAGCGGGGGTGCAGCCCATTATCGGGTGCCAGGTGGACTTGGCCTATGCGCAAGCTCAGCGTCCAGGCGCCGCGCCACCGCCACCCAAGCCGCTTGTCCTGCTGGCTAAAGACGAAGCCGGGTACATGAACCTGATGAAGCTGAACAGCTGCGCGTTTCTGGAATCAGGCGATCAGCTGCCGCATGTGACGCTGGACGAACTTAGTCAGTACGCGGAAGGCCTCATTTGTTTGACAGGCGGTGCGGACGGCCCGTTAGGCCAATTGGTGCAAGACGGCCAGATCCCGGCAGCCCGCACGCTGTTGGAAAAGCTGGTGACGCTTTACCCTGACCGTCTGTATGTGGAGCTGCAACGCCATCCACACGAAAACGGGCGCCGCACCCCGGCAGAAGAAACCACCGAACGTTTCTTTGTAGAAGCGGCCTACGATCTGGACTTGCCGCTGGTGGCCACCAACGATGTCTACTTTCCAAAGCCAGAAATGTATGACGCCCATGACGCGCTGATCTGTATCTCTGAGGGCGCTTATGTGGACCAATCGTCCCCCCGCCGCCGTCTAACGCCAGAGCACTATTTCAAGACACCCAAACAGATGGCAGAGCTGTTTGATGACTTGCCGGAAGCCATTGAAAACACATTGGAAGTTGCCCAACGTTGCGCCTTTAGAGCAACAACGCGTGACCCAATCCTGCCAAAGTTCGCCGATGACGAAATCGAAGAACTTCGACGCCAGGCAAGTTTGGGCCTGAAAGATCGGCTGGCCGTCATTCCGCACGCCGCCAGCGTGGAAGACTACCAGGAACGCTTGGACTTTGAGCTCGATATTATTGAAGGCATGGGATTTCCCGGCTACTTTTTGATCGTTGCCGACTTCATCAAATGGGCCAAGGAAAAGGACATCCCCGTGGGTCCGGGTCGTGGCTCAGGCGCAGGCAGTCTAGTGGCCTATGCGCTGACCATCACAGACCTTGATCCGCTGCGCTATTCATTGCTTTTCGAACGCTTTCTGAACCCCGAACGGGTCAGCATGCCCGACTTCGACATCGATTTTTGCATGGACCGCCGGGAAGAGGTCATCCAATACGTGCAGGAAAAATATGGCCGCGAAAAGGTCGCCCAGATCATCACCTTCGGCGCGCTTTTGTCAAAGGCCGCTGTGCGCGACGTGGGCCGCGTTTTGCAGATGCCCTACGGCCAAGTTGACCGCCTTTCCAAGCTGATCCCGGTGGAAGGCGTGAAGCCCATGTCCATCGAAAAGGCGCTGGCCGAAGAACCGCGCCTGCGCGAAGAAGCCAAAGCCGAAGAGGTTGTGGGCCGCATGCTGGATTATGCCCAACAACTGGAAGGGCTTTACCGCAATGCCTCCACCCACGCGGCCGGGGTTGTGATCGGCGACCGCGCGTTGGACGAATTGGTGCCACTTTACCAGGACCCCCGGTCCGATATGCCAGCCACCCAGTTCAACATGAAATGGGTGGAACAAGCCGGGCTTGTGAAGTTCGACTTTCTGGGGCTGAAAACCCTGACCGTGATCCAGAATGCGCTGGATATCATCAATCAGACGCGCCCGCTGCATGTCGCCCCTGACGGCAGCGAAATCTATGAGCCGCCCGAAGGCGCGGTAAATCAGATCAACGCCATCCCGCTGGATGATCAGAAAAGCTATGACCTCTATGCCTCAGCCAAAACGGTTGCGGTGTTTCAGGTGGAAAGTTCCGGCATGATGGACGCGCTGCGGCGCATGAAACCGGATACGATTGAGGACATCATCGCGCTGGTTGCGCTCTACCGACCTGGCCCGATGGAGAACATTCCGAAGTTCTGTGAGGTTAAAAACGGCCTCAGCGAACGCGAAAAACTGCATCCGACGATTGACCACATTCTGGACGAAACCCAGGGCATCATCGTCTATCAGGAACAGGTGATGCAGATCGCCCAGGAAATGGCGGGCTACAGCCTGGGCGGAGCCGACCTGTTGCGTCGCGCGATGGGTAAGAAAATCCAGGAGGCCATGGATGCGGAACGCCCGAAATTCCTGAAAGGTGCGGCTGAAAACGAGGTTGATGAGAAAAAGGCGATTGAGGTTTGGAACCTTCTCGACAAGTTCGCCAACTATGGCTTCAATAAATCCCACGCCGCCGCTTATGCCGTGGTCAGCTATCAAACGGCCTGGCTGAAGGCGAACCACCCGGTAGAGTTTATGGCCGCCGTCATGAACTGCGACATCCACCTGACCGACAAGCTCGGCGTCTTCTTTGACGAAGCGCGGCGTATGGGGATCAAGATCGTACCGCCATGCGTGAACCGATCAGAGGCGACGTTCAGCGTGGGCGAAGGCCGCATCCACTATGCGCTGGGCGCGTTAAAGAATGTGGGCGTGGAAGCCATGAAGCTGATCACTGAGGCCCGCAAGGAAGGGGCCTTTCAGGACCTTTTCGACTTCGCGCGTAGGGTGGACCTGAAACGTGTCGGAAAACGCCCGATGGAAATGCTTGCCCGTGCTGGTGCGTTTGACCAACTAGATGGCAACCGGCGCAAGTGTCTGGCCAGCGTTGATCAATTGATCGGCTATTCAGCGGCAAACTTTGAACAGAAAAACAGCGCACAGGCGGGTCTTTTTGGAGATTCTGGCGAAGACCTTCCAGCGCCTCGTTTGCCTATGCCAGAAGATTGGCTCCCAACTGAACGCTTAGCGGAAGAACATCAGGGTATCGGCTTCTACCTGTCGGGCCATCCGCTGGACGACTACCTTGGCCCCCTGAAGCGGCAAAAAGTGCTGACGCTGGCGGAGCTGGAACAGAAAGTACAGGGAGGGCCCGTCGCCGCCAAAATTGCTGGGTCCGTTGCGGGCAAACAGGAACGCAAGTCAGGTCGCGGCAATCGGTATGCCTTTGTACAATTGTCAGACCCGACCGGACTTTATGAGGTTACGGTTTTCTCAGACACGTTGGAGAAATGCCGCGATATCCTGACGCCGGGCCAAAGCGTCGTTCTGGCGGTGGAAGCAAATCTGGAAGCCGACCAGCTGAAACTACTCGCACGCGGCGCGCAAACGGTTGATCAGGCTGTGGCCGGGGCGGCGAGTGCCGGATTGAAGGTCTACCTCAACGAACCGGACGCCGTGCCTTCTGTTGCAACCCGGCTGGAGGAATCCAGCAAAGGCGCCGACAACAGGTCGAAAGGCCCGGTTCACTTGATCCTGATGCACCCTGAACTGCCCGGTGAGGTGGAGATCGCCTTGCCCGACGCCTATGTGGTGAACCCCCAGATCAAAGGCGCGCTAAAGCATGTGCCCGGTGTGCAAATGGTAGAAGAGTTTTGATCGAAGGGCTGCCCGACTACAAAGTTCTCAGCTGCAAGCCGGAGGCGCGATCTGACGGCGCGGTCCTGCTTACGATTGGGCGCGGGTACCGACCCAATCGGGTGGCATCCGAATTCGACGCATTTCTTGCCATAGGACAGGACGGCAACATCCGCTGGCTGCACCAGATGCCGTTCTGCTTGATGGACGCCCGACTAGGCTTGAAACACAAAACCATTTTGGTTGTAGGGACCGACGGACGCGCTCATGAAATCGCTTTTGACGGCCGGGTATTGCAGTCCTGGTACACGATCGACAAAGGCGACCAGGGGGAACCTGGCATAAAACTACCAACGGCCAAGCTGCATCACACAATCCAGGAAATTGCGCCAGACATCTATTTATCGCTGTCCGCAGAGCGTCTGCCACTAACCCAGCCGGACGATGACTGGACCCATTTGATGTCGGACACGGTCCTTTGTTTTGATCGAAAGGGGACGATCCGATGGCAATGGTCCATGGCACCGCTCTTGGACCAAAACCGGATGTGTTACGGGTCAGAGCTGCCGTATTGGATCAATCAAGGCTATCCGCGCACGCGCGATTGGACCCACGCCAATTGCGCTATCATTGACCCGACAGACGGCGGCATACTCATCTCTTGTCGGCACCAGGACGCGGTTGTGAAGTTAACGCGGCGGGGTGAACTTGCGTGGATTTTGGGTGATCCGGGCGGTTGGCGCGAACCATGGTCTGATTACCTTTTGAAAATTGATGGCGAGCGCCCGCCGTATCACCAGCATGACCTGAGTTTTTTGAACAACGGTGACCTCATGCTGTTTGACAATGGCGCAGCAGGTGCCGTGCCACCTCAGCCGGAACAGCCACTTTGGGATCGGAAAAGCTACGCCGTCAGCTACAAGATTGATGCCGACACCCGCCGCGCGGCGGAGACATCGCGCTATGGCGGTGCAGACTTGCCGTATTCTCACTACGTCAGCGGCGTATGTGAAATGCCAAACGGCAACCGATTTATCGCGTGCACCGGATGTATCCAGATCGATGGCAGTGACAACGGGGATACATCGCAAAAGGGATTGAACGGCTGCGTCTTCAAGGAGGTCACACCCGAAGGCGAAGTGGTTTTCCACGCCCAACTACATGACCCAAATTCAGGACCAGATAAAAGTTGGAACGGGTTCCGGCCTGAGTATTTGCCGGAAAGCGTCGCCACGCGTTTGACGTCCACTTAAAGCCAAAACTTAGGACGGGTTACATCCCCTAGCCTAGGTACGACCCATCAAACGCACCCCTTCAGGCGTCGATTTCAACCCATCACCTTCGCGCGACAGCCCTGTCACATGGGTTGATCCCAATCACCGCGCGCGCACCTTATAGACAGCCAAACCAAACGAGGTGCGCAATGATCAGCCAGAAATTCACCTTCATCGGCCACAGCGGTGAGCAGCTTGCAGCCCGGCTCGACCTGCCCGGAGGCAAACCCCAGGCCACGGCAATCTTTGCCCATTGTTTCACTTGTTCCAAAGACATCCCGGCGGCGCGGCGCATATCGCAACGGCTCGCCTCCATGGGCATCGCGGTTTTGCGGTTCGATTTCACCGGTCTTGGTCATTCAAAAGGTGAGTTTGCCAACACCAACTTTTCTTCCAACGTGGCGGATCTGAAACTCGCCGCTGAGGCGCTGGCGAAAGAAGTCGGGGCACCGGGGTTGTTGATCGGCCACTCCCTTGGCGGGGCTGCTGTGCTGCGCGCAGCAGGCGAAATTGAAAGTGTCAAAGCCTTGGCTACCATAGGCGCGCCTGCGGATCCGGGGCATGTGGTACATAACTTTGGCGCTGCGCTGGAAGAGATTGAACGGGAAGGCGCAGCACAAGTCAGCCTGGCGGGCCGTCCGTTCACAATACGAAGAGACTTCGTTGACGACGTAAAAGCCTCAAACCTGAAACCCGCCATTGCCGCCATGAAACGTGCGCTCTTGGTGCTGCATTCACCTATCGACGAAACCGTGGGAATCGACAACGCGGCAGAGATTTTCGGCGCTGCGAAACACCCCAAAAGCTTTGTCACGCTTGATAACGCGGACCACCTGCTCAGCCGATCTGAAGACGCGGAATACGCTGCCGACGTGATCGCAGGTTGGGCCGGGCGATACCTTGGGCTTCGGTCACCGGCCTCCCCAATCGGGGCACCGGAAGGTGTTGTGCGATCCTCTGAATCAGACGCCGGTGGGTTCTTGCAGGATATCAGTGCTGGCCCACATCACCACATTCTGGCTGATGAGCCGGAGGCATATGGCGGCACCAATCTTGGTATGACGCCATACAACCTTTTGTCAGCCGGGCTTGCTGCGTGCACGTCCATGACCATACGCATGTACGCCCGGCGCAAAGGCTGGCCGTTGGAAGATCTGCAGGTGGACGTGACCCATGACAGGGTGCACGCCTCTGATTGCGAAACCTGCACAACCGAGTCCGGCAAAATCGACCAGTTTCATCGCAATATCAGCCTGGCCGGGGATCTGTCACCCGACCAGCGCACGCGGTTGCTGGAAATCGCGGACCGATGCCCGGTTCACCGCACTCTTGAAGCCGAAATCAACATTGTCACGGCGCTGGCCTAGTCCTGACGGATTAATAGTGCGGCGGCGGTTCATCCGCAAAGGCATGGCTGCCGCCGTCGGCTGAGGCATCACGCGCCAGATCCATCAGGGCTGCCACCTGTGCCTCTAATGCGATGATCCGTTTCGCCTGATCTGCGACCGTATCGGACAGTTCATCTGCCAACCGCAAGGCATCCGCCAATCGTTCTTCGATGCGCGTCATCCGATCTTCCATGGCGCTTGCCCCTTTCATTTCTGTGGCTGACCGTGGTTATAGTGGACAAGAATTTTTAAAAAAGGAGATCGCGATGTTACGATTTGTTTTTGTATTGTTAGCCGCCGCACTGATCACACCCGGCGCAGCTTTGGCCAAAACCCCGTTTGGTATCTTTGATTCACTGGAAGAGATGGAACAGGTTGTGGGCGGCCATCTGATGGCTCTACGTTTTAACGAAGCGCTGAAAGCTGTTGATCCCACAAGCCAAGGCATGTCGGCACAGGACCGGTCGAGTTTTGTAAACTCCTACACCAATTACTACAAAAACCCGATGACCAGCTCAGCGCTGTTGCGCGAAGATACTCTGGGCGGCGGTTTTCGCAGGGCGCTCTACAGTTATTGGGGCGACACGATTCCGATCTATTTCTACGTGGTCACTCAGGAACGCGACGGGAAAATCTGGATCCTGCAATGGAATATGTCCGACGTCTTCTCCAGTATGATTGAACGCTTCTAGCCGGTTCGCTTGTCGGCCTTGGCTATTTGGGCTAGGGCACGCGCGAAAGGTGACGCGCGATGGCAAAAGACAAGAAGAACAAAGTGAAACGGCCCAGGGCGGCAAGCCCGAAGGGCTTTCGCGACTATTTCGGAGCCGAGGTGACGGAGCGGGCTGAAATGCTCGCCAAAATCGCTGACGTCTACCATCGCTATGGCTTTGACCCGCTTGAATCGAGCGCCGTGGAAACGGTTGAAGCTTTGGGAAAGTTCTTGCCCGACGTGGACCGCCCCAACGAAGGCGTTTTTGCCTGGGAAGACGATGACGAAGGCTGGGTCGCTCTGCGCTATGATCTGACGGCGCCATTGGCGCGGGTCTATGCCCAGCACCGCAATGACTTGCCGACGCCTTATCGCCGCTATGCGATGGGTCCTGTTTGGCGTAACGAAAAGCCCGGCCCAGGGCGCTATCGCCAATTCTACCAGTGTGATGCTGATACGGTCGGCAGTGCCTCCGTGGCCGCCGACGCGGAGATCTGCGCCCTTCTTGCGGATACGTTGGAGGCAGTTGGCATCCCGCGCGGGGACTATTTGGTTCGGGTGAATAACCGGAAAGTTCTAAACGGGGTGTTAGAGGTCATGGGCCTCGACAACGACACCCAGCGTGACGCGGTTCTGCGGACCATCGACAAGTTCGACAAAGTGGGTGAGGCCGGTGTGCGTGAATTGCTCGGCAAAGGACGACTGGATGCATCTGGTGCCTATATTGATGGCGTCGGACTAACCGATGATCAGGCCGGACCAGTCGTGGCTTTCCTGACTTCTAAAGGTAGGGACGCGGCAGCAACGTTGGCGAACCTTCGCGCCGCAATTGGCGACAGTGATATCGGTGCGAACGGCGTTGATGAGTTGGAACAAATCGCGGCGCTGCTTGCGGCACAAGGGTATGGTTCAGACCGGATAGAGATCGATCCATCAGTTGTGCGTGGTCTCGGCTACTACACCGGTCCGGTCTATGAGGCGGAGCTGACCTTCGAAATCCTCGACGAAAAGGGCCGCAAACGGCAGTTTGGATCCGTCGCTGGCGGCGGCCGTTACGATGATCTGGTCAAGCGTTTCACCGGGCAAGAAGTTCCGGCGACCGGTGTTTCAATCGGCGTGGACCGCCTGCTGGCGGCCCTGCGTGAAAAGGGGCGTATCGGTTCCAGATCAGCCGGTCCGGTGGTTGTGACGGTTATGGATCGCGCGCGGATGGCTGACTATCAGGCCATGGTGTCGGAATTGCGCACTGCGGGTATCCGGGCGGAGGTCTACCTCGGCAATCCAAAGAACTTTGGCAACCAGTTGAAATACGCCGACACCCGCGAAAGCCCGGTGGCCGTGATCGAAGGGTCCGACGAAAAAGACCGCGGGGTTGTGCAGATCAAGGACCTCGCGCTTGGCGCCCGTTTGGCGGCGGAAATTGAAACACCAGAGGAATGGCGCGCCCAGCCCGCACAAAAGGAAATCGCGCGCCGCGATCTGGTGTCCGAGGTCCGCGCAATGATCGCGCGCGCGGGCGGAGGCTGATTATGTTACGCAAGGGGCGCAAGCGCAATTCAAGCCCGCGCAACCCGAGACCTTTTGAGACATGAAAAACGACCGCCGCGCGCGTATCCGGGAAGAGGCTGACCGGCTTTCCTCCGCCTTTCAGGCGGCTGGCGCTTTACCGGTGGAAACGGACAGCTTACTGCCCGCAGATGTGCTGCTGGACCTTTACGGCGAAGACATCCGCGCGCGTGCGTTTGTCACGCAGGACCCTGCGCGCGGCGAACAGATGCTGCGCCCGGACTTTACCGTCCCAATTGTGCAACGGCACATGGCCGAAGGCGCAGAACCGGCGCGCTATACCTACAACGGGTCGGTCTGGCGAAAACAAACCAGCGACCGATCCACCGAATACGTGCAGGTGGGATACGAACTTTTCGACCGGGAAAATCCAGCACTTGCCGACGCGGAGGTTTTTGCACTGTTCCATGACACGCTGTCAGACGCGGGATTACGGTTGGCTACTGGTGACATGGGCCTTTTGCGGGATGCGGTGCGCGCGTTGTCGACCACGCAGGACCGCAAAGCGGCTTTGATGCGCCATCTATGGCGGCCCACACGTTTTGTGGACCTACTGGAACGCTTCGGTGGCCTGCGCGACGCGGCGGAACCCCGCACACACCTGCTGGTGGAAGTGGCGGTTAAGGGGCTCGATGCACTGCTGGACGAAGCAGGTCCTCAGATCGGCCTGCGATCAGAGGCAGAGGTCCGTGATCGCGTCACCGCCCTTCAAGCCGAACAAAAAGCCCCTGCGATTGCGCGCGAAGAAGTGGCCATGGTCGAAGACATCTTGGCAGTTTCCGGCACCAGTACAGAGGCCCTGGCAAGCGTGCGCCGCATCGCACAGGATTTCCCGACCCTGGCAGATGCGGCAGACCGGATCGAGGCACGACTGGCTGCTATTGATGCCAAAGGGGTCGCAGCCGGCTCCCTACCGTTTGAGGCAACCTTTGGGCGCACAACATTGGAATACTACGACGGCTTTGTGTTTGGCTTTTTCGCCGAAGGCCGCCCGGACCTGCCGGTCATCGCCAGCGGCGGGCGTTATGACGCGCTAACGGCACAGCTGGGCCAGGGCCGGTCGATCGCAGCGGTGGGTGGCGTGATCCGCCCGGAAGCATTGTTGGAGGCGGGCGGATGGGCCTGAAGTTAGGACTGCCCTCCAAAGGTCGCCTGCAATCACAGGTGATCGAATGGTTCGCCGCACGGGGTGTGATGGTAGAACGCAGCGCGTCGGAGCGGGAATATTCTGGCCGCGTGGCCGGGGTAGCTGATGTGGAGTTGGTTTTGCTGAGCGCTGGCGAAATCCCAAAAGAGATTGCCGCCGGGCGCATCCATGTGGGTGTCACAGGGCTTGACCTGATCCGCGAAAAATTACCCACTGACGCGGTGGTAGAGTTGGCGCCAATGGGATTGGGCCACGCGACGCTGGTGCTGGCGGTGCCGTCTGCCTGGGTGGATGTGCGTACGCTCGACGATTTTGATGCGGTCTGCGGGCAGTTCCGGCAAATCCACGGCCACCGCCTGCGAATCGCCACCAAGTATCACAACCTTATCCGACAAAACCTCAGCGACTTTGGTGTGGCGGATTATCAATTGGTCGACAGCCAAGGTGCCACCGAAGGTACGGTAAAAAACGGCACGGCGGAGGCGGTGGCAGACATAACCTCAACCGGTGATACGCTGCGCGCAAACCATCTGCGTGTCCTCGACGATGGGCAGTTTTTGCGATCAGAAGCATGGGCTTTTGCCTCCAACACAGCGGAATGGGATGGAGCTGCGCAAACAGGCTATGAGGCGCTGGCGGAAAAGCTTGACTGGCCGGATCGTTAAACAGGCGCTTTCTTTTGGGGCGCTATGATATTGATTTCGCGCGGTGAAGCGTCCGAAACTTGCGGCATTGGCAGACCGCTATTTGCGAGGAGCGGGCCGTTGGCGCGCGTCTGAATGCGTCACTTTCAAGAAATTCGCCAAAAGAAAACGGCCCCGGTCAAAAACCGAGGCCGTTCACATTTCACCTTAAGACCTAACTGGACGTGACGTCGGTGCAAGCACCTTGTTCACCGTCCCAGACCTGCCCCTGCGGACAGCTTGCGGCGGTGGTATGGTCAGATCCATGACAGCCCATTGCGAACGCCAGGACTGGCGTCATTGCGATAGCGGCTGCGAGAGCGATTGTTTTCATGTAAACCTCCGTTCTTGACTTTAGGTTAGCACACTCGGCCGATCTTTCGGCAAGCCCCACATTCACGAAACCGTGAGATCAGCTTTTTGTTGCCATAGCAGGTGGGGTTTGGTGGGTCCGGCTCAACACCCATTCACGGTAACTGATAAAGCTTACGGACGCGATAATCACCGCACCGCCCGCCATAACATACGTATCTGCCGCCTCGCCAAAGGCGATCACCCCCAAAAGCGTTGCCCAAACCAACTGCAGAAAAGTCACCGGCTGGGTCACCGCCAAAGGCGCTGCGGCCAGGGCTTTTGTCATGGTCCAGTGTCCTGCCGTGGCAAGGACAGCTACAAGGGTCAGCCATCCAATTTCCACCCAACTGACAGGCTGCCAAACCCACCAGGCCATCGGCGCCAGAACGACGGTCACGTAAATCGTCAACATACCAACCACAACGGTGGCATTCGACTGCATCGAAACCGACTTTGCCAAAAGATAGCTGACCGCAAAAATCGGCGCGACAATGATCATCGCGTTCTGGCCTGCGTTAAGGTCTTGAAAGCCAGGTCGCAGGATAATCATCGCCCCGACAAAGGCTGCGACAATGGCGGCGATCCGGCGCACAGCCAGCTTTTCACCCAGAAAAACCGCGGCGCCAATGGCGATGTAAATGGGCGACAGGTAGTTCAGCGCCGTCACCTCTGCAATTGGGATGCGGGCCATCGCGTAGAACCACAGGACCACCCCTGCCCCATGAGCCAGACCGCGCAATGCAAAAAGCCCGTGCAGGCGCAGGCTGGTGTCTGCGCGCAGGATAGGACCAAGGAACGGCAGCAACAACAGCAGCCCGATTGCGTAACGCAGAAACGCCGATTGGGCCGCCGGAATATCGCTGCCCAAATAGCGCACGATCCCTGTGACTGACACAAAAAACAGCCCGGTCACGGCCATCCAGCCAATGCCCACCCAAGGGCGAAAGGGTCTGTCCGGACGCGCGTCAGCGGGCATGGGGAAGGGTCCTGTCAGGGGGTTAGAATGCGCGCATAGTTCACCTGCAAGACGAAGCAGCGCAAGGCCTAAAGCGCGCCGTGATCCGCCAGGAAACCGCGCAACAGGGTTATCAAGGCCTCCGGCTGATCAACGCAAGGCAGGTGCCCCGCAGCTTTGATGACGTGGAACTGGGATCCGGTAATCAGACCAGCCGTTTCACGTACAAGGTCGGGTGGCGTTGCGCCATCATTGGCACCAACCACCGCCATCGTCGGGAGTTGAAGCCGGGCGGTGCTTTCCAGTAAATCCGTATCACGGATTGCCGCGCTGACGCGGGCGTAAGCCTGCGAAGACGTCCGCAGCAACATGTTGCGCCACATTGGGAAGTTGGGGTCGTCAAAGAATGCTGGCGTGAACCAACGCTCCAGAACCCCATGTGCCAACGCCGCCATGCCGCCTTGCGTCACCGTCTCAATGCGCGCGTTCCACATGTCGTCATTGCCGATGCGCGCAGCGGTGTCGCACAACACGAGCAGGCGCACCAAATCCGGACGTTCTGCTGCCAGACCCTGGGCGATCAACCCGCCGACAGACAGGCCAACGAAACAAGCGCCCTTCAAGCCGAACTGGTCCATTAGGCCTGCCGCATCTGCTACCAGATCCCCCATGGCCCAGCCGGTGTCGGGATCATCGCTCAACCCATGGCCACGTTTGTCATAGCGCAGCACCCGCGCTTCTGGCAGCGCGGCCACTACCTTGTCCCAGGTTCGAAAGTCGGTGCCCAGAGAGTTGGCAAACACGACAGGATGGCCATCTTCCGGCCCTTCCAGACGATAGTGCAACGCGGCGCCATTCACCTGCGCGATTCCCTGCTGGGTCATCTTTCCCTCCCGTATGCTTCGGCCTATGATTTTCAGATATTGCGCGTACTAACAAGGAAACTGATCCATGGCAGACCTAGCCTCTTCAACCGTTGTCGTGACCGGCGGCGCATCCGGCCTTGGCCGGGCCGTGGCAGAACGTTTCGCCAAAGCTGGTGCGAAAGTGTGCCTGTTCGATCTCGACGCCGATCAAGCGAAAGAGACCGCAGCCCAGATCGGTGCGATCTGGCAACAAGTCGACGTCTCTGACCCCGAAAGCGTGGCGGATGCGTTTGACACCGCGCGGGCGAAACAAGGACAGGAACGGATTTTGGTCAACTGCGCCGGGATAGGTCCGGCAGCCAAGACCACGTCGCGCGGGGCGCCCCATGACCCGGCCGTGTTCGCCAAGGTTATAGGTGTTAACCTGATCGGTTCGTTTTATTGCGCTAGCCAGTCCGCCACCGGAATGGTGGATCTGGATCCCATGGAGCCTGACGGCCAGCGCGGGTTGATCGTGAACACGGCATCTGTCGCGGCGTATGAAGGACAGGTCGGCCAGGTCGCCTATGCTGCTTCAAAAGGTGGGATTGTCGGCATGACACTTCCCATGGCGCGGGACCTGGCGGACAAAGGCGTGCGTGTGGCCACAGTGGCGCCGGGCCTGTTCAAAACGCCACTGCTGGAGGGCCTGCCAGAGGACGTGCAGGCCTCGCTTGGTAAACAAGTTCCTTTCCCGTCGCGCTTAGGCAATCCGACAGAGTTTGCAGCCCTTGTCCAACACATCGCCGAGAACCCGATGATCAACGGAGAGGTCATCCGGCTGGACGGATCTATCCGTATGGCGCCCCGTTAATTTGTGGCAAATTCAACACGACCTGCAGCGGGTCGTGACATTTGCGCCCTATTTCCGCCGTCTTCGAGTCGCACGGTTCCTTGTCATCGGACGCGAACAAAGGAACCAGCGTTCGAGATGAGGCAGAAACAGAGGCAACGCCATGACAACCTTGGCAACTACCGGGCGTGGGCACCGAGACGCTGACACGCAGAAAAAGTCAGAAGTCAGGGGCCTTCGGACCTCCGAAACCCTGCATACCCGCAACGTTCCAGGGTCCGCGCCGCGCAAAATTGTGCCGACAAATAGCGGATCAACGGAACTCTTCGCAGGCTTGCAAGCCCGCTTCGGCTAAGGCTGACAAAGACACTGCTTGACGGTTTGACGTGTGATCGGCATGACCGCGCGCATGCACATCTACAAGATATTCACATCAGACCAATGGACCCAGATGCTAGCGGACGGGAAAACCCTTGGTGCTCCTATCGACCTTGCCGACGGCTTTGTTCATTTTTCCACCGCAGATCAAGCAGTTGAAACCGCCGCGAAACACTTCGCCGGGCAAGATAACCTCATCCTTGTGACAGCAGACACCGACCGAATGGGTGACGCCCTGAAATGGGAGGTTTCGCGTGGCGGTGCTGAATTCCCACATCTCTATGCAGCTTTTGAGATGGATCATGTGGTTGGCCATGCGGACCTGCCTTTGGGACCACAGGGCCACATTTTTCCGGAACTTTCATGACGTTCGCGGAACGGGCGGCACTGGCGCTCTTTCACCGGATCGACCCGGAACGGGCGCACGGTCTTGCCTTAACCGCGCTTCGGTCAGGCCTGACACCGCGCCGCAGCACGCCCACGTCTGACCGATTGCGCACCACACTTGCCGGAATGGATTTACCAAACCCCGTCGGGCTGGCCGCTGGGTTTGATAAAAACGCAACCGCCATTGCGCCGCTCCTCCAATCCGGGTTCGGATTTGTCGAAGTGGGTGCCGCAACCCCGCGTCCGCAACCGGGCAACGCCAAACCCCGGCTTTTCCGACTGACACAGGACCGGGCCGCAATCAATCGGTTTGGTTTCAACAACGATGGGGCGGCGGTGATCGCCAAGCGGTTGGCCGCGCAACCAAAAACCGGTGTTGTGGGCCTCAATTTGGGTGCCAACAAAGACAGCGCCGATAAGGCCGCCGATTTCGCCAGCGTTGTGGAAACCTGTGGCCTGCATCTGGATTTCGTGACCGTCAATGTGTCATCGCCCAACACTGAAAAGTTGCGCGATTTGCAAGGGCCGGAGGCATTGGCGGCGCTTTTAGATGGGGTGCTTGCCGCGCGGGATAAGCTGGGGCGAGCGCTCCCTGTGTTTCTCAAAATTGCACCGGATCTTTCAGACGCAGACATCAAAGATATCGCATCTGTCGCGCGAAACGCCCGGCTTGATGCGGTGATCGCGACCAACACCACGCTGAAACGTGACGGTTTGCAAAGCGTCCATGCACACGAAGCCGGAGGCCTGTCCGGCGCGCCTCTTTTGGCGATGTCGACCCAGGTCCTAACGACGCTTTATGCCGAGTTGAAAGGGGACGTGCCGCTGATCGGCGTAGGCGGGATTTCCACGGCCCAGGACGCCCTTACCAAAATCCGGGCCGGCGCGCAGGCCGTCCAGCTTTATACCGCGCTGATTTACGGCGGCATTACACTGGCCGCGCGCATTGCGGAAGATCTGGACGCATTGTTAGCCCAAGAAGGGTTTCAGTCTGTGGCAGAGGCAGTGGGCACCGTATAGGACCGACGCGTAATGACCGGCAATTCTGAAGCCGGCTTACAGGCTCTTGTCCAGTGAATAACCAAAGCCCCGCACGGTGCGAATGAACTCCTCATCCGTCACTTTGGATATCTGCTTGCGCAATCGCCCGATATGAACGTCCACCGTGCGCGTGTCCACATTCAGGTTGTCGCCCCAAACCCGATCAAGCAATTGATCCCGTGACCAGACCCGTCCCGGGCTTTCGATCATCAAACGCAGCAACTTGAATTCCAGCGGGCCTAGCGGAATGGCTTCATCGCCTATCGATACCTTGTGCTGTACCAGATCAACGGTCAGCCCCTGATACACCATCAAATCGCTTTCTGATTGCCCGGATTTGGATCGCAGGGCGGCACGGACGCGCGCCATCAACTCCCGCAGGCTGTACGGTTTGACCACATAGTCGTCAGCGCCAGTGTCGAGCCCGCGGATCTTGTCGTCTTCCTCTCCCCGTGCGGTCAGCATGATCACGGGGATCTGCTTGGTCGCCTTTTTGCGCTTGATCTGGCGGCAGACCTCCAGCCCGGACACCTGCGGCAACATCCAGTCGAGCAGGATCAGGTCCACTTCCTGCTCCTTAAGGATAAGCAAACCTTCTTCACCGCTTTCAGCTTTGAAAACCTCATATCCTTCAACCGTCAGGTTGTAGGACAAAAGCTCTAGCTGAGAAGCTTCATCTTCGACGATCAGAATACGTGGGCCGCCGGTGGACATGGTGGGCTTCAGTCCTCCGACAACTCCCCGGTTACGAGATAGCGAACCTGTTCTGCTATGTTCGTAACCTGGTCCCCTGACCGCTCCATGTTCTTGGATATGAACAGAAGGTGGGTGCATGGCTCAATGTTCCTGGGGTTTTCCAACATATACGTCAGAAGTTCCCGAAAGAGGGCATCCGTCCTGTCGTTGATCTCTTCATCCATGGCCGCTGCTTCGGCCGCTTTTTCCACGTCGCGGTTCACGTAGGCTTCCATTACGAGGCCCAGCATGACCGCCACGCGGTCAGACGTTTCAGCCAGCGACCGAAGGATCGGCTTCATGGCGGTAAAGTCTTCTACCACGCGGACCCGGTAGCTGAGCGTCTTGGCATAATCCCCCATACGTTCCAAGTGCGAGCTGACCTTTAGCGTGGTGATCGCAGCCCGCAGATCAATGGCCATAGGTTGACGCAAGGCAATCAACCGGATCGCCTTTTCATCGATCTTTTCTTCCAGCGCGTTCACTTCGCGGTCTGCTTTGGCAATCTTTTTGGCAAGCGCATCATCAGATTCCATCAGTGCTTTTGCAGCTTCTTTGATGTGCCCTGCCACTTTGTCGGCCATCTTGACCAACATCGTCTCGATCTCAGTCAATTCCTGGTCAAAACGTGTGACGATATGTTCGTTTTCCATGGCTCTTATCCAATCCGGCCAGTGATGTAGTTTTGCGTGCGTTCGTCTTGCGGGCTGGTGAATATGTCTTTCGTCCGCCCTGCTTCCACCAGCGTGCCCAGGTGGAAAAATGCCGTCAATTGGCTGACCCGACTGGCCTGCTGCATGGAGTGGGTCACAATCACAATTGAGAAGTTTTCGCGCAGCTCGTCGATTAGTTCTTCAATCCGCGCGGTTGCAATCGGGTCCAGCGCCGAACACGGCTCATCCATCAGCACCACTTTCGGCTTCACTGAGATAGTCCGCGCGATGCAGAGCCGTTGTTGTTGGCCGCCAGAAAGACCGGTGCCCGGTTCATGCAAACGGTCTTTCACCTCATCCCATAGGCCCGCCTTTTCCAGCGACCATTGCACAAGATTGTCGAGATCCGCCTTGCTCTTTGTCAGGCCGTGAATTTTCGGGCCATAGGCAACATTGTCATAAACCGATTTTGGGAACGGGTTGGGTTTCTGAAACACCATGCCAACTTCGCGGCGCAGCGCGACCACGTCAACATCGGGGGCATAGATGTCCTGCCCGGCAATTGAGATATGCCCCTGGACCCGCGCGATATCGACCAGATCGTTCATACGGTTAATGCAGCGCAAGAAGGTGGATTTACCGCAACCCGACGGACCAATCAGGCTGGTTACTTTGTTTTCCGGAATATCCAGCGCGATTTTGAACAGCGCCTGATTGTCCGCGTAGTGCACGTCCACATCCCGCGCAACGATGATCGGCTCTTTCTTCTTGGCCATGGTTTTAGAACCTCTTCTCAAACCGGCGGCGCAGCAAAATGGCGGCCAGATTCATAAGGATAAGGAAGGCGAGCAGCACAATAATCGCCGCACTGGTTTTTTCGACAAACGCACGCTCCGGTGCGTCGGCCCACAGGAAGATCTGAACCGGCAAAGCAGTGGCGGGTTCAAGGATCGAATTTGGCACATCGACGATAAAGGCGACCATGCCGATCATCAACAAAGGTGCGGTGTCACCCAACGCGCGGGCCATGCCCACAATAGCGCCGGTAAACATGCCGGGCATTGCCAGCGGGGCCACATGATGGAACGTGGATTGAATCGGGCTTGCCCCCATCCCCAAAGCTGCTTCGCGTATCGACGGTGGCACAGCGCGCAGACTGGCCCGCGAGGCGATAATGATCGTCGGCAGCGTCATCAGTGCCAAAACCATTCCACCTACCAGGGGCGAAGATCGCGGCAATCCAAAAGTGTTGAGAAAGATCGACAGGCCCAACAGGCCAAACACGATAGACGGCACTGCGGCAAGGTTGTTAATGTTGATCTCGATAAAGTCGGACAGTCGGTTTTTTGGCGCAAATTCTTCCAGATAGATCGCAGCCATGATCCCAATGGGGAAGCTCAGCAAGAAACAAACTGCAATCGTCAGCGCCGATCCGACAAAGGCGGATAAAATCCCGGCCAGCTCTGGCTCGCGGCTGTCGCCGTTGGTGAAAAACGGCCAGTTGAAAAGCTGTTGCAGGCGGCCCTCGCCTTCTAGTCGGTCGAGCCATTCAAATTCCAGATCGCTGATGCGGCGGTCTTCTTCGGGCAAGTTTCTATCCACTTGGCCCTTGGCAAACAGCCAAACATCGTCCGATGCGCTAACCCAGACATCCGCCGTCCCACCAATCATCGATGGGTCGGCCAAAACCTGATCGCGCAACTGAAATCCGGCATCAGAACTGACGAGACCGTAAAGCAGCTTTTTCTGTTTGCGCTTTTTGGCTTCGGGAAACATTTCGCGCAGACCGCTTTTGATGATTTTCTCCAAACGCGAGCCTGCAATGTCCTCTGGGTCCACGTTGTCATCGCCCAGGTCAACGGTCAGCTGAACCTCGGTCGTCGACAGAGCGCCTTTGCCTTGCCAGGCAATGGAGCCGATCATGAAAATCAAGAACGCAAGGCTCAACGCAATGGCAAACCGACCGGTCCACTGGAACCGGGATTCCGCCCGGTGGCGGGCCAAAAGGGCCTTCTGTCCCTTCAGGAAAGAAGTCGTACCGTCAGTCATATTCTTCCCTGTATTTCTTCACGATCCGAAGCGAGATGTAGTTAAGGATCAGCGTTGACGCGAACAGCAGCAGGCCCAGCGCAAAGGCAGAAAGGGTCTTGGCACTGTCGAACTCCTGGTCTCCGGTCAGCAGCGCCACGATCTGCGCTGTAATGGTCGTGACGGCGTCCAAAGGGTTTGCCGTCAGATTGGCGGCAAGACCCGCAGCCATAACAACAATCATGGTTTCGCCAATGGCCCGGCTTACCGCCAACAGCAGGCTTCCAGCAATCCCGGGAATAGCTGCTGGCAGGATGACACGGCGCACAGTTTCCGAATGGGTAGCGCCAAGGCCCAACGACGCATCGCGCAGCGATTGCGGCACCGCGTTGATCACGTCGTCTGACAGCGATGAAATCAGCGGGATGATCATCATCCCCATGACCAAACCGGCAGCAAGGGCGCTTTCAGATGCGACCTCCAATCCCATCGATCCACCGGTGAACCGGATAAACGGGGCAACGGTCAGCGCCGCGAAGAACCCGTATACCACCGTCGGAATACCGGCGAGGATTTCCAGCATCGGTTTGATCCAGTCCCGAGTGCGCTTGCTGGCGTATTCCGCCAGGTATACCGCGCTGGCCAGACCCAGCGGCGTGGCGACCGCCATCGCAATGGCCGAAATCAGAAGCGTCCCGGTAAAAAGCGGGATCATCCCAAACGCACCTTCTGCGGCCACCTGATCGGCGCGCAAGGCCGTTTGCGGGGACCATTTGGTGCCAAAGATGAAATCCCAGAACGAAATTCTGTCAAAGAACCTCAGCGCTTCAAAAAGAAGCGAAAAGACGATGCCGATGGTCACAAGGATCGCAACCATGGAACACGCCATCAGCGCTACCATGACAAGCGATTCAAAGCCCTTGTTTCGTTTGGAATTCGTCAGATCAATCGGCTTTTCAGAGGCCGATCCTTCATTCACATCAGCGGTGCTCATCCGACCCCCAAACGCGCGCGAGCTTCGCAATAAGGCGCCCACAAAACCAGCGGACGCCTGTTCCTTAAAGTGTGTCGATTACATCGACAAGTTCGTCAGACCTTCGGCGGCATCTTTGAACTCTTCCTGCTCTTCTTCAGTCATCGGGATCAGGCCCTTGTCGATCAGGTAGCCATCTTCGCCCCAAGCGTCCTCGGATGTGAATTCCGCAAGGAATTCTTCGATGCCGGGCACAACACCTACGTGCGCTTTCTTGACGTAGAAGTAGAGAGAGCGCGAAACGGGATAGTCGCCTTCCGCAATCAGTTCGAACTCCGCCTCGACACCGTCGATGGTGGACCCCTGAACCTTGTCAGAGTTTTGTTCCAGGAAGGAGTAGCCAAAAATGCCGAGTGCATCCGGATTGGCTTCCAGCTTTTGCACGATCAGGTTGTCGTTTTCACCCGCTTCAACATAAGCGCCGTCTTCGCGAACCGAACGACAGATCGTCTTGTAGGCGTTTTTGTCAGTTTTCTTCATCGCTTCGATAAAGTCGAACGTCTTACAGCCGCCTTCCAGCGCCAGTTCATTGAACGCGTCACGGGTGCCCGATGTGGGCGGTGGGCCCAGAACTTCGATCTTTACGGCTGGCAGGTCCGGGTTGATCTCGTTCCACATCGTGTAAGGGTTCGCGACCAATTCCCCGGCTTCATTGGGAACTTTCGAGGCCAGCGCCAGAAAGATGTCGCGCAGCGTCAGGTTGAACTGACCAGCTTCTTTGGAGTTCGCCAATACGATGCCGTCGTATCCGATCTTGATCTCAACGATTTCGTCGATGCCGTTGGACGCGCATTTTTCTACTTCGGACGCCTTGATGCGGCGCGAGGCGTTGGTGATGTCAGGATGCTCGACGCCCACACCGGAGCAGAAAAGTTTCAGACCGCCGCCGGAGCCGGTGGACTCAACAACGGGTGTCTTGAATTCGCTCGATTTGCCGAAGCGTTCAGCAACCGTTGTCGCGAACGGGAAAACGGTCGAAGAGCCGACGATTTTGATTTGGTCCCGCGCAAATGCGGGCGCAGCAGCAGCAGTGGCAAGGGCCACGGCGGTAACGCAAAGCGTTTTAGTGAACATGAAAACGTTCCCTGATTGATTCCGGTTTTATCCGAACACTTCGGATGCGTGGCGGAATACGAGCCGCGCATGAACGCTCTATTTCAGATTTGTAACAGATATATGACGACCGGCTGGAATCAGAGGTTTCGGCAAAAGATTAGATTACCGCATTGATTTAAATATATAAAAATTCTCGCACCTAGTTTTGCGGTGACTGCGTAAGATGCGCCAACCCACAGGAATATAAGAAAAATCCGGCGGTTAGGAATTTGACCTTAAACCGCCTCTTTCACCGCCTCCATCGACACGTGAGTCGAACTGTTGGCCACATGTGGCAGGTTAGAGATGACTTCCCCTAAAACCGTGCGATAAGCGCGCATGTCGCGCGTGCGAACCTTCAAGAGATAGTCGAACGCGCCCGCGATCATGTGGCATTCTTCAATCTCTGGCACCGCGCGGACGGCCTCATTGAAGGCCTGCAATGCGGTTTCGCGCGTGTCGCTCAACTTCACTTCCACAAACGCCACGTGGTTCAGGCCCAGCGCATTGGGGTTCACCACCGCGCGGAACCCTTGGATCACGCCTGCCGCCTGCAGCCGTTTCAGGCGTTGTTGGCACGGGGTCTTGGAAAGACCAACCTCAGACGCCAACGCCGTCACCGCCATGCGTCCATCTTTGCGCAGCGCAGCAATGATTTTCAGGTCAATCCGGTCAATTTGGTCAGATTTTGCGTTTTCTTCGGTCATTTGGGGCTTAACTCTTCAGCAATTTAAGGCAATCCGCCCACCATTGCCTAGAAATAGGGAAATTAGACCTAAAGTAAACTGATACAATAGGCAAAACCATTGATTCCGGTGCCTCCCATGACCCTTTCTGCCATCCGCCAAACCATCCGCGCAGACCATCTTGCCCCAGAAAATGACCTGCTGTCCCGCCTTCGGGCGGACGCCAATTTGTCGGACACAGCGCTTGCGGCAATGGCGCAACGCGGGGCGGCCATTGTAGAACGCATCCGCAGTGAAGGCGCGTCGGGATTGATGGAGGTCTTCATGGCCGAATACGGCCTATCGACCGACGAAGGCATCGCGCTGATGTGTTTGGCCGAGGCCCTGTTACGGGTGCCCGACGCGGAAACCGTGGACGCACTGATCGAAGACAAAATTGCCCCATCGGATTGGGGGCGCCATCTGGGGCAATCATCCTCTTCACTTGTGAACGCCTCCACATGGGCGCTGATGCTCACTGGTCGCGTTCTGCACGAAGACGCGGAACCGGGCATCGCCACCACGCTGCGCAACGCTGTGCGGCGTCTGGGGGAGCCGGTCATCCGCACAGCAGTCAGCCGCGCCATGAAAGAGCTGGGCGCGCAGTTTGTACTGGGGGAGACCATCAAAGAGGCTATTCGCAACGGCAAATCCAATCAGGCGGACGGCTACACCTACAGCTACGACATGCTGGGGGAAGCCGCGTTGACCGCTGCCGACGCAGACCAATTCTTTGACGCCTATGAAACCGCAATCGCCCAACTGGCGCCCCATGCCAAAAGTGACGACATTCGCGAAAACCCGGGTATCTCTATCAAGCTTTCCGCCCTGCATCCGCGCTATGAGGCGACACAGCGCGACCGCGTGATGCGGGAGCTTGTGGGATCCACCCGCAAGCTGGCCCGACAGGCGCGTGCCGCGAACATGGGGCTGAATATCGATGCGGAGGAGGCCGACCGGCTCGACCTATCGCTCGATGTAATTGCGGAGGTCCTGGCCGACCCGGACTTGGCCGGGTGGGATGGCTTTGGTATCGTCGTGCAGGCGTATGGCAAGCGTTGTGACCGGGTTATTGATTGGCTTTACGCGTTGTCCGAGCAACACAATCGCAAGATCATGGTGCGCCTTGTGAAAGGCGCGTATTGGGATACCGAGATTAAGCGCGCCCAGGTCGAAGGGCTGGCCGGTTTCCCGGTCTTTACCCGCAAGCCCGCAACCGACGTGGCCTATGTGTGCCTGGCCAAAAAACTGCTTGGCATGACGGACCGGATCTATCCGCAATTTGCCACCCACAACGCCCACTCTGTGGCAGCAATCCTGGAAATGACCAACGACCGGGACGCCTTCGAGTTTCAGCGCCTGCATGGGATGGGTGAAGCATTGCACGACATTGTCTTGCGGGACGAAAGTACCCGTTGCCGCATTTATGCACCCGTCGGGCCGCATCGCGACTTGCTGGCTTATCTGGTGCGGCGACTTTTGGAAAACGGCGCCAACTCGAGCTTTGTAAACCAGATCGTGGATGAAGATGTGCCAGCCGAAGACGTTGCGCGCGATCCGTTTGCCGCGCTCGACCAAAGCCATGTGCGCCCGGTTCTGCATCCATCCAACTTGTTTGAAGGCCGCGAGAACTCCAAAGGCTGGGACATCAATGATCCGGTTGATCTGGCAGAGATCGACGCAGCACGGACGCCGTTTGAAACGGCGGTTTGGAACGCAGGACCACTTACCACCGCTGATATCGACGGGGAAGACGCGCACAGGGTCAAAAACCCAGCCGATCCAAACGATCTGGTAGGTGAGGTGCGTTTTGCCACCGCCCAAGATGTAGCGTCGGCAGCAAAAGCAGCGCAGATCTGGGATGCGACCGCAAAGGAGCGGGCAAATATCTTGCGCCGTGCAGCAGAACTTTACGAAGCCAGTTTTGGGGAGCTTTTTGCCCTTTTGCACCGTGAGGCGGGCAAGACACTGCCGGACGCCATCGCCGAACTGCGCGAAGCGGTGGATTTCCTGCGGTTCTATGCCTCAGAGGCTGAACGCCTCGACCCATGTCCGCGCGGTGTCGTCGCCTGCATCAGCCCCTGGAATTTCCCGTTGGCGATTTTTACCGGGCAATTGACGGCGGCGTTGGCCGCCGGAAATGCTGTGCTGGCCAAACCGGCGGAGGCGACTTGTCTGGTGGCGTATCGCGCTGTGCAATTGCTGCATGAGGCGGGTGTGCCGAAGACCGCGCTACAATTGCTGCCTGGCCTGGGGGCCACCGTGGGCGCGGCCCTGTCAGCGCTACCGGACGTAACGGCGCTGGCCTTCACCGGCTCGACTGCGACGGCCCAACGCATCAACCGCGCCATGGCGGAAAACCTTGCGCCCGCAGCACCGTTGATTGCGGAAACCGGCGGGCTTAACGCGATGATCGTGGACAGCACGGCGCTGCCCGAACAGGCAATACGGGACATTGTAACCTCCTCTTTCCAGTCAGCAGGCCAACGTTGTTCTGCGGCCCGCATGCTCTTTTTGCAGGAAGATATCGAAGGCCCGTTTCTGAAAATGCTCTTTGGTGCAATGGATGAACTGCGGCTCGGCTTACCCTGGGATCCGGCCACAGATGTGGGCCCGGTCATTGACGATACGGCAAAGGCGAAGATTCAGGCCCATATTGAAGCCGCACGCGCAGACGGTCGCCTGTTAAAGGAGGTTCGCTTGCCGTCAGGCGGGCACTTCGTGTCCCCGACGGTTTTACGGGTAGGTGGTATTGAAGACCTGCAAGAAGAGATCTTTGGCCCGGTCCTGCACATCACGACGTATGCCGCAGACGAACTCGACACGGTGGTCGATGCCATCAACGCCAGCGGTTATGGCCTGACCTTCGGCATGCACACGCGTATCGACGACCGGGTGGAACAGGTCACCGCGCGCTTGAACGTCGGCAACATCTACATCAACCGAAATCAGATCGGTGCGGTCGTCGGCTCCCAGCCTTTCGGCGGGGAAGGATTGAGCGGCACCGGACCAAAAGCAGGCGGTCCGCATTACGTGGCACGGTTTGCTCAGGCCGAAATTCAAGGCCACGAACCGGTGAGTGGCCCCCTGGCCGACCAAACAGTTGTGCAAGCAGCGCTGGACGCACTGGCATCCACCCGGCGCCCACTTGTCAGCCAATCCTTGTTGCCTGGCCCCACAGGCGAATCCAACCAGCTGTCTGTTTTTGGACGCGGTACGGTTTTGTGCCTTGGGCCAACACCTACGATGGCAGCTGAACAAGCTCGCATTGCGCGCGCAGCAGGATCCGCCGCGCTGATCGTTTGTCCCGGCGCAAGGGGACCGGGGGCGGTCGATGGGTTCCTGGACCGATCTGCGTTGGAAAATCTGGCAGCATTCCATGTGGTGGCGCTTTGGTCAGATGAAACGGATGCGCGGCTGGCGCGGCAAGCTTTGGCCCGGCGCCCAGGTGCGATCATACCGCTCGCCTTAGGCACCGATCTGGCCGAACGCGCCATAATTGAGCGTCACATCTGCATCGATACCACGGCGGCAGGAGGTAACGCGGCCCTTCTAGCAGCCGAGAGTTAGACGGTCGTTCTGACGATACCGGGGCCTCTTCGGTGAACTAGTCCAGGCCCCAGTCGGCGCTCATCATCTCGCGCAAACGGCTGGCCGTCCGTTCAAATTCAAACGCGCCTTTGCCTTTGGGGTAAAGCGCCTCAGGCTCCGCCGCTGCACTGACAATCAGTTTCACGCGCGCCTCATAAAGTGCGTCGATCAGGGTAACAAAACGTTTTGCCTCATTCTGCGCGGAGGCTGACAATTCAGGTATGTCCGTCAAGATCAAAACACGCGCGGTTTCTGCGATCTGCAAGTAATCCCCGGGCCCCAAAGGCTGTGCGCAGAGGTCGGCAAACGTGGCGCGCGCCACGCCACCCCAAAAACGCGGCAACAGGATTTCACGGCCTTTGTGGTGGATGGCAAGTGGTTCACCCGGTTGGCCAACGAGATCATCCCAGACCTTATCAACCGATGCCTCTGCGGCTGTACCAAGTGGTGAAAAATACGACTTTCGGCCCTCTAAAAGGCCCTGACGATAGTCAGTTTCTGACAGCACCTCATGCACTTTCAGGTGCTGCTTGAGTACCCCGATGAAGGGCACAAAAAGATTCCGGTTCAAGCCATCTTTATAAAGGTCATCCGGCACCCTGTTTGATGTGGTCACAACGCAAACGCCGCCCGCAAACATGTGTTCAAAAAGACGGCCAACAATCATGGCATCGGCAATGTCAGTGATCTGCATTTCGTCGAAACAGAGCAACCGTGTGCGGGCGACAATTTTATCTGCCACCGGGGCAATTGCGTCCTTTACGCCTGTTTTGCGCACTTCGTGCAGGTCGGCCTGGATCTCTTGCATAAAGGCATGAAAGTGGATGCGTCGTTTTTTGGGTTCAGTGCTTTCGGCAAAGAAAAGATCCATCAGCATGGATTTCCCGCGCCCAACACCACCCCAAAGGTAAAGCCCATGAATTGGCGCTACTTTCTTTCGCCGAAAGAAAGTCCCCCGTGCCGCGGGTTGAGCAAGGGCTGCTTCTATTTCAGAGAGTTCTTGTACCGCACGCAACTGCGCTGCGTCAGGCTTAATCTCACCCGTCTGGAGCAGTTTTTGATAGGCCTCAGCAACCGCCATGCCCTTGCACTTCTTGGCTGTTTCGTGATTTGTCGGCCCTATCACCTGCGGAGTTTTGCCGCAATGAGGGACCACCATGGATCGCCAAGCCCCTTTGATGAGCCCGGTTTTGATCGCCGGTTGCATCATTTTGATGGTCGGATTTCTGATCCGGGCATCTTATGGTGTTTTCCAGATCCCCATCGCAGAACAATTCGGCTGGGCGCGGTTGGAATTTTCACTCGCCATCGCGATCCAAAGCCTTGCCTGGGGTATCGGACAACCCTTGTTCGCAGCCATCGCGGAGAAATTCGGTGACCGCCGGGCAATCATTCTGGGCGCGCTGACCTATGCGGTTGGACTGGTTGTTTCTGCCTACTCGGTCACGCCAGGGGCCCATCAGGCGATTTCGGTGCTGGTTGGATTTGGCATAGCCGGCACCGGGTTTGGCGTCATCCTGGCCATCATTGGCCGCACGTCATCAGACGAAAACCGGTCCTTGGCGCTTGGCATCGGCACCGCAGCGGGGTCTGTAGGGCAAGTTATCGGCCCACCCCTGGCCGCCGGATTGCTCACCATCATGCCGTGGTCGTCTGTCTTTCTTGTCTTTGCCGCAATGATCCTTGCAACGTTGTTCCTGTTGCCGTTTATGCGCGCACCGGAACCAGTAAGCAAAGCTGCGCTGGAAGAATCGCTCAGCGAAATTCTGGTAAAAGCCTTCCGCGACCCGTCTTACACGCTCATTTTTCTGGGCTTTTTCTCATGCGGGTTTCAATTGGCCTTCATCACCGCGCACTTCCCCGCCTTTGTGGAAGAGATGTGCGGCCCGATTGCCCCCGGCGGGATTCTCGACAACGTCGGCATTTCCAACACGTCGATCCTCGGCGCGGTTGCCATCGGGGTCATCGGCCTGGCCAATATCGCGGGCGCGATAACCGCTGGCTACATGGGCAAGTTCTTCGCCAAAAAGTACCTGCTATCTTACATCTATGTCGGCCGAACCATCGCCGCTGCGGCTTTCATCATGCTGCCGATTACCCCCACAACCGTATTGGTTTTCTCAGCGGTCATGGGCCTGTTGTGGCTTGCAACCGTGCCGCTGACATCCGGCCTGATCGCCTACATCTACGGTCTGCGCTATATGGGAACGCTCTATGGGATCATCTTTTTCTCACACCAGCTAGGCGGCTTCCTTGGTGTCTACCTCGGCGGCGCGCTTTACGATCTTTACGGCAACTACAACGTGGTTTGGTGGGTCGGCATCGGGGTAGGCGCCTTTTCGGCAATTGTTCATTTGCCTGTGAAAGAGAAACCGCTGACGGAACGGGCAGCCCCGGCATGACGCTTAAAGATGCGTTGGATCGGTTCGACGGCAAACACACCCACGAATTGAAAGAGGCCTTGCCGCTGGCTGAAAGCCAGCCCGCAGAATTGATGAAGCTTTGCCAAGATCCAAAGACAGAAGTTGCTGCCACATGGGTTGCCAAAGCACTGATCGAACAGGGCCGCGCATCATTCGCCCCTCAAGACTTTTTCGCGTCTCTCCCGAAGGTAACAGCTTGGGATGCCCAATTGCACATTTTACAATGTGTTCAATACGCGCCGGACGCAGCAGTGGAAGTGGTGGCCGCCGCGCGCACGTTGATTGATAGCAAGAAAACACTCACGCGGGTTTGGGCGCTCGACGCATTTGTCCGCATTGCGGACCTCAGACCGGAACATCAAAAAGAAGCCCGCGCGCTGATGGTAAAAGCGCTAGACGGCGACGCTGCCAGCCTGCGCGCGCGAGCGCGCCAACTCCAAAAGGTTGTAAATCAATGGGAATAATTACCCCCGGCCTCGTATTTCTGGTTGCGGCCTATGTCCTGTCGCAATTCTACCGGGCGTTTCTGGCTGTTTTAGCGCCAGAGCTTCAGGCCGACATCGGCGCAACCCCGGCGGATTTGTCTCTGGCCTCGGGCCTATGGTTTTTGTGTTTCGCTTCTATGCAAATTCCTATCGGCGAGGCGCTCGACCGAATTGGCCCGCGCCTGACGGCAGCGGTTTTGCATCTGGTGTGCGGCGGCGGCGGCGCTGCCCTGTTTGCCATGGCCACAACACCCACACATGTGGTGATCGCCATGGCACTGATCGGCGTCGGTTGTTCGCCGGTACTGATGGCCAGTTATTATATCTTTGCCCGCGCCCATGCCCCGGCGCTGTTTGCCACATTGGCCGGTGTCACACTCGGCATCGGAACGTTCGGCAATCTGGCGAGCTCTTTGCCACTGACCTTTGCGGTGGAGGCCGTTGGCTGGCGATCCACCATGTGGGGGCTTGCTGCATTAACAGGGTTGGTCGCAGTCGGCATACTGGTGCTGGTGAAAGACCCACCCAAAGCGGATCAGAGCCAGGGCGGATCCGTTTTGACCCTTCTGGCTATGCCGGTACTCTGGCCGATCCTTGCAATGATGGCGGTCAACTATGTTCCTGCCGCCGCCCTGCGCGGTTTGTGGGTTGGGCCTTATCTGAACGATGTCTTTAACGTGGCCCCTGCCACCATCGGCGTTGTCACGCTGATCATGGGACTTGCCATGGTGGCGGGGAATTTCATCTACGGCCCGCTGGACCAGGTGATCCCGTCACGCAAAAAGATCATCCTGGTGGGCAACGCGCTTGGCGTGGCCGCGTTGGTGGTTTTGGTGTTCTTCGCTGGAAGCAGCATTGTTGTGACCACGGTTCTCTTGGTCGCCGTCGGCATCACTGGCGCAAGCTTTGTGGTGATCATCGCCCACGCCAAGGATTTTTTCCCTGACCATCTGACCGGGCGCGGGGTGACGCTTTTGAACCTGTTCGGCATGGGTGGCGCAGGCACGTTTCAGGCCATGTCCGGCCCTGTCTGGGGCACAGCCATGGAACGCAGCAGCGACAGTGTCTTCGCATATCAGGTGCTGTTTGGGTTCTTTGCCGCGGCACTGACCTTCGGCGTGGTAGCTTACGTCTTTAGCCGAGAGAACCGGCGAGACTAAACGCGAAGCTAGGCATCGCAGGGTCGGCAATCCAACGAAGACGGCTATCCAAAAACAACGCCAAAAACGGCCCCTACGAAAACACCTGCGGCAAGCCACGCGAACCAAAACAACTTGTTTTTTGGGGATTGAGGCGCAGGTGGTTCCGCCGTTCGCAAAAGTGCGTTTTCAACCATACCCGGCAATTTTGGACCGAACCGCGCCAGCACCTCTACCGTGCGGCGCAAGTCTCGGAATGCAGCGCGGGGACCCAGATGGGTGCGGATGTAGTCCTCCACCACGGGTTGGGCAGCTTCCCAGATGTTCAGGGTCGGGTTCAGGCTGCGGCCCACGCCCTCCACAACAACCATGGTGCGTTGCAGCAGTATCAATTCTGTCCGCGTCTCCATCCCGAAACGCTCGGTCACGTCAAAGAGGTAACCCAATAGCCGCGCCATTGAGATCTTCGTGGCATCCTGGCCAAAAATCGGCTCCCCCACGGATCGCAGGGCCTTGGCAAACGCCTCTACATCCTGGTCGCGTGGCACATACCCGGCCTCAAAATGCACCTCTGCGACCCGGCGATAATCGCGCCGGATGAAGCCGATCAGGATCTCGGCGTAGACCCGGCGGGTATACTCATCAATTGTGCCCATGATCCCGAAATCGAGCGCAATGATATCGCCGTTTGCGGCTGCCTTGAGGTTACCCTGATGCATGTCAGCGTGGAAGAAACCGTCGCGCAGTGCTTGCCGCAGGAAGGCTTGAACAATGCCCGTGCCAAGCGCGTCCAGGTCGTGCCCGGCAGCACGTAAAGCCTCTGGGTCGCCCATATTCACGCCGTCCGCCCATTCCATCGTCATCACCCGGCGATCCGATTGCGGCCAGATGATCTTGGGCACGCGAAAGCCCTCATCCTTTTTTGTATTCGCGCGGAACTCATCGGCAGAACTTGCCTCAATCCGCAGATCCAACTCCCCGCGGACCACGCTGTCGAAGTGGTTGATTACATCGGTCGGGCGCAAGCGCCGAGAGGACGGTGAAATCAACTCAATCATCTGGGCCGCGAAGTGGAACGCATCGATGTCTTTACGAAACGCCCGTTCAATGCCCGGCCGCAAAACCTTGACTGCCACGTCCTGGTTATTCGACCGCAAAACGGCCTTATGCACCTGCGCGATAGAGGCCGCTGCAACCGGTTCAGAGAATTCGGAAAAGACTTCCTCTAGGGTCTGACCCAGGTCTTCTTCAATCTCACGCCGGGCTTCCTGCATGGAAAAGGCCGGCAGGCTGTCTTGCAAGATGCGCAACTCCTGCGCCAGATCGTTGCCCACGATGTCTGGCCGGGTGCTGAGGATCTGACCGAACTTGATATAAGCCGGGCCAAGTGCGGTGATGGCGCGCAGCACCGGCGGTTGGGTCGGGTCGCCTTTCAGGCCGAGCCATTTGAATGGCCAGCCCAGAACCCGCGCAGCGATCCGCACAGACCGAGGGGCATCAACTGCCTCCAAAGCTTGGCCCATCGCACCCGTGCGCTCGAACGTGGCGCCTGTGCGGGCAAGCCGCCATATGTTGTGGGGACCACGCAAGGGCTAGACCATCGCGCCCCGGACATGATCCGGGGCTTCTCGCTGATCTCGGCGAGTCCCCGGATCACGTCCAGGGTTGGTGCCGCAAAAAATCAAAGCTTCCATCCTGAATGCAGGCAGGCGACACCCATGGTCATATTGCGGTATTTCACCTGATCAAAACCCGCCCCACGGATCATCTCCGCGAATGTGTCCTGGTCAGGGAATTGGCGGATGCTTTCCACCAGATACTGATAGCTGTCCCGGTCGCCAGTGATCGCTTGCCCCATTGGCGGAATGACGTTGAAGGAATAAAGATCGTAGACCTTTTGCATCAGATCATTGGGGATCTGGCTGAATTCCAGCACCATCAGGCGCCCGCCGGGGCGCAGCACGCGGTAAGCCTCTGCCAACGCGTCTTGCGGGCGGGTAACATTTCTGATGCCGAAGCTGATTGTGTAGGTGTCAAAAGAGCTGTCTTCAAAAGGCAGCTTCATTGCATCACCGCAGACCCAATCCAGCTGGTCTGCCAAGCTTTCCGCCTCAGCCCGCTTGCGGCCTTCCTCCAACATGGATGCGGTCATGTCGAACACTACCGCACTGGCCCCCGGCGCGCGTTTTAGGAACCGAAATGCAATATCACCGGTGCCACCGGCCACATCCAACAGCCGTTGGCCGCTTTGGGGTGCCAGCCAATCCATCATCGCATCTTTCCAAATGCGGTGGATGCCGAGCGACATGGCATCGTTCATGACGTCATATTTCGACGCAACAGAAGTGAAGACCCCGTGCACCATGCCGGCTTTTTGATCCTCTTCAACGGTCTGAAACCCGAAATGGGTGGTATTTGCGTCTTGCATGGTCAAGGCTTTCGATGGCTGTCGATGCGCGTATACAAGCTGCGAGCCAAAACGAAAACGCGGCAATTAGGCAATAGTCTGCCTTACTGCTGCCAAATTCGCCTGCTTGATTGCACCTAGATCAACCAATGGTTGCTTTTACCGGTAAAGGCAAAGGACGTGAAATGGCTGTATTGATACTCGTCTTTGGCGGTGGGTTTGTGATTTTCTGCGCGCTGGTTCTGTTTTTCAAGCGTCTGGAATTGCGCGCCAGAAACACCCGGACGATCTCATGTTCGACACAAAAAAAGCGCAGCGTGGACAAGGCTGCACCCGCATTGGGCGATGCGCCCGATCTGGTGCTGAAATGGCCTGCGTCCCAGTTCTTCAAAGTTGGCGTGATGGGCGTTGCTTTCATAGCCTTCGGCGTCTTTCTATGTTCTTTGGATTTCTACAACATCGTTAGCGTGCCCGAGAAACTAATAATCTTGGCTTTCATCCTTATTTTGCTGGGCGCTGGCACGCCGATTTATCTGCTGGCGAAGTGGCGCAAGCGGATCATCATGCGCAATGCGCAGCTGCAGTCGCGCGGCTTGTTGTTGCGTTCAAGGTGGCTGCCGCTCGACGGTCTGACGGCCCTGCAGCCGGATAAGACCGGATTACAGGCCGGCCTGACACTCATGTTCGGGCGGCGTCAACTTTACGTGGACGGGCGCCATGGCAACTACCGGGAGTTCTTGTCCCAACTGGCTGACAGAGGGCTAAACTTGCAGCCCCGGTAAGGGGGCGTGCTGTCTACAGGCAGCAGGCGCTAGGCTTTGACATCCTGGCCCGGTGATCTTCGTCCACGGTCTGGAACCCGAAGTGCGTGGTTTTCGCGTCTGTGGTCATAATCTCACCAAATTGATCGTGCTTCATCTAATCAGTGGCGGCGCTTTTGCCAACGCGTGAAAGCGCCGCGCACCAAAAGCGCGCCAAAAAGAACAGTTAGATGAACGATTTTGAAACCAGTCTAGTAAGCATGCTTCTTATGATAGCAACGCCGATAATTGGCATGTTTCTTGTGCGACGCTGGATGAATGCCAAGGGTAAACAATCCATCTTTCGGGATTCAAAGAGCTTGGAAGACGTCGGACTAACCTATCTGCATTCCCTGGGTAAAACGCAAACACCACGCCGGGTGGGCGGCGGGCAGGAATTTCGCCCAACCTGGGGGATGAAACTTGGCATCCCGTTCATGACTGCAGTAGCCCTTGGCGTTTTCATGAACGTACCGCGCGCCGAACTTTGGGACTCTTTCAGCCTCTCTCAAGCAACGGCAGAACCTATCTTCCTTGCCGTCGTGGGTGTGCTGGTGCTGCACATTTGGGTATGGATGTCCTTTTTCCACGTGGTCGAAATTGACGGTGGAAAAATTACGGTTGTAACCCAATCCTTCCAACGTAAATCCGCACAACTGAGCGAACTTCAGTCCGTGACCACACGCCAAAATCAACCGCTTTATGAAGCCACATTCAAAGACGGCCAGAAATTGGTGTTCACGAAATTCATCTCTGACCGGGAAGATTTGCTGGAAATCCTCAACACGCACATCTTCGAAAACAAACACATTTCTTCGAGTTTCGTTGGCCAGCCTAAAAGTGATGCAGGTCAAAGACAGATCCGACGCGGATCCGATGGGTTTCGGCGCGGGTTAAGTTAAAGCCCGGAACAGAGATGCAAGGTTAGTCGGCAGCATTCTTTCTGCTGGTTGTCCGAGCCTGCCTATGGCATGCCCGATGCATGCCAGAACTACCCGAAGTCGAAACCGTCCGAAGAGGCCTGGAACCCGCCCTGAGCGGCTCGGTCATCGCACAGGCCGAGGTGCGCCGCCCGGATTTGCGGTGGCCCTTCCCGGATGGAATGGCGGATCGGCTGACGGGCGCACGTGTGACCGCACTGCGACGGCGGTCGAAATACATTTTGGCCGACCTCGACACGCAAGAAACGCTGCTGATCCATCTGGGAATGTCCGGCCGGATGACGGTCTCCGTGCCCGAGCAAGGCGCGTTAATCCCCGGCGTTTTCGCGCTCGGTCATCCACCGCAGGAAAAGCATGATCATGTGGTGCTGCACACGGACGGCGGCGCGCGGATCACGTTAAACGATGCGCGCCGGTTTGGCGCGATGGACCTCTTCCCAACTGCCAAGAGCCACCCCTTGCTTGACGTCTTGGGTGTTGAGCCGCTTGGCAACGCGTTTGATGGACCGATGCTGGTGGAGGCGTTCAAGGGTAAAAACACCCCCGTAAAAGCTGCGCTTTTGGATCAGAGGATTATTGCCGGGCTCGGCAATATCTACGCATGCGAAGCGCTGTGGCGCACCGGGATCCACCCCGCACGCAAAGCCGGCAAGATCGGGCGTAAAAGGGTCGAAGCCCTCGTACCCGCCATCCGCGACGTGCTGTCGGAGGCTATTGAAGCAGGCGGTTCATCGCTACGGGATCACCGTCAGGCTTCGGGCGAGCTGGGCTATTTTCAGCATTCTTTTGCCGCCTATGGCCGCGAAGGTGAGGCGTGCAAAACCGATGGCTGCGCGGGCGAAATCAAACGGATCGTGCAGTCGGGACGGTCTTCGTTCTTTTGTCCAACCTGCCAAAGATAGGTTGCGCGTCGCGCGCTGCTCCGCCACGTTCAAGTTAAAGGGAGCCGACCATGCCTTATGAAAACATCATCGTTCAAACCGATGGCCGCGTAGCAACGATCACGCTGAACCGGCCTGATGCGCTGAACGCATTGAACCTCGCTTTGCTAGGCGAACTGGCAGAGGCACTGGCGGTATTCGACAAAGATGACGACATCGGCTGCATCGTTCTGACTGGCAGTGAAAAGGCCTTCGCCGCTGGGGCAGATATCAAGCAGATGTCTGAGCAGTCGTTCGTAGATATGTTCACCACAGATTTCTTTACCACAGAAACGGAAGCGATTTTACGGTGCCGCAAGCCGATTGTGGCGGCTGTTTCGGGCTACGCGCTGGGCGGCGGGTGTGAATTGGCCATGATGTGCGATTTCATCTTGTGCTCGGACACCGCGAAATTTGGCCAACCAGAGATCAACCTGGGTGTCATCGCGGGTATCGGCGGCAGCCAGCGCCTGACCCGGTTTGTGGGCAAGTCAAAGTCCATGGAAATGCATCTAACCGGGCGCATGATGGACGCGGACGAGGCTGAACGATCCGGCCTTGTAAGCCGCGTTATCCCGGCTACGGAATTGGTGGCAGAGGCGCAAAAGGTTGCTGCCAAGATCGCGGAAAAGTCGCCCATTACAACGATGGCTGTGAAGGAGGCCGTGAACCGCAGCTATGAAACCACGTTGCGCGAAGGCATCCTGTTTGAGCGCCGGCTGTTCCATTCCCTTTTCGCGACAGAAGACCAATCAGAAGGCATGTCCGCCTTTAGCGAAAAGCGGAAGCCAGAGTTCAAGGGAAAGTAGTACCCGGCAACCAAATAATAGGGGCTTTTTGCGGTGCATTCTCGCCGTCCACGGGTCTATATGGCAACTTAAGCTGCTAAACCCCACTGGCCGGTCAAAATAAGACCTCCGCGCCCGTTGACAGGTTCAAATCGCGGGCGTAGAAGCGCGGCTCATCTTTCGAATCTGAGAAGATCAGGAACATATCGCATGGCTAACTCGCCACAGTCGAAAAAACGCGCACGCCAGATGCTGCGTCGGACCGAAGTAAACAAGGCGCGCCGGTCTCGTATCCGGACTTTCATCCGTCGGGTGGAAGAAGCCATCACAGGCGGCGATGCAAAAGTCGCCAGTGACGCACTGAAAGCAGCGCAGCCGGAAATCCAGCGTGGCGTTACCAAAGGTGTGGTGCACAAGAACACCGCCAGCCGCAAAATCTCTCGCCTGTCGGCGCGAGTGAAGGCCATGGCGTAACCCAATCGGGCCATCGCTGGCGTTTAGTTGACGGGGCCCTAGGCCCCGTTTTTCGTTTCAGGTGACCCAAGTGACCCCGGCAAAGACGCCTCCCTCCCTGCCAACACTGGTTTTTCTGGCCGCAACGACGGTCATGTCACTGAACCTGTTTTTGCCCGCCTTGCCAGAATTAGCCCGATCGTTGGGAACGGACTACGCCACCGCAAGCTGGGCCATATCCGGGTATCTGGCAGCCACGGGCATTGTCCAACTGGTCGCAGGTCCCTTGTCGGACCGCATCGGTCGTAGGCCTGTTGTGCTGACCAGCCTTTTGATTTTTACCTTTGCCTCGGTGGGGTGTGCGCTGTCTGGTGATATGTCCACCTTTCTAACCTTTCGCCTTGCGCAATCTGTGGCGATTTCAGGGTTCTCCATGTCATTGGCCATAATCATCGACACGACAGAGAAATCCGCTGCAACGGCAAAAATAGGCACAATCAGCGCGGCAGTTGCTGCAATACCGATGATTAGCCCCGTGATAGGCGGTGTGCTGACAGAATTATTCGGCTGGCGCAGTTGCTTTTGGCTCTACGCCATTTTGGGTCTCGCCTTGTTTACCGCCACCTACCTGGACCTGGGTGAAACGCGAAAAACAAACAGATCTGGCGATAAGCCGGATCGTGGGCGCCTCCTGCGAAACCGTAGATTTTGGGGGTTCGCGGCTTGCATCGCATTTTCCATCGGTGCCTTTTACATCTTCCTGACAGGCGCGCCGCTTGTCGCGACAGAGGTGTTTGGCATCAGCTCTGGCGTTTTGGGCGGCATCATCGGGTCGATCACAGTTGGCTATCTAATAGGATCCACAACCACTGCGCGGATCGGTGCCCGTTTTGGACCGATGCCTTTGATAGTCGCCGGGCGCAGCGTTGCGTGTATCGGTCTCGCCGTAGGCCTATGCGCTGTACTATTGGGCGTGGAAAACCCTGTGGTGTATTTTGCGTCGACTGCCTGCGTGGGCATTGGTAACGGACTGACAACACCGGGCGCCAACGCCAGCGCCTTGTCTGTGGACCCTGACGCGGCAGGTGCTGCAGCGGGTATCAGCGGCGCGCTGACCGTGTTCGTCGGGGCCATCATTACCGGGTTTGCAGGTACCGCCTTGCACCTAGGCCCACCAGAGGCCCTTTTGCTGGCACTTATGTTGACGTCGTCAGCGATTGCCTTCGCAGCCTTGCTTCTAACCCGCGGACAAAATCAAACTGCTGAGTAAGACATTATTAAGTGTTCCTGATTTGATCCCATTGTTGGAATCACTTGCAGGAATTACGCAGGAGGGGTTCTGCACCACGCGCAGCAACGGGAATAACACGAAAAAAAACTGCTTGCGTTCTGCCATTCGGCGGGGCGTTTTGCTGTTTTTTATCATATTTTTCAGCATGTTGTATATGTGCAGATTCGCAAAGGTAATGCCGTGTCAACGTCGAAGTTCCGTTGATTGCCACCCAATCCGGTTGCTATCAAACCCGGGTGCTTGAGTGAAAATGGAATCGGAGGCGGCAGAAGATGGCGGTGAAAATGGACGAGATCGGGCCAAAAGAAGCCTGGGCGCGTCTGGAAGCTGCTGATGATGCCGTTTTGGTGGATGTCAGGACCCGTGAAGAATGGTCCTTCGTTGGCGTCCCGGATCTGTCCTCCTTGGGTAAGGCAGCGATTCTTGTGGAATGGGCAACATTGCCCGGCATGCAACAAAACCACCAATTCGTAGAAACGTTGATGACGCAATTGGGCGGATCTGCTCCGTCCGAGATTCTCTTTCTTTGTCGATCAGGAGCCCGGTCTATGACCGCGGCGAATGCGGCTGCTACCGCGATCGAGGCCACAGGTCAGGACGTGCGCCTGACCAATGTGGCCGAAGGATTCGAAGGGGATCTCAATGACACGCATCATCGGGGGACAACAAACGGCTGGAAAGCCAACGGACTACCGTGGCGCCAGACATAAAAAACACCGGGGACGATGAATGGGCTCTGATATTTGGGGATCAGTATGCAACGGACTGGAAAAAGACGTCGGCAAAGACGCATATAAAAACTGGATCGCGCCCCTGCGCTATGTTGGCCACGAAGACGGGGTCGCAAAGTTTCAGGCCCCTACCGGTTTCCTGGGCAATTGGGTGTCACGCAACTACACCGACAAAATTCGTGGGCGGTTCAAGGATTTTGGGCTGTCTGTGGAGCGGCTCGAATTTACCACCGTCACACCTACCACAGACACTAAACCGGCGTCCCCAGCGGTATCGTCGCCCAAACTAAAAGCCACAGGGTCAAAAGACCTTCCTGGTGCGCCGTTGGACAAACGCTTCACCTTCGACAACTTTGTTGTCGGTAAGCCAAATGAGCTGGCCCATGCCGCCGCCCGCCGCGTTGCCGAAGCTGGTCCCGTTACGTTCAATCCCCTGTTTCTTTACGGCGGTGTGGGGCTTGGCAAAACCCACCTGATGCACGCCATCGCGTGGGAGGCAAAGCGGCGCAACCCTGATGCGCGTCTGCTGTATCTGTCCGCTGAACAGTTCATGTACCGCTTCGTTCAGGCTCTGCGCTTTCGCGACACGATCAGCTTCAAGGAAATGTTTCGATCCGTGGATCTGCTGATGGTGGATGACGTCCAATTCATCGCGGGCAAGGACAGCACACAGGATGAATTTTTTCACACCTTCAACGCCCTTGTAGACCAAAACCGGCAAATCGTGATCTCTGCTGACCGGGCGCCGGGTGAAATTGACGGGCTGGAAGAACGGATCAAAAGCCGCCTGCAATGGGGTCTGGTTGTGGACCTGCATCCAACCGACTACGAACTGCGACTGGGCATTCTGCAAAGCAAGATTGAGGCACAAAGCGCCATGTACCCCGACGTGGTCGTGGCCGACGGTGTACTGGAATACCTTGCGCACAAAATCAGCACCAATGTGCGTGTGCTGGAAGGGTCCCTTACCCGCCTCTTCGCCTTTGCATCTCTCGTAGGGCGCGAGGTGACGCTGGACGTGGCGCAGGAATGCCTCAGCGACATTCTGAAAGCGTCTGACAAAAAGGTGACGATTGACCAGATCATCCGCAAAGTGGCCGATCATTATACCCTGCGGCTAAGCGATATCCTGGGTCCGCGCCGGGCGCGATCAATCGCACGTCCGCGCCAAATTGCGATGTATCTGGCAAAAACCCTGACGTCCAAAAGCCTGCCAGAGATTGGCCGCCGCTTCGGCAACCGTGACCACACCACGGTCATTCATGCGGTCCGCAAGATTGAAGAGCTGATGCAGACGGATAATCAAATCGCCGAAGACGTGGAGCTACTGCGGCGCATGCTGGAAGCGTAAGTGCGCGCAGGGCCATTCGCCCTGCGCAAGAGTTTCAAGTCCGATCTATTCTTCCAAAGACCGAATTTTGCTGGCGATGCGTTTGCCGATGGCATCGCTACCTTTGATAGACGGGTGAATACGGTCCAGCCCGTGAAAGGTCAGGTCGCCGTTGGGCACCAAGTCCGCGATGGACAGGAAATGTACGCCGCTGTGTTTGGCCGCGAACGCGGTAAGACGGCGTTCCAGTTCGTTACCCTCATCCGCACACTCTTCAATTGGGCTGTCTCGACCCGGCGTGCGCAAGTAACCCACCCACAGAACTTTGGCGCCAGAATTCCTCAGCTGCGCGGTGAGCTTTGCTATTTCACCTTTGGCGTTTCCGTCTTTGTCGAGCAATTTGTCCAGTTTGCGGTCGCAGGAATGGCACCCGCACCCGAGCCACAGATCATTGCCGCCGCCGTTCAGAACCACCCAGTCCCAGTTACCTTTGCGGTACTGCTTTGGAATGCTCAGCCCCGCCGCGCCAGAGATGGGAAGGCGGTAAATCATACGCGCACCAGACACCGCGCGGTTTGTCACCGGGCGACCAATGGATTTGCTTAACACGTCGGGCGCAGAACGCCCGGACAGCGAATTGAAGGCTAACATGGAATCCCCCAGAACCAGGATTTCACCTTTGCTGGAAGGGGGGTCGATAAGCGCATCTTTTGACGTTGTATTGTTGCAAGCGACGAGTGTCGCCATGACCAGGGCGAACCCGAAAAAACTACTGCGTACCATTTACGATAACCTTTCACAAAACGCGTGGGGGTTGAGTAGGTCCCAACTCTGGCAAAAATTGGGCGAAGACTACAAATGCCGGGTCTAGATGCAACACAAAGGGCTTGTCTTTTGAGGTGGCGAGGGTACGGTTTGACCCCCAACGACGGCCAGATACGGGAGCGGCCCGATGAAAGTAAGTCTCGAACGCAACGCACTTTTGAAAGCGATGAGCCAGGCCCAATCGGTTGTCGAGCGGCGCAACACAATTCCTATTCTTGCCAACGTGTTGATCGACGCAGACGGCAACACCGCGTCCTTCAAGGCAACTGATCTGGATATCGAAGTCGTAGAAAAAACCGATGCGCAGGTTGAACGGGCCGGCACCACAACCGTAGGCGCCCATACCCTGCATGAGATCGTGCGCAAACTGCCAGACGGCGCGATGGTGGAACTGACCGACGATGGCGCGTCTGGTCGACTGCAGGTACGTGCCGGGCGGTCCAATTTTTCGTTGGCCACGCTCCCGCGTGAAGATTTTCCTGTCATGGCTTCCAGCGAATATGACTGCAACTTTACTGCCAAAGCAGGCGTGCTGCGCCGTCTTTTCGACAAGTCAAAATTCGCAATTTCTACCGAAGAAACAAGGTACTACCTTAACGGCGTCTACATGCACGCAGCTGAAAGCGGTGGCGGCAAGGTCCTGCGCTGCGTTGCCACCGACGGCCACCGTCTGGCCCGCATTGACGCGGACATTCCTGCTGGCGCAGAAGACCTGCCTGGCGTGATTGTGCCCCGCAAAACTGTGGGTGAGTTGCGCAAGCTGTTGGAAGACGACGACGCCGACATTGCTGTCAGTGTGTCGGAAACCAAGATCCGTTTTGCAACCAACGATATCGTCCTGACATCAAAGGTCATCGACGGCACGTTCCCGGACTACACCCGCGTCATCCCCGCCGGGAATACACGGCGGATGGAAGTTGACGCCTCAGAATTTGCCAATGCGGTCGACCGGGTTTCGACTGTTTCATCGGAACGATCCCGCGCGGTCAAACTCGCGCTCGACGAAGACCGGCTGGTTTTGTCGGTGAACGCACCAGACAGTGGCGCAGCGGAAGAAGAGCTTGCCGTGGCTTATGGTGACGAACGGCTCGATATCGGGTTTAACGCCAAATACCTGCTGGAAATTGCGGGTCAGGTGGACCGGGAAAACGCGGTGTTCCTGTTCAACTCCTCCGGCGACCCGACCCTGATGCGCGAAGGCAACGATGAGACGGCCGTCTACGTCGTAATGCCGATGCGGGTGTGACCAGAAAGCCCGGCGCGGACTTACGGGCGGTCGCTCGCCGCGCCAACGCTGAACCGGCAGATTTGCTGGGCAAACCATGACCACGCTTGCCGTCACAGAACTTACACTTTCCCACGTACGATCCCATAAACGCGCCGTCGTGGTTGCAGATGGACGCCCCGTGGCGATTTACGGCGCAAATGGCGCGGGAAAGACAAACATTCTTGAAGCACTTTCCCTGCTATCCCCCGGACGTGGGTTGCGCGGTGTGAAAGCGGATGAGATTACCCGCGCGCCAGAAGGCATAGGCTGGAAGATCAGCGCCACTCTGCAAAGCCTCAATCAACTGCACGAGATTGTCGTAACCTACGAAGGATCAGGCAGCCGCACGGTTACGATTGACGGCAAGACTGCCCCCCAGATCGCGCTGGGGCGTATTGCACGCATGGTTTGGCTTGTCCCGGTTATGGATCGGCTTTGGGTGGAAGGGGCTGACGGGCGGCGGCGGTTTCTGGACCGGGTCGCGCTCAGCTTTGAACCGGGTCATGCGGAGGCGTCGCTAACCTATGACAAAGCCATGCGCGAACGAAACCGCATGCTGAAAGACGGTATTACGGATCCGGGTTGGTATCGCGCCGTGGAGACCCAGATGGCCAACGCTGGCATCATTATCCATGCCAATCGCCTTGGCGCCATCGCGCAGCTGACAGCCGCGCAGGACGGGGCGGAAACTGCCTTTCCCACTGCTACGCTAAGCCTCTCGCATGCCGACGAAGTTGACCTTCCGGCAGAGGCTCAGGCCCTCGCCGATGCCTTCGCCCACAGCCGCCCCCGCGACATTGCGGCCGGACGCACACTTGTGGGTCCGCACAGGGCCGACTTGAATGCAATTTACGCCGCCAAGGGATTGGCCGCACGGCAATGTTCAACGGGCGAGCAAAAGGCTCTTTTGATATCCTTGATCCTGGCAAATGCCCGCGCGCTGGCGTTTGGGTTTGGCGCGCCGCCGATCCTGCTGTTGGATGAGGTGTCCGCGCACCTCGATGCGGACCGCCGCGCCGCGCTCTACGATGAGATCTGCGCGCTCGGCGCCCAAGCCTGGATGACCGGAACAGGGCCAGAACTGTTCGCAGAACTTGGCGACCGCGCGCAACGTCTTGAAGTGGCAGAAGAAGACGGAGTTTCCTCCGTCAATGCCGGCGCGCCGTAAAAACCTTGGCGTCGGGCGGGCAAATAGGCATGCCTGACGATATAAAAGCGATTTGAAATTATTCTGGCCAAATCAGCTGCTGGCCATCTAACACTTCAAACAAATGGCGTTCGCCGGTGGGATCCGTCCAAAACAGCTGATCGTCTGCGCGGACTATTCCATAAGTTTCCCAAAGATCCCCGTTCCACCAACTTTCATACAGGTTGGTGTTCGCATCCACGCGCCACTTCCCCACGGTCGACCGCTGGCCCTTTGGCGCGTAAATCGTCGAGCCATCTTCTGAAAACCACTGTCGATAATCAGCGCCTGCCCAAACCCCGATAGCGGTCTTACCTGACAAAAGCGTAGTAATTTCTGCCGCGGTCAGCCCAGCTTCCTGGGACAAAGCTGGCCCGCCCAAAAGCGCGGTTGTCGCGCCCAAAACAAACATCCGACGTTGCATCATACACCCCTGGTTTCAGCCCACTTTATCACATGCCAAACGGACCCGTCGTTACCGGTCAATCCACGTTTCAGTGAGCGAACGCTAAACCACGAAATATTGTGCCTAAAGCGTGACATAGGGGGCAAAAACCACTATAAATTCCATGACAAAAACAAAGGACGAGCAGATGTCCGACGACAACGCCAATCCCGAAGACTATGGCGCGGATTCAATTAAAGTTCTCAAAGGCTTAGAGGCCGTTCGCAAACGCCCTGGCATGTACATCGGTGACACTGATGACGGCTCTGGTTTGCATCACATGGTCTATGAGGTCGTGGACAACGGAATTGATGAGGCTTTGGCCAAACATGCTGACTTCGTCAGCGTCACAATTCACGCTGATGAAAGCGTTTCTGTGCGCGACAACGGTCGCGGAATTCCGGTTGGAATCCACGAAGAAGAAGGCGTGTCAGCCGCAGAGGTCATCATGACCCAACTGCATGCCGGTGGGAAATTCGACTCGAATTCTTATAAGGTTTCGGGCGGCCTGCACGGCGTGGGTGTGTCCGTGGTGAACGCGCTTTCTGACTGGCTGGAACTGAGGATCTGGCGCGAAGGCAAAGAGCATATCGCGCGCTTTGAACACGGCGAAACCGTTAAGAATCTGGAGGTTGTCGGCGACACCGATGAAACCGGAACCGAGGTTCGGTTCATGGCCTCTACGGACACTTTCTCGAACCGCGAATACATCTTCAAAACGCTCGAAAATCGCCTGCGCGAACTGGCGTTTCTGAATTCCGGCGTGAAAATCATTTTGCGCGACGAACGCCCGGCGGAATTGCTTGAGGCTGAAATGGTCTACGACGGCGGCGTGAAGGAATTTGTGCGCTTTCTCGACAGATCCAAAACACCGCTGATCGACGAACCCATTTATGTGGTCGGTGAACGCGACGACATCACGGTAGAGGTCGCCATGTGGTGGAACGACGGCTACCACGAAAGCGTGCTGCCGTTTACCAACAACATCCCCCAACGCGACGGCGGCACCCACCTGGCAGGCTTTCGCGGTGCCCTGACGCGGTCAATCACGCGCTATGCGACCGACAGCGGGATCAGCAAGAAAGAAAAGATCAGCTTTTCCGGCGATGACGCCCGCGAAGGGCTGACATGCGTGCTGTCAGTGAAAGTGCCGGACCCGAAATTCTCCTCCCAGACCAAAGATAAGTTGGTCAGTTCAG
>JBCCET010000010.1:0-67669 GCA_039030095.1 Pseudomonadota bacterium | reverse complement strand
GCCCGAATATGGCCGACCAGTCGACCGGCGTGTTCTGGGGGGCATTTGCTCTGTTTGCCGCGACCACTGCCTCGATTTTCTCGGGTGCCGTGATCGAACGCATTCAGGTGGTTGGCTTTGTCATCCTGGCTGTGGTGCTGGGCTCTTTCGCTTGGGTTGTTGCGGCAGCCTGGGGTTGGCACGCGGACGGCTGGCTGGTCACTAAATGGGGCGTTCATGACTTTGGCGCTGCTGGGCTTGTCCACGCTGTCGCAGGTTTCTTTGCGCTTGGCGTGTTGATCAACCTGGGGCCGCGTATCGGCAAGTTTAACCCGGACGGTTCCGCCAACCACATCGGCGGCCACAACATGCCGTTCACGGTAACCGGCCTTATGCTGATTATCGTGGGCTTCTGGGGCTTCCTTATGGCCTGTGTCATCGTACCCGGCGAAGGTTGGAGCTGGTACGCCGACAAAGCGACCACCATCTACGGCACACCGATGACGCTTTCATCGCTGGCCTTCAATATCCTGATGGGCATGTCTGGCGGCATCATCGGCGCTTGGGCCATTGCACGCGAACCGTTCTTCATGATGTCTGGTGCGCTTGCCGGGATCATTGCGGTTGCATCGGGTATGGATGTCTATGACCCATCCCTGGCGTTTGTCATGGGCGCAGCTGGCGGTGCACTTCTGAAACCGTGCTACGTCGCGCTTGAGAAGTTTGGCATCGATGACGCTGTAGGCGCGGTCACAGTTCACGGAACGATTGGCCTATTCGGCCTGATCATGTTCGGGATCTGGGGTGCTGGTCTTCCGGCTATCCAGGGTGAAGGTGTCGCGACCGTGTCCTTGATAGGTCAGATCGTGGGGGCCATTGTCTTCTTCTTACTGGGCTTTGTGCCGGGTTATGTCGTCAGCTTTATCCTCAAGATGCTGGGGATGCTGCGCGTCAGCGAAGAAGCCGAGATCGCTGGTCTCGACATGACAAAAGTACCAATGCAGGCCTATCCGGAAGGTATCTCACCTTCTGCGACACCGGCTGAATAACACTCAAGAAAAGGAGAAACTGTTATGGGATTTAACCTAGCAAGCGTCGATGAGATGACAGGCGCAATCTTCACAGGGGCCGGAACGTCGATGTCCATGGTCTGGTTCTTGATTGCCGCGGGTGTTTGCGTCGTCGCTCTGTGGAGCGGTCAACGTCACGAACACGAGGCTTACAAGAAGCTGAAAAAATAACAGACTGATCAGTTTGTAGAAGCGGCGCCGGGGGCAACCTCGGCGCCGTTTTCTTTTCTCGTTCTGGGGTAAGGTCCGAGATCCGCTTTCTGCGCCCGCCCGATCAAATCAGTCAGGAGTTTGCCATCACGCCACGAACGGCAGCCCTAGCAATCTGATCGAATAGATGCCGATCAAATGACGCAGAGGCCACGATCATGCCCCCCTCTAAGGCGGCCACAATCATGGCCGAATGGTCGGCAGCCTTATCACGGTTGTGCTGCAAAAAAAGAGTTTCCAGCCAGGCCCGGTTCATCGAAAAGAACGCGTCGGTCCTTTTGTTGACCCGTCCGGGCAGACCGATCGCCTCCGCCCCCATAATGGCACACAGGCAAATCGCCTCCCCCGGCACCAGAGCATTTGCGTAAAGGGCAACAAAACTGTCCAAAGCCGCGCCCAGATCGTCTGTGGAAATTGCATCCAAACTGTCTTTGAACTTTTCAGTATAGCGTTCGACCAACGCCTCCCCCAGATCGGGTTTGGTGGGAAAGTGGTAGTGCACGCTGGCGCTCTTGATACCCACATCACTGGCAAGATCGCGAAAACTCATCTCCGAGAACCCAGCAGCACGTACCCGCCGTTCGGCAGCATCGAGGATTTTTTCTTTCATAGGCAGCGGCATAACGGCTCTCTTTCTATCAAGTGATAGGTAGGCATTGACAGGGGCGCGGTCAACCAATATGCCAGCTCCTGACGAAACCTATCTACTGATAGGTAATACACAAAGGTGCCCCCATGGAACTTAACGCTGATTTCGAAAAACGTGCCATCGTTCATTCAGACGAAGAACCATGGGTCGCCTCACCGATGAAAGGCGTGGATAGGCGGATGTTAGATCGTCTCGGTGATGAGGTCGCCCGCGCCACGACGATTGTAAGATACGCACCTGGCAGTGCCTTTTCGGCTCATACCCATACCGGCGGCGAAGAATACCTGGTGTTGGACGGTGTATTCCAGGACGAACATGGCAATTTTCCAGTAGGCACCTATGTGCGCAATCCCCCCACTTCGTCGCACACACCCAGTGCCGCCGATGGGGCCACGATCTTTGTGAAGCTCTGGCAGTTTGACATTGCAGACCGGACGCAAGTCACCATCGACACCCTGTCGCAAACCCCTATCGAGGTTGCGCCCGGTGTATCCGAAATTCCCCTGTTTGAAGATGCCCGCGAACGGGTTCGCATCGAACTGTGGGAGCCTTCAGCTTCTATAGCGCAGGCAGAACACAATGGCCTTGAGGCCTTGGTGATAGAAGGCGACTTCGTTGAAGGAGGAGAGCGATTTGGCCCAAATTCCTGGCTGCGATTGCCCCCAAAAATTCCGCTGTCGGCCCAAGCCGGCACTGACGGTGCGCGGCTTTGGATCAAGACCGGCCACTTGGCGGAAAAGCCTATGGCACCGGTATAACGCGCGCCCATTTTTACGTGGGACCCACGTTTGCCGGGCAAATACAGCCACAACATAATGGCTCAGACCAACAGAAAAGATCGTTTGATGCAAACCGAAGTGCTTATCATTGGCGGCGGGTTGTCGGGACTTGCGCTGGCAGATGACTTGATCCGCGCCGGGGTCGATTTTCTTGTGGTCGAAGCGCAGGAACGCTTAGGCGGGCGCATCCTGACCAAGACGCTATCTGGCGGCAAGTTTGATCTGGGTCCCGCCTGGTTCTGGCCGGGCCAACCCCGCATGGCGGCGCTGGCAGAGCGGTTTGAACTGACTGTATTTGAGCAGTACTCCACCGGCGATCTGATGTTTGAAGACCGGTCCGGCGCGGTCCGCCGTGGTCAGGGATATGCTTCTATGGCTGGGTCTTACCGGCTGGCGGGGGGCATGGGCGCATTGATCGGCGGGCTGGCACATCAAATTGCGTCTCAAAACATCATGCGAGGCACACGGGTCACGACGTTGACCCGAAGGGAAAACAGTATCGTCGCTGACCTAAGCGATGGCAGACAAGTGACGGCACAGCATGTGGCGTTGGCGGTTCCGCCCAGGGTGGCAGCAGAAACCATCCAGTTTGAACCACCGCTAGACGACCGGCAAATCCGCGCTCTTCAGGCTATTCCCACATGGATGGCAGGGCAGGCAAAAGTGGTTGCCACATACCACAAACCCTATTGGCGCTTGGCCGGGCTATCGGGTGATGCCATGAGCCAACGTGGACCGATGGTGGAAATCCACGATGCTTCGCCCGAAGACGGCGGTCCCTTTGCGCTCTTCGGTTTCGTCGGAGTGCCAGCAGACGTGCGTGCCGACCATTCGGAGAAGATATTGGAATTGGCTAAGGCCCAGTTGGTGGCACTTCTCGGCGAAGACCTGGCAAACCCGCTCGACATCGTGCTGCAAGATTGGGCGACAATCCCGGAAATCGCGCGACCTTTGGATCGGGGCGCGTCGCACGGCCATCCGGCTTACGGCTTGCCGCCCAATTTGACCGGGCTGTGGGATGACACGCTGCACCTGTCATCGACAGAGACAGCCCGTGGCTTCGGAGGGTTCCTTGAAGGCGCGCTTGAAGCCGCTGAAACGACGGCGCAAAAGCTTATCACGCACGCAGATTTTCCCACGCGGTCGCCTTTGAGGCCCTGAGAAACGGTGGGACCGGGGTGCGAGCGGCCTAGTCGTAGTTACCCTTCACCCGCTCTTTTGTCGGATCAAAATGCGGGAACGGCACGATGCGTGCGCGCAGGCGTTTTTGCAGGCCGTCCAACTGGCCGATCTCAATCTCGGTTCCCGGTTCCGCGTGGGTCAAGCTGACTCGGCCGAGCGCAATGACCTTGCCCAGGATCGGGGATTTCATGGCCGACGTGATCTCTCCCACCTGCGCCTTGCCGATCCGAACGCAGTCACCCGCTGCAGGGACGATACCGCTTTCAATCTCAAAACCTACAAGCTTGCGGTGCGGGTGCGCCTTTCGTTCCTCTAGCGCCGCGCGGCCGATGAAATCGTCGGTCTTGGACTTCAGCGGAACGGTGAAGCCAATGCCCGCCTCCCACGGATCGGTCTGGTCATCAAACTCAGAACCCGCAAAGATCAACCCGGCTTCGATCCGCATCATGTCGAGTGCGGCAAGGCCAAGGGGTTTCATGCCCAGTGGTTCACCGACCTCCCACACGCGGTCAAAAATCTCGGTCGCGTCTTTGGGGTGGCAAAAGATCTCATACCCAAGTTCGCCTGAGTATCCGGTGCGAGAGATCACCACCGACGTGCCGTTGTAGTCCCCTACCCGCGCAATGGTCAGCCGGAACCATGGCAGTTCTTCAATTGTGGGCTGGGTTGGTGGCGTCCAGAAAATCTGGCTCATTATCTCACGCGACAGCTTGCCTTGAACCGCAATGTTATGGAGTTGGTCCGTGGAGCTGCGCACCCACGCATTCATCCCGCGTTCCTGTGCCTGCTTGCGCAGCCATAGCCCGCTGTCGTCGTTGCCTCCAATCCAGCGTAAATTCGTCTCGCCCAGACGGTAGACGGTGCCGTCGTCGATCATGCCGCCATGGTCGTAACACATGGCGGTATAGCTAACCTGACCCACGGCAAGCTTCTTCATGTTGCGCGTCACGCAAAGCTGCATCAGCTCTTCCGCGTCGGGGCCTGTGACCTCATACTTGCGCAGGGGAGACAGATCCATAACGGCCGCTTTTTCGCGCACGGCCCAATATTCGCCGATGGTTCCCACAGTGGGAAAGCTGTTCGGCAGCCAGTAACCCGCGTATTCCACGAAATCGCGGGTGTGCCGGGCAAAACAGTCGTGAAACGCAGTTTGCTTGGTGTCTTCCACGTCAGCCTCCGCTGATTTTCTATAGCCGACAGATCGTTTGAAATCTTCGGTCGCTTTGTAGGTTCGCACTTGGATATCTGTGGGGTTCCAACCATTGGCCGGGTCCACGTCACACGGGCATGCGCTGGACACGCAAACCAGATCGGTCAGTGCTTTGAGCATCACGTAGTCGCCGGGACGTGACCACGGATCATCCATGCCTAGGGCGTTTGTTTCGTCCAGCATGGTGTTGAAAAAGAAATTTATCGCAGGCCAGCCGCCGCGTGGGCGGATGCCATAGCGGGCCAGATCGGTGTTCATGTTGTCGGAGCAGTTGAGGTGACCTGGATAGCCCAGATCCTCATAATACCGTGCGGTGCAAGCGAGCCCAAAGGTATCGTGCCGCCCGCAGGTGTCCTGGACAATCTCTACCAGCGCTTCTTGGTCCGATGACCAGTATTTGGAGAATATCCCGGGCGCGGGATAGAGGCTGCCCATCAAAGAACGTGTGGTTGTCGGGTCGATTTCCCGTTCCAGCCCTTTGTCGAGCGCGCGCGCGGAAAACGCCTGAAAATCGCTGCATTCGCGGCCCTGAACGTCGAGGATCTGAATGTATTCACCAGCTTTGACTTCGTAAGCCTGTGCTTGGCCTGGTTGGATATTGATGTCTTCCAGCGGGTCTGCCAGTGGGTCTGGCGGGCCAGCGGCATCTTTGGCTGCAGCAGGATCGGCGCGGCGGATATAGAGCATCAACTCCGTCGGCACGTCATGGTTTTCGGGCCGCATGGGGCCACCGGGGGCTGCGCAGATCACCATGCCGTCGCTGTCGGCGACCATAGTTTCCGTCTCTCCGGGCAGGCTACCCTCCGGAAAAAGGTGGATTGCGTCGCCCTTGCCCAATTCGAAGCCTGCGATTTTCAGTGCGTTCAACACCTTCAAGCCAGACTTGTCGCCTTGGGCCAAGGTCTGGATCGTCCGGTCCGGTCGCCCATGTCCCTGTCGGCCCAAAAGCCCAGCATCGGACCGCTTGTCGGGGGTGAAGAACACCAACTCTGCCTGCTGCAAGCCCTGCTTGTCGAGCACGCTTATCTCATCACCTTTGAAGATCGGCACGGCGCGTGTTCCGCCGCCGGGAACCGGGTGGCGTTCCACCCCGTGAGGCAGAATGGGCAGGCCAGGTGTTATAACCCCTGCCCGCTCCGCCGGTCGTTCCCAGGGATGTTCAACAAAGGTTGGCTTATTCATGGCTAAAGCCCCAGTGCTTTGCGACGGCGCGTGGCCCAGGCGTTGATGGCGATATCAAAGGTCAGCGCCATGAACACGACTGAGAAGCCGAGCGTGAAGTTTGTGCCCAGGTTGGTGCCTGCCAGTGTGCGCTGCATTTCCTGACCCAGATCGCGTGTGCCAATAAAGGCGGCAATGATGACCATGAAAAACGCGAAGACGAGCGCCTGGTTCAGACCGACGGCAATAGTCGGCATGGCCATTGGCAACTGCACGTTCATCAGCTTTTGCCGCCACGTGGCGCCTGACATATCGGCGGCCTCATTCAACTCCGGTGGCACGCCGCGCAGACCCTCAATTGTGTAACGGATCACCGGGACCATGGTGAAAATCAGGATCGCAAGGATAACGGTGATCGGTGTAACCCCGAAAAGCATGATGGCGGGCAGCAGATAGATGAAACTGGGGAACGTCTGGGCCGTGTCGCAAATCAGGATCATACGGCGCGACGCCGCTTCTGATCGCGACGCCCAGATCGCCATCGGCATACCAAATAGGAACGCCAGGATCGTCGCCGTCAGCACGGAATGCAACGTCAGCATGGCCCTGTCCCACCAGCCAAGCCAGGCAACCATGCTGAAAAACAGCAGACCGATCAGCGCGGGACGCCATCCGCCAAGAAGGAAACAAACGCCCGTGATTGCCACGATCAACCCAAACGTCGGCACGTAGAGAAGTGCTTTCTCCGTCGGCACCAAGACCCAAACATTGAAGAAGTACCGCAGGAACCCAGTCACGGCTTGCACCGGATCCCAAGCCAGGAAACCTTTGATGATACCGTCGATTTCTTTGCCTTGAGAGAAGCTTTGCCGACGGCCGACTTCCGCCAGGATCGGAATGTACTGAGCGATCACCAAAAAGAAGATGAACGTCCCCACACCGATCAACAGCAGCAGATTGCGGCGCCACCACGGCGTGCCTTTTTCGTAGTGTGTCGGCTGTTGCACGACCCAAGCTTTCGAAAGCCGGTCGAGCGTCACAGCGAGCAATACAATCGTCACGCCGATCTCAAAACTGCGGCCCAGCTTGAAACTATTCATCATGGCCAAAAGCTTTGCACCCAGGCCCGGCATGCCGATAAACGCGGTCAGGACAACCATGGCGAGTGACAGCATGATCACTTGGTTCAGCCCCACCAGGATATCCGTGCGCGCCGACGGCAAGTAGACACGCGTGAGCATTTGCCACCGGGTGCAGCCGGACATGTAGCCCGCTTCTACCACCTCGGAGGATACCTTTTTCAGCCCCACTGTGGTCATCAAAATCATCGGCGGCATTGCGTAGACGATCGTCGCCACTGCCGCTGCTGTGGGGCCAACCTTAAAGAAGATCACCGCCGGCAAAAGATAGCTGAAAAATGGCAGGGTCTGCAGCACCATCAGGATCGGACGCAGAGCCTGATCGACGATGTGGTTTTTCCAGGCCCAAACGCCCAGCAGAAGACCGATCATAAACGACACAGGTGCGGCCACGACGATGACACTCATCGTCTCCATCGCCCATTTCCACTGCCCCATAAGGGCGGTCCACGCGAACGTCCCGCCAGTAAGCAATGCCAAACGCCAACCACCGAGCGCATAGCCAAGAACCGTCATTGCCCCTGCAACAGCGGCCCATGGCAGTGCATCCAGCCGGGGCCAGCGGCTTTTCCCGTAAAGAATGTTGGCGGCCGCATCGATGAAAAAGGCAAGCCAGCTGGAAATTTCACGCGTGACGTTGATCAAGCCTAAGTCGTTTTGCAACCAGTCAAAACCGATATCGAGCCAGTTGGCCCAAGGCAGGATGGCTGCTTCCGGCAAACGAATGACCCAGCCAGGCAAAATTGGCTTGAGTACCAAAATGATCGCGGCCAGCGCAAGGCATGCCAGCCCAAGGGACACGGTCCGCGGCATCGTGCGGGACGGCGCAGTGGCGGTTTCCGTTTGGGCGGTAGCGTCGGTCATGAGTTGGAGCCCAACAGCACGCTGATCGCAGCTTCCCGCGGCATTGCAGCCATGGACCCATCCGGCATTTGAACCGGAATTGCAGGTGCAGTGTCTTCGATCAGCCGGCGAGCCAACGAATGGATTGTAGCATCCGCCGCCACGGGCTGCCCTTCGGCGGTCAGCCCCGCTTCCACCAACACGTGAGCGTGGACCACGCGGGCTTTGTCGATTTCTTCAGTAAACTTCGCCACGTATTCCGTGGCCGGATTCAGCACGATTTTGTCCGGCGTGTCACATTGTTCGACTGCCCCGTTTTTCATGATGGCAATTCTGTCTGCCAGACGCAGTGCTTCATCAAAGTCGTGGGTGATGAAAACAATCGTCTTGCCCAGCATATCTTGCAGGCGCAGGAATTCCTCCTGCATTTCGCGGCGGATCAGTGGATCAAGCGCAGAGAACGGCTCATCCAGAAACCAGATGTCGGGCTCAATTGCCAGGCTACGCGCGATCCCCACGCGCTGCTGCTGGCCACCCGACAATTCACGCGGAAAATACTCCTCACGGCCCTCAAGACCCACGAGTTTTATCACCTCTAGCGCGCGGGCCCGCCGCGTGTGACGGTCCTGGCCGCGCATCTCCAGCGGGAAAGCCACGTTGTCGAGCACCGTACGGTGCGGCAACAGGCCAAAGGATTGAAAAACCATGCCCATTTTGGACCGGCGTAGTTCTACCAGTTCTTTTTCCGACAAAGCACCGATGTTTTGTCCGTCGACGGAAACAGATCCGCCGGTAATATCGTGAAGCCGCGAAAAACAACGCACCAAGGTGGATTTGCCGGAGCCGGAAAGCCCCATGATCACCAGCATTTCACCCTTGGCCACATCAAGCGAGACGTCTTTCACGCCCGCGATATAGCCGTCGGCGCTGATCGCCTCATAGCTGTGGCCCTCAGGCATATTACGCAGATACCCTTTCGGGTCTGGCCCGAACAGCTTCCAGACGTTTTGTGCTGAAATAACCGGTTGGCTGGATGACATGTTTGGTTGCCCTTCTGGCGAAAAGTGCCGCCCCAAAGGGGCGACACAAAATTTTGACGTACGCTAGATCTTAACCTGTGCAGGCGTCGATCCAAGGCTGAACTGCATCTTTGTTGGCAGAGAGCCATGCTTCAGCAGCTTCTTCTGGCTCCAGTTCGTCTGTGTCGACCAGTTTCGCCATTTCCGCGATTTGCGGGTTGGTGAAGCTGATGTTGGACAGAACGCAGTAAGCCGATGGCCATTTTGCGGTCATCTCGTGGTGCGCAACTTTACGCAGGTAACCGCTGGCAGGGTTGCCGCAGTCGTAAAGCGCGTCTGGGTTAGGACCAACGGATGGATCTTTGTCACAGCCTGCTTCCCACTCTGGGAATTCAACAAACTCACCTGGCCAGACAGCTTCGGCGAAGTTTGGTGTCCAGTTGAAGACCACGATTGGCTTTTTGTCTGCTTCAGCAGCGCCGATTGCAGCCCAAAGAGCAGCAGCCGAACCAGCATTGACCACGGTGAAGTTCATGCCCAGGGCCGCAACGCGTTCCTGGCCGTGCTTCAACCAGTCCACAGGACCGTCAAGGTACATGCCTTTGTCGCCGGTTTCAGCTGTGGCGAAAAGCGCTGCACAATCGTTCAGGGCTTCCCAGCTTGGCAGGCCTGGGCAGGCTTCTTTGGTCCACATTGGGTACCACCAGTCTTCGCGTGTTACAGCGTTGTGCTCACCCGCGTCGACCATACCACCTTTGGCCAGAGCAGCCCGGTAAGACGCGCCGAAGGCACCTTCCCAAACTTCAAGCTCCAGCGTTACGTCGCCCAGACGCACCGACTCGTAAACCGCTTGGCTGTCCGTGGTCACATATTCCACGTTCAGACCCATGCTTTCATACATCTGGCCGACGACGTTCGACATCACAATCTGGCTGGACCAGTTGTGGATCGGGATAACAATCGGATCGCTGGAGTCTTCGGCCTGCGCCGCGCCTCCAGCTGCCAGAGCACCGGCTGCCAAAATTGTTGTGAGTTTTTTCATTTTCTTCTCCCTGTTGGATGGCCCGGTTGGCCAATTTTCAGCCGCCGCGAAGACCGCCGCGGCGACCGGTTGCTAAATCTGGAGGTAGTCCTCCAGACTATCGTCAAGCGCATCCTTCCACGGTGTGTGGTGCGGCGGCGCCTTGGTGCCTGTCATCGGGCTTGTGTACCCGTTGTTGCGGAAGGTCATGATGTCCTTCTTCTTGTGTTTTTTCCATTCATAGAAAGCCTGATTGGCGGCCTGGATATCGAAAGACGGGTAATCCGTCTCATCAATAAGTTCTTTGGTGTAGGCGCCCTGATAGTCGATGCAGGCGTAGTCATCTTCCAGTGCAGCTTCGGCGTCTTTTCGAGCCTTCACATCAGCTTCACGCGCGGCCAGATCAGGCACCGCAATACGGTCCATGATGATATCGCGAACATACCAGGCTTGGGCGTCGAACATGTTAAACGTGTACCACTGATCCTGCATGCCAAGGTAGAAAACATTTGGATCGGCGTTCCAGACCACACCTTTGTAAAGGTCATCTGCGGCCAGGATATTCGCCGTTTTCAGGCGCAAGGCATCGGGCAGGAACGGGAAATGATGCTTGTAGCCCGTGCACAGGATAATCGCATCGACTTGTTTCGATGAACCATCAGTGAAAGTAACGGTCTTGCCTTCCACCTTTTCAATGGCCACCGCAATCTCCGTCCAGTTGTCGGGCCATCCGTACCCCGTGGCCCCGCTGCGGCTGGACTGGGTGATGGTCTTGGCGCCGTACTTCCAGCACTGACTACCGATGTCTTCGGCCGAATAGCTGGCACCGACCAGCAGGATATCCTGACCTGCAAACTCCCGCGCGTCGCGGAAGTCGTGAGCGTGCAGGATGCGGCCGTTGAAAGTGTCAAAACCCGGATATTCCGGGACGTTGGGCACAGAAAAGTGACCGGAAGCTACAACCACATGGTCAAAGACTTCGGTTTTTTCGCTGTCCGTTTCTTCGTTGCGGGTGGTGACCTCGTAGCCGCCATCCACTACGCGCACGTCACGTACGATGGTGTTGAACTCAATCCAGTCGCGCACCCCAGCCTTTTCAACCCGACCCTTGATGTAGTCGAACAGGACCGCACGCGGCGGATAGCTGGCGATGGGTTTGCCGAAGTGTTCCTCGAAGGTGTAGTCGGCGAATTCCAACCCCTCTTTCGGGCCGTTGGACCATAGGTAGCGGTACATGGACCCGTGACACTGGTTGCCATGCTCATCGACACCGGTGCGCCAGGTGTAGCGCCATAAACCGCCCCAATCGGCTTGCTTTTCGTAACACACAATTTCAGGGATATCGGCGCCCGACTTGGCGGCAGACTGAAACGCGCGCAATTGTGCAAGCCCTGAAGGCCCTGCCCCGATAATACAAACCCGTTTTGTCATTCTACACCTTCCACAATCGTTTGGACGCTGGTTGATGCCGCCATGCGCAGCGCCTTTACTGGAGCATAGGTTTCAGAATGATACCAGTCCTGTGCTGCACCAAAACTGGGGAAACGAATAATCACATTGCGGTCGCCCGGTGGTTCACCCTCAAAGCTCTGTGATCGGCCACCGCGGACCAGGAACTGGCCGCCGAAGCGCTCGATAGTAGGGCCAACCTGGGCTACGTAGTCGGGATAGGCCACGGTGTCTGTCACATTGATCTGGGCGATGACATATCCGTAGGCCATGATCAGCCCCCCTGTTCCGAGGTCGACCGCGCCCAGTCCGGTTCAAACCCCAAGACTTCAGTCTCGGCATGCAGGGTCGGATTGAACAAAAGGTTGTGGGCCATGGTCGACGCGCGCAGCGGGTTGTGGGCGGCCAATCGCCAGACCTTGCATGTCAGATCGAACCGCTGGGCATAGGCCTCAAACACCAAACGCACCTCACCGGCTTCGCGAATTGCAGCGGCCCCGGGGGACCCCGGCGGGAAAGTAGAGGTCAGGATGTCCGAAAACTCCGCCGCCTTTTGGTAGTAGGTGGCAGAGAAAAACTGGATCGCCTGATCTCGCCGCTGGGCGGGATCATTCGTTTTGCGCGCCATATGCTGCAACTCGGGTGTGACCGAGTAGCTGGGTGCCTTGTTGATCAGCGTGATCACCGCACCCATCGGCGTGTCTTCACCGGGCATATAGAGGTCCGGCGTGATTGCGTCGTCCGGGCGGCCTTCATAGTCACGCATCGCCATTTGCCGCACCCGGCACTGCCAATGCATGAATGCCTTACGCAACGGCGAATCCGAGTAGCTGACACCTAAAACGCCACCCATCGAACTCATGCTGCCAACACCTTTGTGACTGGGCTTTGGCCGACCCGCCCCCCTGCCGGACAGATAACAAAAGCCACCTGCGGCAGGAGCCGGGTCAAAAAGCACAGAAATTTAACCACGCGGACCATTCTTTAGAACTTCATATACGCCTTTCTGAGCATCACCAGCGGGTGCCTATCCGACATCTGGAACTTCAACAGAAGTTCCCGCGCGATCATATCACGATCCTGCTGGTTGTCCGGCAATGAAATCGTGTCAGGGATACGCACCCAGCCGTTGATGTTGCGGTCGAAGACGGCAGGTTTGCCCTCTTCGTAGCCCATGTGGATGTCTTCGAGCCAGTTCAGGTCGTCCCAGCCCATGTACTCCATGTACTTCGACAGAAACGGGGTGATCCGATTGTAATCGGGCACGAGGTTCACATCGTAGCGATACCCGATGTGCTGGCCGATCTCTTTCTCCCGCTCAGAGCCGAGCCCAGCGGCATCGTCGATGAACTGGTTGACGTCCTTGATTTCGGACCCGCGATACTGTGTTCCAGCCATAGCTGCAGTCCTCCTTACAAGTGGTGGTAGTCTTCGACGCCAACCGTGTGGCTGGTGCCGGCCAGCGGGACACCCGCCATGGCAGAGGCTTCCATCGTCAGCGCGGCCAGATCTTCTGGTTCCAGGCTGTGCAGATGGGTCTTGCCGCAGGCGCGTGCAAAGAGCTGGGCCTCGATCGTCAGCGTGTGCAGGAAGTTGTACACCCGCTCCGCTGCTTCATCGGGGTCAAGCCGCTTGCGCAGTTCCGGGTCCTGCGTGGCCACGCCAACCGGGCAACGGCCCGTGTGGCAGTGGTAGCAATAACCTGGCTCCGCACCAATTTCCTCTGGGAAGTTGGCTTCTGGGATGTCCTTGTTGCAGTTCAGCGCCATCATGACCGAGTGGCCGAGCGCGATTGCATCCGCGCCCAGGGCAATTGCCTTGGCCACATCGGCACCATTCCGGATACCTCCAGCGTAAACGAGGCTGATTTCACCGCGCTTGCCGAGATCGTCGATGGCCTTGCGTGCCTGACGGATCGCCGCCATGCCCGGAACACCGGTGTCCTCAGTAGCGAGGTGCGGGCCAGCGCCCGTGCCGCCTTCCATGCCGTCGATGTAGATCGAGTCTGGGTCACATTTGACCGCCATGCGTACGTCGTCATAAACGCGGCTGGCACCCAGTTTCAGCTGGATCGGGATCTGCCAGTCAGTGGCTTCACGAATTTCCTGGATCTTCAGCGCCAGATCGTCCGGGCCCAGCCAGTCAGGGTGACGGGCAGGCGAACGTTGGTCAATGCCCGCAGGCAAAGACCGCATCTCAGCAACCTGGTCAGTCACTTTCTGACCCATCAGGTGGCCGCCAAGGCCAACCTTACAGCCCTGACCGATGAAGAATTCACAGCCGTCCGCCAGCACCAGGTGGTGCGGGTTGAACCCGTAGCGGGACTGGATGCACTGGTAGAACCACTTAGAGCTATAGCGGCGCTCATCCGGGATCATCCCGCCTTCACCAGAACAGGTAGCTGTACCTGCCATGGTCGCACCACGCGCGAGCGCGGTCTTCGCCTCATAGCTCAGTGCGCCAAAGGACATGCCCGTCACATAGACCGGAACATCCAGCACCAGCGGCTTTTTCGCGCGTGGACCGATGATGGTCTGGGTTTCGCACTTTTCACGATACCCTTCGATAACGAAGCGCGTAAGCGTGCCGGGCAGGAACGTCAGGTCATCCCAGTGTGGGATCTTTTTGAAGAGCGAGAAGCCCCGCATGCGGTAGCGGCCAAGCTCGGCCTTGATGTGGATGTCATCCATCACCCGCGGCGGGAAGATGAAGCTGTCACCGATGCGGTTCACATCGCGTGCCAGCGCCGGTTTCTTGTTTTGGCCTCCGTCAGCCATGGTCTTTATCCTTTCATAAGGTCCGTTCGGGCATCCCCGGCAACGTGGCCGGGGTCGTCCCTCAGAGGATCAGTTTTTTCTCGTTCGGTTCGAGGTTGTCGTAGTTCCAGAGCATTTTGCCCGCCACGACTTTGGTGTAGTTGTCCACGCCGCCGTCCGGCATCATGCCGTACTGGCTCAGCTTGCGGGTCAACCAGGCGCGGTCGAGCTCTGTCAATTCTTCCTCGACAGCATCAACGCCGAGCGATTTGATTTCACCGCCCACATAAATCGTGCCGTCGTACATGGAATCGCCCAGGTTCTTGCCCGCGTTGCCGCAAACAACCATGCGCCCACGTTGCATCATGAAGCCCGAAAGCGCGCCGGTATCACCGCCCACGATGATCGTGCCGCCCTTTTGGTCGATGCCAGTACGCGACCCAACGGAGCCTCTGCACACCAGATCGCCGCCACGCATGGCCGCCCCGAAGGTAGAGCCTGCGTTTTTCTCGATCATAACGGTGCCGGACATCATGTTTTCGCCGCAGGACCAGCCTACACGACCATTGATGCGCACGTTTGGCCCGTCAATCAGGCCCACTGCGAAGTAGCCGGTGGACCCTTCGATGATCAGGTTCAACTTGTTGAGGACGCCCACACCCAGCGAGTGCATCCCGCGCGGGTTCTTCAACACGATTGTCCCAAAGCCTTCGGCCATCAGGTCGCGCATGCTGGAGTTGACTTCGGTTGCTGTCATGCCGTCGCAGTCAAGCTCTGTCCGCTTGTTGAAATCCACGTCTGGGGCCCATGGGTATGCGAACCGTTCGGTCGCATCCGGGTCGAACTCCATATACATGGACCGGCCTGTCAGCTGGTCCGTGGTCATGCCCAAGGCTTTGACCCGTTCTTCCTGGGTCATGGACTTGAGTTCTGCGTCACTTACGCTTGCCATACGCGGACCTCCTCATCGTAGGGATCAGTGGTGTCAATTTCATGCGGAAGGATGGCGCGGATCGCGACCTCTTCAGAGGCCATGGCGATCAGGTCATCGCTTTCGTAGAGCACGAGTGGTTTGGCGGCCATGGTGTCCTTGGCCATGCCCAGTTGGTCTTTGGTGCACACCAGATAGGTGAACACGCCGTCGATCTCGTCGATGGACCGGCGTAGGCTGTCTTCCAGCGTAACCCCATTGGCGAGGTTGTGTGCGGTGTAGACGGCCAGCAATTCGCTGTCGCAGTTCGACTGGAAGCGGTGGCCCTTGCGTTCCATTTCGCGGCGCATGATCCAGTAGTTTGTGATCTGCCCGTTATGCACGACCGAAATATCGTTATATGGGAACGCCCAGTAAGGGTGCGCGGATTTGATATCCACATCCGATTCCGTGGCCATCCGCGTGTGACCGATACCGTGAGTGCCATTGAACTCATCAAGGCCATAGGCGTCTGATACAACCGTGGCATCGCCAAGGTCCTTGATCAGTTCCAGACCGTTGCCCATGGACAGGATCTCGGTGCCCTTGTCCTCTTCGATGTGCTCAGCCATGGCGGGTGTGTCACCGTCATGGGTCAGAATGTAACGAAGGGCGTGTTCGACAGGTGCTTCCTTGGAAATCACCTTCGCGCCGTGCTCTTCGAGAATGGCATCAACCCGGGCAACCCGGTCAGCCATCAACTTGCCCGCACCGTGGCCAATAGCCCGGTCCTCGGCCTCTGCGACCTTGATGCGCATGATGTATTCTTTTGGGTCCCGGCCCTCTGAATATACGGCGTACCCGGTACTGTCGGGCCCCCGATGCTTGAGCGCCTGGAGCATCGCGGTCATCTCACCGCCGACATTGCTCGATTTGCCCTTATGGATAATTCCTGCGATTCCGCACATAGCGGTGCGCCTCCCTTAGGTAATGTGTGGTGACAGGGGCGCGCACTGGCACGCACCCCTCAATTGGTCATGCGCCGCCTTATTAAGGCAGGCACTCCATGTAGGTATCGTTGTCCCAGTCGGTCACTGTGGACATGAAGCGGGCGTATTCATCCCGTTTATATTCATCGTACAAACGGTACATCTCACCCGGCATACCCTTGCGGACAACTTCGCTGCCCTCCAGGTGATCGAGAGCTTCGCCGAGGGACATCGGCAATTTCTTGACGTCTTTACCCTCTTTGATGGCGTCGTAGATGTTACGCTCTTCCGGCGCGCCGGGATCGACTTTGTTGTCGATGCCGTCATCCATGGCCGCCAGCAATGTGGAGCCCATGATGTACGGGTTCACCATCGAGTCGACGGAGCGGTATTCGAACCGGCCCGGTGCGGAAACCCGCAGACCCGTGGTGCGGTTCTGGAAGCCCCAGTCGGCGAAGACCGGCGCCCAGAAACCCGTGTCCCAAAGACGGCGGTAAGAGTTCACCGTGGAACACCCGATAGCTGTCAGCGCTTGCAGGTGCTTCACAACACCGCCGATTGCGATCAGGCCCTCTGCCCCAGGCATCTGCGGGTCGTCGTCATCTGGCATGAACGTGTTGTCGCCGCCTTTGACGTACATGTAGTTGTCGGCCATGCCCGGCAGATCATCCGGGTCGTTGCCGCATTTGACCATCTGGTCTTCACCACCTCGCCACAGCGACATGTTATGGTGACAGCCGGATGCCGACACGCCCATGAACGGCTTCGTCATGAAGCAGGCGAAGATACCATGTTCCCGCGCCACCTGGGCACAGATCTGGCGATAGGTCGTCAGACGGTCGGCGTTACGCAGCACGTCGTCGAACATCCAGTTCAGTTCCAACTGGCCCGGTGCGTCCTCATGGTCGCCCTGGATCATGTCGAGACCCATCTTACGGGCGTAGCGGATCACCTGCATGGATACCGGACGCAGGCTTTCGAACTGGTCAATATGATAGCAGTAAGGCTTTGAGAAGCCGTCCTTCGGCTTACCGTTCTCGTCGAACTTAAGCCACATCATCTCTGGCTCGGTGCCGATGCGCAGCTTGGTGCCGTGCTTTGCGGTGAACTCTTCATGCAGACGGCGCAAGTTGCCGCGGCTGTCAGAGGTCAGGTAACCGCCTGGATTTTCTTTTTCTTCCCGGTTGCGGAAGAGTGTGCAGAAAAAGCGGCCGATTGTGGGCGCCCAAGGCAATTGCATGAATGTTTCCGGCTCTGGGATACCGATCAACTCGGCAGCTTCGGGGCCGTAGCCCAAGTAGTTGCCAGCGCGGTCGGTGAACAGGTTCACTGTAGCGCCATAGACGAGCTGGAAGCCCTTGGTCGCAACGCTTTCCCAATGGTCCGACGGAATGCCCTTGCCCATCACCTTGCCGGTAACAGACACGAATTGAAGATAGAGATACTCAATCCCCATCCGGTCAATCATTTCGCGGACTTGCTTGATCTTCTCGTCCCGGCCAGGGGCCTCGACAAATCGTTCCAGATCAGTTGCCAATTTTTCTCTCTCCTTGCTGGGCTTGGCCCGGCGCTCTTAAGGCGCTGGTGCCAAAGATGGGCTAGGTCAGTGCATGGGCCTCACTAGCCCTTGAATCAGGGGCTCTTGGTGCAGTTTGCAGTTCAGGCTTGTGGATACAGCGGTAGCAGATTCGTCAGAAAAACAGGGCGCACTCTCAATGGTCCGCGGCCCGGTTGCAAAACCGCTGGCTGCATCAAGATTGAAGTGCTGCATGGCCATGTTAGCCGTTTCTCCCAGAATTTCCCGACGCTGCTGTGCGCGCCGTTGAACCTAATAAGGCTGACCAAAAGACCAAAATCAACTTCTTTTTGAACCAATTCCTTGCTTTTGATCAGAAATTGGTTATTTTTGGATCAGAATTGGATCATAAGTCAGGGGAGCCTATGGCCCGGAAAAACGCTGCGGTTGTGGCTACCATGATGCGCCGAGCGATCGAAGACGGCGAATACCAACGATTCGAGCGACTACCTTCGTCCCGGGAAATGGCGGAAAGTTTCGGCGTAGCGCGCAACACCCTGCGCGAAGCACTCAACCAATTGCAGAAAGAAGGCCTGCTTGAGACACGCGCCGGTAGCGGCACCTATGTCACCACACAGGAGCCGGATAAAATTCCCGCCGCGCTGGATGAGGCAGCCCCGCTGGAACTGATCGACGCCCGTTTCGCGCTGGAACCACATATCTGCAGGCTATGCGTGCTGCACGGCAAAAGAGAGGACTGGGAACGACTGGAAGAACTGTGCGCGCTTATGGAGGCGGCAGTCAATGATCCTGCGGCGTTTGCCGAAGCAGATACCGTCTTTCATCGCGCCCTTGTAGAAGCCACGCGGAACACATTGCTGATCTGGCTGATCAGTCAGATCACCGCCGTGCGTACGTTTGATGAATGGACCCGTATGCGCCAACTGACGCTCGATAAAGACATCATCCAGGCCTACAACACCCAACACAGGGCGGTGGTCGATGCGATCCGTAGCCGCGAACCGGAAAGAGCAGCAGCCAATATGAAAGAGCATTTGGAAACCGCGCGCCTATCCCTGATGCGCGCGGCGGAGGCGTGACGCATCAGGTCCGTGCGGCGGTTTGTAACCAATTTATGTAAAGCCGTTCCGCCGTATCGTTGAAGGCACTCATCCGGTCTGCCACAGTTGCATCCAGCCGCGCCAGGGCACCGTCCCCCATGGCTTTCTCTAAGGCTGAGGCATATTCTGGGATTTCCGCCCAATTGCGCACCGTTTCTGCTTCTACTTCCACATGAAACTGCGCCGAATAGGCCCGCGTACCCCATTTCATCGCCTGAACCGCACAAGCTGGTGACGTCGCAAGAACCTGCGCGCCCGCTGGCAGTCGTGTGATCTCGGCTGAATGCCATTGCAAACATTCAAACCGTTCCGGCAGGCCGTCCATCCATATGCCAGAGGCGCCATCTTCGGTCAGTTGGACTTCCATCACGCCGATTTCCGGTTCTTTGGAGGGGCCAACCTCACCGCCAAGTGCTTCGGCCAGCAACTGGTGCCCCAGGCACAGCCCCAGAAACGGCAGGCCGCGCTCTTCCACAGCTTCGCGAACCAGCACTTTTTCAGTTTTCAGCCAGGGATGCTCGTCTTCTTGCCAGACATCCATAGGCCCACCCATGACCCAAAGCGCGTCATAGCCATCAAGCGGCGGTGGAGTTTCGCCTTTGTCGAGTTCAACTGCGTCCCAGCTGTGTCCGTCCTCGGCCAGAAAATTCCGGAAAATCCCCGGGTGTTCGACTTCCGCATGTTGCAACACGAGTATTTTCAAAGCTTTCGCTCCCTTTGTCGATGCGGCCCATTTTTCTAGTGCAGCATGTAGCAAAGTAAGCCGCGCACGCAATGGCAGGATGGCATTGCGTGCGCGGTTTCCATCATCAAGAGCGGCAAGCCACTGAACAGAAGATCGCATAGCCTGATGATTAATAAGGCTTAACCGCATTCCATTTCCTCATCCTATTACCGCTAGAAATGCTGGTGATCCTAAGCCAGCTGATCTGTCACCCGGAGCCAGCCTGAATTGAAAAGCCTATCAGATTAGGTTCAGGGTACATGCCGCTAAGACAGGGCTCGTCGCGAAACCGCGTGCGGGCCTTAGCCCGCTTATTTTGACAACCAAACACGGGCGCGCAGCCCCGGGTCTGCATCTATAAGCTCCAAAGCGCCGCCGTGCAGTTCTGCTATGGCGGCGACCAGGCTCAGACCCAACCCGTTGCCGGGCGTGCTGCGGCTCGTCTCCAACCGGTAAAGCCGCTTTGTCACGTGTTCGATTTCATGATCGGGGATGCCGGGGCCGGTATCGGCCACTTCCAACCAGGGCCTGCCCGCCTCTGCACCGCTGGACACGCGCACCTCGCTGCCAGTTGGAGTGTGCCGCAGGGCGTTTTCGATCAGATTGGCCAGCACCTGACCTAAAAGTGTTTTGTCACCCTGCACTTCAGCCGCGTCACCTGCCACAACCAACTTATGCCCGCTTTCTTCAGCCACAGGCTCATACACTTCCGCAAAGGTCTCAACCAAAGGGGCAAGTGCCACAGGGCTAAAACGCGCCGTTGGGCTGCCGCCTTCGATCTGGGCAATTTGCAACAACGCCTCGAACGTGGCCACAATGCCGTCCGCCTCCCCTTTGGCGCGATCTGCCAGCTGAGACACATCGTTGCCTTTTGCGTCGACCATTTGTTCCATCAGCACAGCCAACCGCTGTACCGGTGTTTTCAGGTCATGGGCGATATCGGCGCTGACCTGTTTCAAGGCAGAGACCTGGCGTTCTTGGGCGGCTGCCATCCGGTCAATCCGCTTGCCAATCCGGCTCAGATCATCTGCGCGCCCGACCGGAGAGGCCACCCGCGCCGCCAGATCCCCTTCTGTCAACGCATCCAGCGCCGTTTCAATGCGCGACAACCGGCGACCCGACCGCCGCGCCAGCCAGACCCCGCCGCCCAAAACAATCAGCACCGTTGGGATCAGCGAAAACAGGAACGCGCGCAGAAAACTCTCGCGCACGGTATCAACCCGGCCTGCATTTACCGCAACCGTTAGCAGCCCGCCATGCACATCCTGGGTCAGCGACATATAGGTGCCGGTGATCCGGTCGCCATCGCGGATCGACACGACGCGGTAGCCCTGCCCTTCCGGGATCAACGCGGCATTGCCAACGACCGCGCCACCGGGCAAGCGATAGCTCAGGATCCGCTGCTCAGGCGCCGTGGCATCGGCTTGCGCGCGCACAAGATTGGCCAACGTGCCCCGGTCAGGCGTCGCCCGCAGGCCGCGCATTTCTTGCCGCACGGTTTCACGCAGGGTCTCTTCAGCTGCGTCGCGGGCGACCACATAGGTTGCCCCCAGACTTGCGACTGACACCAGCGCAAACAACACGGCCAAAGCTGCGGACAAACGTAGCGGTGTTGATTGCCAGAACCGCTTCACCGATCACTGATCCTGTAGCCCGCTCCGCGCACAGTTTCGATCAACGCGGTATCAAACGGGCGATCCACCTTGGCGCGCAGGCGGCTCACATGGGTTTCCACCACATTGGTCTGCGGATCAAAGCTGATGTCCCAGACCGCCTCCAAAAGCATGGTGCGCGTCTGCACCCGTCCTTTGGCCCGCAAGAGTTGTTCAAGCAGCGCAAATTCGCGCGGAACCAGAACAATTTCGTGACCTGCACGCGACACGCGCCGACGCACCAGATCCATTTCCAGATCACCGGCCTGCAGAACCGTTTCCTGCTGGGTCGCGCGGGGCCTACGGGCAAGTGCGGCCACCCGCGCGCTCAATTCCCCAAAGGCAAAAGGTTTCGTCAGATAGTCATCTGCCCCGGCATTCAACCCCTCTATCCGGTCGTCCACACCGCTCATCGCGGTCAAAAAGAGCGCAGGCGTGTGCACACCCGCCCCCCGCAGACCTTTAAGCAGCGACAGCCCATCCAGACCCGGCAACATCCTGTCCACCACCAGCACGTCGTAGTCAGCACCAGTTGCGCGCATCAGCCCATCGCGCCCGTCTTCGACCAGATCAACGCTATGGCCCTCTTCGCGCAAACCGTCCGCCACATAGGCGCCCACGGTCGTGTCATCTTCCACTACAAGGATTTTCATGCCGGATATGTGGCCCCCTTGGCCGGTTCACGCAATCACCGATTAGTGAGGTTACACATTTGTATAGCCGCTGACAGGACGCTGCAAAGGGGGCGACCCATGATGTGTCCAACACGAGCAGACATTGGAGTGCCTCATGATCAAACCTATCCTTGCCACCACAGCTGCGGGCCTTTTGGCGGCCACGGCGCTAAGTTCGCCTGCAGCGGCTGTACCTGCCGGTGGCTATGCCGATCTCATCGAAAGACTGAGCCCGGCCGTTGTTTTCATCGAAGTATCATCCGCCGTTCAGCCAGCAAATATGGACGACGAGACCGAATTTGAAAAACGCTATCGTCAGTTCCAGAAACGCTTTGGCGACCGACTGCCTGAACTGCCAGAAATGCCGGAACGCGGTCCGCGTAAAGGCTTGGGGTCAGGATTTATCATCTCAAAAGACGGGATGATCGTCACCAATAACCATGTGATTGCAGGCGCTGATGAGGTGATGGTCAAACTGGTCGACGGCACCGAATATGTGGCCAAGGTTGTGGGCGCCGATCCCCTGACCGATATCGCCGTGCTTGATATCGAAGGCGAAGACCACGCGACCGTCAATTTTGGCTCGTCCAAGGAAATGCGTGTCGGTGACGAGGTGATAGCCATCGGCAACCCATTCGGGCTTGGCGGCACGGTGACCACAGGCATCGTATCGGCGAAAGGCCGTACTATTGGTTCGGGATCCCTGGCTGATTTCATACAGACCGATGCGGCCATCAACCGTGGGAATTCCGGCGGGCCTTTGTTCAACGCAGAAGGTGATGTGATTGGCATCAATACCGCGATCATTTCCCCAACTGGTACAAGCGCGGGCCTCGGCTTTGCGGTTCCATCCGATCTGGCGCAGAACATTGTCGCGGACCTGGCCGATGACGGTCAAATCCAGCGGGGCTGGTTAGGCGTGCAGATCAAACCGCTTAGCAAAGAGGTTGCCAGCGTTCTGGGCTTTGAGCCCGGCACCGGAGTGATGGTGGAGCGCGTTTTGCCTGGAACACCTGCCAAAAAGGCGGGTCTGCGGGACGGCGACGTTATCCTGAGCTTTGCCGGGGAAGAGGTTGAAAGCCCTCGCGACCTGACCCGCTCCGTGACCGCCCTTGACCCAGACACAACTACGCAGGTGGAAGTGTTGCGCAAAGGCGAACGCGTGTCGCTCGACGTGACACTGTCGGTTCGCAGCAACGACGAAACCTAAGACCCTTTCCCCTGGGCCGCTGGCAGGTCTGGCCCAGGGAGTTGTCCCCCCATCCCCCGGGACAACGCCCGCCCTTCAGCTCCATTTCTGAGCTAAGGGCGGGCCTTTTTTTGGAACAGCTTCGATTCTGGCCATAGTTGCGTTAGCAGCAATCAATAGGCGTATGTCCGGTTCGAGCCCAATTTGACCGATACTGCGATTTACTGGAAGGTCCGGTTTTGGTGCTAGGGTACCTGTTAGGTGCTATTTCGAGCGATATTGTTTCAGGTGATTAATGAACAGTCTGAGCGGTAACATTTCTCGGTATTCGCGTGGAAAGTAGACGTTGATCGCCGGGACGGTGATCAGATGCTCGGTCAGCACCTCTTCAAGTGACCCGTTTTCCAGTGGTTCCTTACAATAGCCGCGAAAGGTGAAGGTTAACCCCAACCCTTGAACAGCGAGTTCAATATTGACGGTAGAAGAGTCGGTGATCACCCCGCCTTTGATATCGACCTGATAGGCACCATCAGGGCCGCTAAAAGTCCAGGGACCGATGTTGCCGGAACTTGGGAAACGGTAGCGTAGGCAGTTGTGGTTCAACAAGTCCGAGGGTTCGACCGGCCTGCCATGTGTTGCCAAATACTCCGGGCTTGCAGCCACCACTGTTTCCAAAGGTGCGGTCAGCGGGACCGAGATCATGTCCTGCGCGACCATTCCACCGAGGCGAAACCCGGCATGCAGGCCCTCGCTCAGAATGTCAGACAGGGCGTCTGTCATGGAGATTTCGACTTCTATCTCCGGATACTGTTCTTTGAACGAGGCCAGGGAATTGCGTACCAACAGCTGATAAGCCAAATCGGGTATCGCTAGCTTCAGAGTTCCTCGGGCCGCATGACTTACAGTTCGCGCGCTTTCCATGCCGTCGGTCAGTTGGTCTAATGCTGGACCCGTGCTCTTTGCCAAAGCGCGTCCAGCTTCGGTCAGACTTATTGAGCGTGTAGTTCGGATGAACAGCGCTGATCCGACTTGTTGCTCCAACTCCTTCAGCTGGTAGCTCACCGTTGATGGCTTAAGCCCAAGTGTTGTCGCCGCGCCGCGCAGATTACCTGCACGAACGATCGCATCGAAGATTTCTAGCTTCGCGAGGGGAAGTCTCATAGTTCGGTCAATTCGAATAGTGAGGTTAAATATTGGGATATTATGCATGTCAGACAATGTAACTACAACCTTTGCCAGACAAACTGGCGCGATTGAAGGAGCGCCCACGGACAGAGGAAACAGAACAATGACTGCAAAGAGAGCGCTGATTATCGCAACGAACCACACAGATTTTGAAAAACCAAAAGCCGATCCCACTGGGCTTTGGATGTCAGAGCTTGTCCATGCGTACGATGTGTTTGAAGAGAATGGAATCGACATCGATATCGTCAGTCCGGCTGGCGGCAAAGTTGCAGTCGACCGGAGAAGTCTTGGCCGCTTCGTGTTCGATAAAGCATCCAGACGAAGATATGACGACCCAACGTTCATGGCGCTGCTTGAAAATACCAAGTCGATTTCAGACGTGGACTGGTCTTGCTATGACATTGTGTTTTTCGCGGGCGGCCATGGGGCCATGTGGGACTTTGCTGAAAACAACGAGCTGCACGCGCTGACGGCCGAGGCGTTTGAAAACGGCAAGATTATTTCTGCCGTCTGCCACGGAAACGCTGTCCTCCCAGAAGTTAAGCTGAGCAACGGCAAACACCTGATCGAAGGCAAAAAGGGGACCGGCTTTTCATATTTCGATGAAACCATCGCCGGAGTGAAGAAGCTTGTGCCATACAACATGGAAAAGCGGCTGAAAGATGCGGGAATGAAATACAGCAAGGCGTTTTTGCCCCTTGGCGGGCACACGGTTGTCGATGGCAATCTTATTACCGGGCAAAATCCAAATTCGACCACCAAAACCGCGCTAGCCGTGGTGAGAGCTTTGGAAAGCCATACCTGACGTCTTTTGGAGGCCGCAATTGCCTGATGTCAAAATCACGGATCCATGATTGGTCCATTTTTCGAAAGCTGCCATTGGCGCACTCGCAGCGATAGCTCACTTCGTCCCACATTGCTGACCGTTACTTACGCCCTCGAAAACCAATCCTGGAGGTGGCGCACCCTGCCGATCTCAAGCCACGGCACATAAAGTAGAATTACCAGCATCGTTGCTAATTGGGCGGCTAGAGAATTTACCTTTTTTTCAGCGAATGTCGAAGAACCGATCAAATTCCCAAAGTAAGGCCCTACACCGTGTAGTTCAGCCCCAATCGACCACCGTCGACGTAGATCGTCTCACCCGTAACATAAGACGCTTTGTCAGACGCAAGAAAAGCCACCACATCGCCGATCTCTCGGGCGCTGCCCATGCGTTTCATCGGCGTTCTGGACATTGCGTTTTTCATGGCTTCGGGGTTGGCGTTCACGCCGGCCATCATATCGATGTCAATGGATCCCGGCCCCACCGCATTGACGCGGATGTTGTGCGGGGCAAGGGCAAGAGACGCGGATTTGGTTAGCTGCATCACCCCCCCTTTGGAGGCGCAGTAGGCCGGGATCGCGGGGATCGCCACCTGCGCGTTGATCGACGACATATTCACAATCGCGCCCCCCTGCCCGGCTGCAATCATCGCTTTGGCAGCGCGCTGGGTTGCCGCAAAAACGCCGATCAGGTTAATGTCGAGCACGCGCTGAAAGTCCGCTACTGAATAATCTAAGAAATCACCCGGCATCGCCACGCCCGCGTTGTTCACAAGCACCCGCACAGGCCCCACGTCTTCTGCGATCTGGTCGAAAAGCGCATTCACCACTTCCACATCACCCATGTCGCAGGCATAAGACGCAGCACCCATACGAGCTGCCGTTTCTGCCACTTTGTCGGCGTTGATGTCTACGAGGATGATCCTTTTCCCGTCTTCCGCCAAAGCCTGCGCGCAAGCCTCACCAATGCCTTGAGCGCCACCGGTGACCACTGCGATGGGTGCGTCTGCCATAGTTCTACCTTTCTGATGCACGGCGCCCGCGGCGCCGGTTGTACCTTGTTTGCCCCTTAGGCTCCAACCGGTCAACACGAGCGTTTCAACTGCAGGCACGGACCTGCTTGCGTTTAACCGAGCCTTACGCCCATGTTCGGGCCATGATCCTTGCTGAGTTGGACTTACTGCTTCGGTATTGTGCCGTTGGTGTTTTGGTCACGCTGGCGCTTTCCGGCGCGCGAGGCGGTGACGTGCGACGGGCGTTGGCGCTCATCGGGTTGTCGGGATCCCTTGTGTGTTATTTGCTGACGTCATCGCCTTATGTGACGTGGGCGGACGGCGCCCTGTCCGGCTTCCTGAATGTTGGGGCTGCGATGGCCCCCGCTTTTCTCGCCTGGTTGATGTTGGAATTTACCTCAGACACGTTGCAAAAGCACTGGCCCGTTTTAGGCGCAGCCTTGGCAGGGTCGCTCCTTTCCTTTTTGATCCCGTTGCACCCGGTGATTGCGACACTTCGCGGGCTAACTGTGGCTGCCGTATACGTGGCGTTGCTGGTTGTGATTGCCTTGGGCGACCGCGATGATCTGGTTCCAGCGCGGCGCATCCTGCGCCGCGCGATCCTGACGACGATGCTGGCGCTGGGTATCGCCATTACAACTGTGGAGATCACATTCGGAGACATGCCCCTCCCAGCAGTGATTTATGTTTTGCAGGCCGCGGCATTCTTGGCCTTGGGGCTTGCCGCCACGGTATGGATCACCTCAGCATCGCGCGATCTGTGGCCGGTTAAGCCGCACTCTACGGCCTCAAATCCCAACCCAATCGACCGGGCAAAGGTTATTGCGGCAATGGACGGCGGGCTGTGGCGAACCGAGGGGCTTACAGTTGGGCAGATGGCCATCACGCTGGGAATGGCGGACCATCATTTGCGACGTGTGATTAACCAGGACCTCGGCTACCGCAACTTTTCGACGTTTCTCAACAGCTACCGCATCGCCCATGCCCGCCAGCGGCTGACCGATCCGGCAGGGCAAAAGACAACCGTTCTGGAAATTGCCTATGACAGCGGGTTTTCGTCTTTGTCGCCGTTCAACAAAGCGTTCCGCGATGCCGAAGGATGCAGCCCAAGCGCGTTTCGAGCTCGCAATAAAGCTGATTGATTTCTTCTAATCCTGACTGATTTTCAAAATCGACGCGCCAGGCAAGCAAACCTGGCAGCAAGGAGTGTGGGCATTCACAACGGAGAACCCTAATGCCCCCTGCCCGCCGCCACGATCTTGATTGGCTTCGTGTTATCGCCTTTGGCGTCTTGATCTTTTTCCATTCCGCCGTCGCGTTTCTGCCCAACGGCCTGCCCACAACGATGAACGACACGCCCAGCGCCGGCTTGTCGATGTTTGTCGCGTTCTCTCATCAATTTCGGCTTGGGCTTTTATTCCTGGTGTCCGGCATGGGTGTCTGCTTTGCCCTGCGTGGGCGACCCGCGCGGGCGTACCTACGCGACCGCGCGAAGCGACTTTTGATCCCATTAGCCTTTGGCATTCTGGTGATCGTACCGCCGATGACGTGGTTGGAATTCAGATACAATGGTCTGTTTGAAGGAAGTTATCTTAACTTTTGGATCGGGCTCTTCAGCCACGGAACCTATCCCGAGGGTCGGCTGAGCTGGCACCACTACTGGTTCATTGCGTATCTTTTTTTGATCTGCCTTGTTACCTTGCCGCTTTTCATGCGGTGGCGCGGCACGGACAGTGTGGTACTTTGGGGGGCTTGGGCTGCGCAGGGCGTACGACTTTACACACTTATTTTACCGCTGCTGGTCGTCGAGTTCACATTGCGCCCTTTCTTCCCTGGCTTTCGTGACTTGATTAGTGACTGGGCAAGCTTCAGCCATTGGTTGTTCCTTTTCGTTGCAGGCTATGGGCTTGCTGGCGCGCCAGCGGCGCTTGATCGTGCGCGCGTTTTACGCTGGTGGAGCCTTGGCATTGCATGTGTCAGTTCAAGCTTTTTGTTCGCGATTTTTTGGGACCCGATCGGGCTGCATCTTGGGCCGAACGCAGATTGGACATGGGAAGGCGCTGGTCGTTTCTTTGTTTGGTCAGTTGTGCGGATAATCGCCATCTGGTGTTGGCTTTTGGCCTGCGTGGGGTTTGCCGGACAGCACCTGAACTGGCCATCTGATCTGTTAACCAAGCTTAACCGAGCAGTGTATCCGGTGTTTTGTTTGCACCTGACAGTGATTGTCTGGCTCAGCACGCTGATCTTGCCGATGGATTGGTCGATTAGCGCCAAATTTCTGGCCATCTCTTTTGGCACCTGCGGCGTTTTATGGCTGCTTTACATGACGGTGGTGATCAGATTGGGACGGTTTGGAATTTTGGTTGGTGCGAAGCCATAAGGGGCGCAAGCCTCATTTTTGCAAGGCTTCGGCTTTTTCCGCGAGGGTAAGCCATTCATCTTCCGCTTCAGCCAGAGCGGACTTGCGTTCGGCCAGACCTTCGGTTGCTTTGGTGAACTTCGCCGGTGCGGTTGTGTAGAGGTTAGGATCTGCCAGGAATTCTTCCAGCTTGGATATCTCCGCTTCAAGCCGTGCGATTGCGTCGGGCAATTCCTTTAGGCGATGTTCTTCCTTGAAGGAAAGTTTTGCGACCTCTTTTCGTGGTTCTTTTGGTGCACTCGGCTTTCGTGTGTTTGGCGCTGATGTCGTCCGGGTTTTACCCGCAAATGCACCCTGTGCTTTTGCATCGGTCCAGCCGCCCGCAAATACCTCAGCCAAACCGTTGCCTGGCATCACGATGCTCGTGGTTGCGACCCGGTCCAGAAAATCGCGGTCATGGCTCACCAACAAGACTGTACCAGCGTAGTCATCCAAGAGCTCCTGCAACAGGTCGAGCGTTTCGACATCCAGATCGTTGGTCGGCTCATCCATAACCAGTAGGTTGGACGGTCTCGCCATCAGGCGAGCCAGCAACAAACGTGCTTTTTCACCGCCAGAAAGCGCCGACACGGGGCCCCGCGCCTGGCCTTCCGAGAACAGGAATTCCTTGAGGTAACCCACCACATGTTTAGGCGACCCGCGCACCAGGATCTGGTCGTTTTTGCCAGAAATCCCAATGTCCTTGTCACCGGTGAGGGTGTCCCAAAGGCTCGCTTTATCATTCAATGCTGCACGGTTTTGGTCAAACACAGCCATTTCCAGGCCGGTGCCGAGCTTTACGCTGCCGCTATCTGGTTCCAGCTGACCGATTAACATGTTCAGAAGCGTTGTCTTGCCGACGCCGTTTGGGCCTATCAACGCAACCCGGTCGCCGCGTCCGATACGCAGGTTGAAATCTGAAACAACGGGTCCGGCATCGAAAGTCTTTGATATCCCGCGCGCCTCTACCACTCGTTTTCCAGACTGCGGTCCAGCCTCCAGCGCCATGGCAGCAGGTCCAACGCGGCGTATCTGAGAGATCTGTTCAGCCCGCAAGCCTGCAAGCCTGCGCACCCTGCCCTGGTTGCGTTTGCGCCGTGCAGAAATCCCTTCCACAGCCCATCGCCCTTCCGCCTTGATCAGGCGATTCAGCTTATGGCGTGCCATATCTTCGTCTTCGAAAACCTTGTCGCGCCAGTCCTCGAACGCCTCAAACCCTTTTGGGTTTTGCCGTACCGCTCCGCGATCCACCCAGATCGTGGCATCGGTCAAAGACCGAAGAAAAGCCCGGTCGTGGCTGATCAGTATAAATGCCTGACGCGTGGCGCGCAGGTGATCTTCAAGCCAGGTGATCGCTTCAATATCAAGATGGTTGGTCGGTTCATCCAGCAGCATCAGATCCGGGGCTTGCGCCAAAATCCGCGCCAATGCAGCGCGGCGGCGTTCTCCACCGCTGGCCGCCGTCGGGTCTTGGTCCAGTGCCAGTTTCAAACCTTCGGCCGCTATCTGGATACGATAGTCCTCGCCTGCTGGCAGACCATCGGTCGCAAAATCACCGAGCGTCGCAAAGCCGGTCATGTCGGGATGTTGGTCCATATACCCGACAGCCATTCCGGGTTTTACAAACCGCGCGCCGCTGTCAGGCTCCATCAGCCCCGCCATAACCTTCATCAGGGTGGATTTGCCTGACCCGTTTCGCCCCACCAGACATGTGCGACTGCCGGGCTCAACAACAACGGAAAGGCCGTCGAAAATGGGCGCACCGCCGAAGGTCAGCGAGATATCAGAAAGCGTCAGGATCGGGGGTGCAGCCATGGCCGCCATATCAGCCCGCGCGGCGCGGGCGTCAAGGGCACGAAAATCGGTTTCGTCTGTGGCGCGGCTGACTTAGGGTCGGCCCATGCACAGTACAAGCCCCTTCAACCCGCGCCTTACCGCCACGCTCGCCCCGCCAATAATGGAGGCCTACAGTTGGGTGGAAGCCGCCCAGCTGCCTGACGACAAACCCCTTATCAACATCAGCCAGGCAGCCCCGACCGCACCACCGCCGGGGCCGCTGCGCCGCGCCATGGCAGACATGGTGATGAATGACCCCGGCGCGCATCTCTATGGCCCGGTGCTGGGTCTAGACGACCTGCGCGCGCAGGTCGCCAGCGAGTGGGCACGCGATTACGGCGGTTCGATATCTGACACCCAAGTGGCAATCACCTCTGGCTGCAATCAGGCGTTTTGTGCGGCTATAGCCACGCTTGCCGCACCCGGAGATAGCGTGATTTTGCCCGCACCGTGGTACTTTAACCAAAAGATGTGGCTGGACATGGCAGCGGTAGAAACCCGCGTTTTGTCCTGTGACAACGACATGTTGCCGGATCCGGGCCAGGCCGCAGCAATGATCGACAGCACAACACGGGCCATTGTTTTGGTCAGCCCCAACAACCCGACGGGGGCAGAATATCCGGCAGAGCTGCTGCGCGCCTTCTACGAATTAGCAAGGACGCACGGCCTGGCCCTTATCGTCGACGAAACCTACCGCGACTTTCACAGCCAGACCAGCGCACCGCACGACCTGTTTCAAGACCCGGACTGGGACCAAACCCTGATCCATCTTTACAGTTTTTCGAAAGCATACCGCCTGACCGGGCACCGGGTTGGAGCCATCGTGGCCAGTACCGACCGACTGGCCCAGGCGGAGAAGTTTCTGGACACGGTCACCATTTGCCCGGCCCAGCTGGGGCAACGCGCAGCCCTTTGGGGCATGCGCAACCTTGGGTCCTGGCTGGCAGGCGAGCGCGACGAGATATTGCGGCGCAGGGCTGCCGTGGCAGACGGCATTGCCAGCCTGCCGGGTTGGCAGGTTAAGGGCTGCGGCGCGTATTTCGCTTACGTCAGCCACCCGTTTGATCAGACCTCTGACGCGGTGGCCAAGCGGCTTGTGGAACAGGCTGGCGTGCTTTTGTTGCCGGGGACCATGTTTGGCCCCACCCAAGGCGACGGCGGCACCGGCATGGCAGAGGCACATCTTCGCATTGCGTTTGCCAATGTGGACGTCGAAACCCTGCACCATGTCACGGAAAGGCTGCGCGCGTTGCCCGCTTGACGCATTCGTGCGCGTATCGCGCTTGCACCCTGCAAAGCCGCCCCCTAAAACGCTGCAACGAACAGTAAACCAAAGGGGATCCCATGCTTGATGCGATGCGCGGCAGCGGCCAATCGAAAGCCATGTGGATAGTCATCGGGCTTTTGATGATCGGCCTGACCGGTTTCGGCTTGGGTGGCCTGACAGGCGGCACCATCCGCACCATCGGCTCTGTCGGTGATGAGCCGATCGAAATTGCGCCCTATGCCAACGGTCTGCAGACCGCCGTGCAACGCCTGAACCTACAAGCGGGCCGACGCTTGTCCCCTGTGGAAGTACAGGAATCCGGTGTAACCGGCCGTGTGTTGGATGCGGTTGTTGGGATAGCTGCGCTAAACAACGAGGTTACGGCAAAAGGTTTGTCAGTTGGGGACGAAGCCGTGCGTGATGCGCTTTTGGCAAACCCACAATTCGCCGGGCTGAACGGAGAGTTCGACCGGGAAGGATATGAATTTTACCTGTCTCATAGATTGGGCATCTCAGCGGCAGAATACGAATCGCTGCTGCGCAAGGAAAACGCGCGCGCGATTTTGGAAACAGCCCTGATTGGCGGTGTGGACAGCACCGGCACTGGTGCCCGAGCGCTGCTTGATTTCGCCCAGGAAGAACGCTCCGCCGAATGGGCGGAACTGACGGCAGAAGCCCTGAACGAGGAAATTGGCGACCCGACAGATGCGGATCTGAAAGCCTACTACGATGAAAACATCGAGGGCTATCGATCGTTGCGCACCCGCCAGATCACCTATGCCTGGCTGAACCCGGCAGATTTGGTTGCGAAAGTGGATATCGCCGAAGAGGATCTGCGCGCGGCCTACGACGACCAGACTGACCGGTTCAACCAGCCAGAGCGCCGCGCAGTTGATCGGTTGGTGTTCCCGGATACCGCCGCAGCCGAGGCAGCGCGGACGCGCCTTGACGCAGGTGAAGTGACCTTTGCAGGTTTGATCACAGAACGTGGGCTGGCAGCGGGTGATATCTCACTGGGTGAAGTAGAACGCGGCGGCCTGGCAACCGCAGCCGCAGACGCCGTCTTTGCTGCCGAAGGTCCCGGGGTTATCGGCCCGGTGGAAAGCAGCTTGGGCCCTGCCCTTTTCCGGATCAATGCCGTGCTCGCCGCCGATAACACCAGCTTTGAAGAGGCAACGCCCGTGCTTCGCGACGAACTGGCAGGTGAGGAAGCACGCCGCCGCGTGAACGAAGTTGTCGAAGACATCGACGACTTGCTGGCCGGTGGCGCCAGCATCGAAGAACTTGCCGGCGAAACTGACATGGTCAGCGCCAAGGTTGCCTACAACGCCGACACAACAGACCCAATTGCCGCTTATGAGGCGTTCCGCACTGCTGCCGATGCGGCTCAAACGGGGGACTTCCCGGAATTGATTGACCTGGCGGATGGCGGTGTTCTGGCGCTGCGGCTGGACAGTATTGATGAACCCGCCGACATCCCACTGGATACTATCCGCGACCGCGTCTTGGCCGATTGGCGCGCCGCGCAGATCATTGCAGCTTTGCAGGAACAGGCCGCTGGCTATGTCAACGATATTGCACAGGGTACAGAGCCAGACGCGCTGATCTGGAACGTGGAAGAAACGCTGATACGCACCAGTTTTGTGGACGATTTACCCCCCACCACCGTGTCGGAGGTTTTCCAACTGGCTGAAGTCAATGATATCGCCATAATAGAAGATGCTGGCCGCGTGATCCTTGTCCGGCTGACGGACATCACACCGTTTGATCCGGACCAAGAGGGCGCAGCGGCCGCAATGACTGCGATCAAATCCCAGCGGGACGCGGGTCTTGCCATCGATATGCTGGACGCGTTTTCCAGGGCGGTGCAGGACCGCAGCCGGGTGCAGTTGAACCAACCGGCCATCAATCAGGTGAACAACCAGATCCTAGGCGTAAGCTATTGACCAAGCTGGAGCCGGAGTTTGAAGCCTTTGAAACCCGGCATGCCCAAGGGCACAATCAGGTCGTTTATGCCCGCTTGACGGCAGATCTGGACACGCCGGTGAGCCTGATGCTGAAACTGGCCCAGGCTCAAGCCGACAGCTTCATTTTGGAAAGCGTCACCGGGGGCGAAATTCGGGGTCGGTTTTCGTGTATCGGCATGAAACCAGATGTGGTTTGGGAATGCCGCGACGGTGCCGTGCGGATCAACCGCCAGGCCCGCTATGACGCCACCGCTTTTGAGGACGCGACCGACGACCCGCTAACCAGTCTGCGCGGATTACTGGCAGAAAGTAAGATTGATCTGCCAGACGGGCTGCCGCCGATCTCTGCCGGGCTGTTCGGTTTTCTGGGCTACGACATGATCCGGTTGGTTGAACGACTGCCCAATGTGAACCCTGACCCGCTGGGCCTGCCCGACGCCCGTATGATGCGCCCTTCTGTGGTGGTAGCCGTAGACGGGGTGAAAGATGAAATCATCGTGGTGTCCCCGGTCTGGGCCGCGTCTGGTTTGAACGCGCGCGCCGCATATGCTCAGGCCGCCGAACGGGTCATGGACGCAATCCGGGATCTAGAACGCCCTGCCCCGCAGGCACAGGTCATGCTCTCGGGTGATCCGGTTGGGGAACCGATATCCAACACCACGCGCGACGAATATTTCGACATCGTTGCAAAAGCCAAAGAGTACATCCGCGCAGGTGATATTTTTCAGGTGGTGCCAAGCCAACGTTGGGCGATGCCGTTCAAACTCCCACCGTTTTCGCTTTACCGTGCGCTGCGGCGCACAAACCCGTCACCTTTCATGTTCTTCTTCAATTTCGGTGGCTTTCAGGTGGTGGGCGCCAGCCCGGAAATCCTTGTGCGCGTGCGCGAGGGAGAGGTAACAATCCGCCCCATCGCAGGCACCCGCCCGCGCGGCAAAACCCGGTCCGAGGACGAAGCGTTGGAAGCCGATCTGCTGGCCGACCCCAAAGAACTTGCAGAACACCTGATGCTGCTCGACCTCGGCCGCAACGATGTGGGCCGCGTCGCAAAAATCGGCACCGTGGAGCCCACAGAAAAGTTCATCATCGAACGCTATAGCCATGTGATGCACATCGTGTCCAACGTCATCGGCCAGCTAAGCGACGACCATGACGCCTTGTCAGCCCTTCTGGCGGGCCTGCCTGCGGGCACGGTCAGCGGCGCGCCGAAGGTACGGGCAATGGAAATCATCGACGAGTTGGAAAAAGAAAAGCGCGGCGTCTACGGTGGCGGCGTTGGCTATTTCTCTTGCACGGGCGAGATGGACATCTGCATCGCGCTGCGCACCGGCGTGGTGAAAGATGAAACGCTTTATATTCAGGCCGGTGGCGGTGTGGTCTACGACAGCAACCCGGAAGCGGAGTTCCAGGAGACCGTCCACAAAGCCGGCGCTTTGCGAAAAGCGGCGTCTGAGGCTGTGGAATTTGTCAGCCTGCGGGGCAACCTGTAGCGCTGCCCAAACATAGTTAGCGCTTTCTTACCGGCTTACAACGCCGTTAGCACTTCATTAACCACAATGGTCCTACACAGGTCCTATCGGGAAGGACCGAGGTAGGTCTTGTGTGGGTTCCCGGGTGTAAATCTGCACTGCAGAGCCTTAAGGAACCTCAACTTTTTCACGCAGGACGCTGACACGAAAAACAGGAGGTTCATCATGTTCAGCACTAGCAAAAAAATGTTTCTAACAGCCATTGTGGCGTTCGCCTTGGGGCTCAGCCTCACGCTTACGTCCGCCGCTCAGGCACAGCAAACCAGCATTCTGACGGTCACCGGGAATGTGGAAAACCCCAACCGTGGGGCCTTTGACAAAACCACAGACGTCTTTTTTGAATACAACGAAGTGGCTTTCGACAAGGCGATGACATTCGACGCAGCGTCTTTGGAAAAGTTACCGATGGTCAAGGTAAAGGCAGATTTCCCACTTGGCGGCGATGTGCATACCTATGAGGGCCCGTTGCTCGCTGACGTCCTCGCAGCGGCTGGCGCCAAAGGTGAAGAGATCACGATCCAGGCTCTAGACGGCTACGCAATGATTGTGCCGCTGGCCGAAATCATCGACCAGGGCGCCGTTCTGGCAATGAAGCGCAATGGTGAGGCGTTTTCCATCGGTGGCTTTGGCCCGACACAAATTGTGTTCCCACGCGCAGAGCGCGCAGACCTGAAAGACATGCCGGACGACCGCTGGGTCTGGTCGGTGTTCCACATAAAAGTAGAATAAGCCCTATCCGCCTACCGACGGCTTCCCCCTCGGTTGGCAGAAACAGTGTTAACCCCAGCCTGCCAGTGCTGGGGTTTTCTTTTTCAAGTTAGGTTATGACGAGAACAGAAAGGGCAATTACTCTGCCAGCAAGTTCGCAGACACCGGTGCGATGGCCACATCACGCGCGCCGCGCGAACTTAGCCAAGTGGCAAACTGTTCAACGGTTTCCAGGCTCGGAGTGGCCATTACAATAACCCGGCCTTTGGACTTTGCCTCAAAAGCGGCTCGGTTCAGGTATCGATTAATGATTGCGCCGCGTTCGCCGCTGGCATCAAGATAGCGATAGACCGTCCCGGCAGACACTTCTTGGTCTGCAGCCAAACGCGGGACAGCGTTCAAACCGGATGCAAACGTCACAAGTCCGTGCCCAGAAGCCGCAAAGCGCGTTACCACCTGCCGGGCTAAGCGACGGTCTTTTTGCAAAGTGGCCTGGGGGCGGTCAATCAAACCGATCGCGTCTGGCATGATATCAAAGTACTGATCCAGCAGGGCTGTCACCTGATCTTGCGACTGATTGCCAGACAAGCTCAGATCGACAGAACGCGGGGCCATGGCGAGAACTTCGAACCCGGCGGCGCGGTAGGCCGCAGCCCGGTCAGCTGCCCCGTCTTCATCCACTGCGACTGCCACTGCGATAGGCAAACCAAGTTGCTGAAATTGTGGTGCTTGTTCCGCAAAACGCCCGTTGTCTATGACGATGATGGAAATCAGCGCCCGATCCGCGCCCTCAAACGGCAACCGGTTGCGTAATAGCGCGCCTTCGACAGGGCCACTGTCCGGGTCTGAGGTTGCGGCAGCGGCGGTCTCGGTTGTGTTGATTGATGGCAGCCTTGATCCACCGTCGTTGGACCCACCGATTGTCGGAAAGCGACGGGTATTTGTGGCAGTGCGGGTCTGGAATGTGCCGACACGGTTGGTATCGCCGTCTTCATCTGCGTCGCCGCTGATGGTCGGAAAGCGTGGGCGTTGCTGTGGTTCCGGTTCGGCTTTTTCGTCCGCCCCATCTTCTGCGTCCGCCGTTTGTGGCACGGTCGGGGCCGGTTCTGCGTCAACGCTTGTGCTTGGCGCAGCGCCCGGCGTCGTGTCCACCGCAGCGGGTGCATCCTGCCCGGCTTGGTCCGGACTGGTGTCCACATCCGATAGGAGCGGTGCCTTTGTTTCGGGTGCGGCCAGCGCAACTTGTGTGTCTTCTTGCGGTGCGCCGCCCAGCCCAGCCACATCTGTGTCCACTTCGGGCACCGGATTGGGCAAAGGATCTGCGGTTTGCGTATTCAAGCGCAGGGCAGGCTCTGGCGCGGCCTCTCCCAACACGCCGCTGTCAGACTGCATGGCCACGCCGCCGTCCGCTTGCGGCAGCGCCAGTGAGAGCTTTGCGTCTGGCGCCTGCGCATCCCCAAGCCCTGCCACATCCGTTGCGACACCGCCCACTGGCTGACGATCCGGGTCATCCGGCATTTGCGGCCGGGTGTCGGCATCCAAGGTTTGCGGAATGCCTGGCTGGCTGTCCGGTGCGCCCGCTGTCGAGCTTTGATCCGGCAAAACTTCAGGGGCTTTTGTGGTGTTTAATGCGGTGGAATGGGATGCTGGCGCCTGTTGTACCACGCCCTCGGGTGGCAATTTGGGCAATATTGGATTCATGGCAGCCAAGAAAACGCCGCCGCACACCCCAACGCCGAGCCCTGATAGCATGCCTGCCGTCTTACCGCCTATCGCCATAGCACCTTTTACTGCCGTTTATCTGCCTATGTGCGCGCGGCCTTTGAAGCCTGCTCTTGACCTTGTGTGCGCGCCGTGGCCTTAAGTATACGCTAACTCGCGCGCAGGTTCATCCTAAAAGTAACAACGGCTTACGTCGGCGCCGCAACGTCTGAAGGGAAACCGGCAAAATGCTGCTTCTTATCGATAACTACGACAGCTTCACCTACAACTTGGTGCACTATCTGGGCGAACTTGGTGCCAAGGTTGTTGTGCGCCGCAATGATGAGCTGACCGTCCAGGATGTGATGGGCATGCGGCCAGAGATGATTGTCCTAAGTCCGGGGCCTTGCGACCCCGATCAAGCGGGCATTTGCTTGGCCCTGACGGAGGCCGCTGCAGAAACCCGCACACCGCTGCTGGGCGTATGCCTGGGTCACCAGACCATCGGTCAGGCTTTCGGCGGCAAGGTTGTGCGCTGTCATGAGATTGTGCACGGCAAAATGGGTACAATGCACCACGCAGATACCAGCGTTTTCAAAGGCTTGCCAACCCCTTTTGAGGCAACGCGCTATCATTCGCTGGTAGTAGAACGCGACAGCCTGCCTGACTGCCTGGAGGTGACGGCCTGGCTGGAAGATGGCACGATCATGGGGCTCGCGCACCGGGATCTGCCGATCCACGGCGTACAATTCCACCCAGAAAGCATTGCCTCTGAACACGGGCACAAGATGCTGCAAAACTTCCTCGACACGGCGCCGGTTCCCGCATGAGTGACGCCCTAAAAAGCCTGATCGCCAAAGCCATCGACGGCCCGCTTAGCCGGGCGGAGGCTGAGGCCGCTTTCACCACGATCATGGAAGGCGACGCAACGCCCGAACAGATCGGCGGATTTTTGATGACGCTGCGCACACGGGGCGAAAGTGTGGGCGAATACGCCGCCGCCGCCGCCGTGATGCGCGCGAAGTGCAACGCGGTGAACGCCCCTGATGGTGCGATCGACATCGTCGGCACCGGTGGGGATGGCAAATCGACGCTCAACATATCGACCGCCACAGCTCTGGTAGTCGCAGGCGCAGGGGTCGTCGTGGCCAAACACGGCAACCGCAACCTTAGCTCCAAATCGGGTACGGCGGATGCGTTGGGCGAACTTGGCGTGAAAGTGATGGTCGGGCCGGATGTGGTGAATGCCGCTATCGCGCAAGCCGGTATCGGCTTTATGATGGCGCCGATGCACCATCCGGCGACACGGTTTGTGATGCCAGCGCGGCAGGCGCTGGGGACGCGTACAATTTTCAATATCCTTGGCCCACTAACCAACCCGGCCGGCGTGAAACGCCAGCTTACGGGTGCTTTTTCGCGCCAGATGATCCGGCCTATGGCCGAAGTCCTGCAAGAGCTGGGGTCGGAAAAAGCCTGGCTGGTGCATGGCGGGGACGGAACGGATGAGATCTCCATCGCTGGGATCACCTGGGTTTCAAAACTTGAAGAGGATGCGGTCACAGACGGGGAATTGCATCCGGAGGACGCCGGTCTGCCTGTGCATCCGTTTGAGGCCATCGTGGGCGGCACACCTGCCGAAAACGCCGCCGCATTAAAAGCCCTTCTGGAAGGTGCGACCGGGGCCTACCGCGATGCCGTGCTACTGAATGCCGCCGCTGCGTTGGTGGTGGCGGGCCGGGCCCAAACGTTGCCCGAAGGCGTGGCGCAAGCCGCTGAGAGTATCGATAGTGGCCGCGCCTTGGACAAATTGACCGCGTTGGCGCGCATCACATCTGACCTGGCGGACACTTAAGCCACTATGTTTGAAACCGACCGGCTTGGTGACTGGGCGGATTTGCCGTTCTTCAAAGACGGCTCACTAGACCAAATCGCTAAGCTGGCTGGTGCCGATATCCTTCCCCCGCCGGATCAAACCTTCGCCGCTTTAGAGCGTACTCAGGCCAAGGATACACGGGTGATTATTCTCGGGCAGGATCCCTACCCTACGCCCGGCCACGCCCACGGGTTTGCGTTTTCGGTCACACCAAAAACCCCATTGCCGAAGTCGCTGATCAACATCTTCAAAGAACTTGCCGCCGATATGGGGCGGGCACCGCAAAACGGTGACCTCAGATTTTGGGCCGACCAGGGTGTTCTTCTTTTGAACACCGCTCTGTCGGTTCCGCGCGGCGACACAGGTGGTCATGCCAAACTCGGTTGGGATAGGCTGACCGCTCAGGTTCTGGCCCGTCTCGCCAGTAAGCCGCGAGCCTATGTTCTTTGGGGCAAGCACGCCCAAACCGTGGCGCGTAACGTGTCCCCCGACAAAAACCTGGTGATCGCCACTGCCCATCCGTCACCCCTTTCCGCATACCGAGGATTTTTCGGGTCCAAACCATTTTCCACCGTCAACAAATGGCTTAAGGGTCAGGGCGAAACTGAGATCAACTGGACCGGCCCATGACCGAAACCGTGCTCGACAAGATAAAGGCCTACAAACTGGAAGAGGTGGCGGCCGCAAAAACCGAAGTGGCGCTGTCGTCGCTTGAGGCTTTGGCCAAAGACCAATCCGCCCCGCGCGGGTTTGCCGAAGGCTTGCGGCTTGCGTCACGTTCCGGCGGCTACGGCCTGATTGCCGAGATCAAGAAGGCCAGCCCGTCAAAGGGGCTGATCCGAAACGATTTTGATCCGCCTGCACTGGCTCAAGCCTACGCCGATGGTGGCGCGACCTGCCTAAGCGTTTTGACGGACACGCCAAGCTTTCAGGGCGCACCTGAGTTTTTGACCGCCGCGCGGGAGGCAACCACCCTGCCCGCTTTGCGCAAAGATTTCTTGTATGACACTTACCAGGTGGCAGAAGCCCGCGCCTGGGGCGCTGATTGCATCCTGATCATCATGGCCAGCGTCAGCGACACCCAAGCGGCAGAGCTGGAGGCCGCGGCCTTTGGCTACGGTATGGATGTGCTGGTGGAGGTGCACGACCGCGAAGAACTGGATCGCGCCGCAGCGTTGAAATCGCCGCTACTGGGTATAAACAACCGCAATCTGAAGACATTTGAAACCTCACTCGACACCACCAAGACCCTGGCCCGCTATGCGCCCGAAGACGCGCTTTTGGTAGGCGAAAGCGGGCTGTTTTCCCGCGATGATCTGGCAAGCCTGGCCCAGTTCGGGGTACGCAATTTTCTGATCGGCGAAAGCCTGATGCGCCAAGACGATGTGGCTGGCGCAACGCGCGATCTTTTGTCTGCCCCATGGGCACCTCAGGCGATGTAATGGCGGACCGGCTGACCCATTTCGATGACATTGGCGCTGCACAAATGGTGGATGTGTCCGACAAAGCTGTGACCCACCGGATTGCTGTGGCGCGAGGCCGCGTAGAAATGGCGGCAGACACTGCGGCACTTATTGCTGAAGGGCGTGCTAAAAAGGGCGATGTCCTCGCAGTCGCGCGGTTGGCGGGCATTATGGGGGCCAAGAAATGCGCCGATTTGATCCCACTTTGCCATCCGCTGCCGATCACAAAGGTTTCTGTGGATTTGGCGATCTCTGGCGACGGTGTTGATATCGAGGCAACCGTGAAAACCACCGGTCAAACCGGGGTCGAGATGGAGGCGCTGACCGCAGTGAACGTCGCTGCTCTGACCGTCTACGACATGGTCAAAGCAGTCGACAAAGCCATGGTCATCACCAACGTGCGATTGGTTCTAAAAGACGGCGGGAAATCCGGACGGTTTGAGGCATGATTTCTGTGGCCGAGGCGCTGGACGGCGTGCTGTCGCTCGTCAAACCCTTGGGAACGGAAACCGTGCCTTTGTCGCAGGCTGCGGGGCGCGTACTTGCTGCCCCTGCCTGTGCCACAAGGGATCAACCACCTTTCGCCTCTTCCGCTATGGATGGATACGCAGTTCGCGATGCTGACCTCCAACCGGGCGCTGCCCTTTGTGTTATCGGAGAAAGTGCTGCAGGTGCGCGCTCAGATGCAATTGTTAACGCAGGCGAAGCAGTCCGTATATTCACCGGCGCCCCGGTACCGGGCGGCGCAGACCGCATCCTGATCCAAGAAGACTGTACCCGGCAAGGTGACACCATCACGGTTGGTCAAAACCTTGATCCCAGCACTTACATCCGCCCCGCTGGCGGGGATTTCCGAACAGGTGACACGCTTGATGCGCCGCGCCCAATCGGCGCGGCTGAGGTATCGCTGCTCGCGTCGATGAATGTGGCGCGCGTCACCGTACGCAAACGCCCCGAGGTGGCGTTGATTGCCACAGGCGATGAACTTGTTATGCCGGGCGAGGTGCCAGGGCCAGACCAGATCGTCAGTTCCAACAATCTTGGCTTGGCTGCACTTGTGATCGCCAACGGAGGCATCGCACGCGGGCTGCCAATCGCCGCGGATACCGAAGCAGCGCTTTTGCAAACATTCGACTTTGCGCGCGGAGCTGACCTTATCATCACGTTAGGTGGCGCCTCTGTGGGCGACCGGGACCTAGTGCGCAAAGTGGCCCAAGATGCGGGCCTCAACCAGTCATTCTACAAGGTCGCGATGCGCCCCGGTAAACCGCTGATGGCCGGCAAATTGCACGGGGCCGCCATGATCGGCCTGCCGGGCAACCCGGTCAGCGCCCTGGTTTGCGGACATGTTTTTGTGCTACCTGCACTGCGCAAAATGTTGGGACTGCCGCCGCAAACACCCCTGCAAGAGGCCCCGTTGTCTTGTGATATCGTCCCCAACGGCCCACGCACCCACTACATGCGCGCTCGCCTGGAAAATGGCACCGTGACCCCGCTTGAAAGGCAAGACAGTTCGCTCTTGTCAGTTATGGCGCAAGCTAATTGCTTGGTTGTCCGCCAACCATATGAACCAAACCGCGAAGTCGGTGAACCTATGCACTATCTTGCACTATAACTTGTTGCAACGGGAGAGACATTGTGGAAGCATCCTACCAATCTAAACAAGGATTTTTCACTTATGAGCTGGCTGACCGCAATCAAAACTCTTTTAAAACTCAATAAACTAGACAAACACAAAACCGATATCGAAAAGCTCCACGATTTTGCAATAAAGGCCGAAAGGCTGAAAAAAGGAAAAGTAAAAGTCACAGAGTTAAAGGCTTTTTCTGATAAAACCGTGAACGCCTGCAAGAAGAGCGTGGCTGAAACGGCCAAAGCTGCCAAAACAGCTGCGAAAACCCAGAAAGATTTCCCAAAGACGAATTCACTACCGTTATATCTAGTGATGGACTCTGCTTTAGCAAAATACGGTGCAACTTCACCAAAGTTCAAAAAAGCTGAAGATAACTGGCGTAAAGAACTAAAATCATTCGATAAAAAACTAGGTGCGCTTTATAAAGAGCTTGAAAAAGAAACTGGCAAGCTCAACAAAAAGGCCGAAGACTTCGAGAAAATGGCAGAATACTGCCGAAAAGTAAGTCAGATCTTTCAAAATTTAGTCAAACTACCGGATTTTTTAGCGCAAAGGAGCGGCTTTCTAAGCTTGTCTAGAGCAATTTTGGGCTTGGCAGTAAAACTAAGCGATCTATCAGATGTTTACAAAGATGTAGAAAAGAAAAACGCTGAGCATATGGGTCAGATAATCAAAACGAAAATGACGAACTCCGCTTGGCTCAAGAAGAAATTCAAAGACAGTGCCGACATGAAGCGCAACCAAAAAGCTGACAAGCCGCATTAGTCACCAGACAAGCTTGCCGTTTCGAAGTTTGAAAAATTCTTTTGACAGTGAAAAAGAACACGCGTAGAACAAAAGAGAACATCCGCGAACAAACGCGGTGGCAGGCCTGCGTGCCAACGGCACGCAAAAGCACGGAGGTGTAGCAGATGCTGACGCGTAAACAGATGGATTTGTTGGAGTTTATCCACAAGCGGATGCAAAAGGACGGTGTACCGCCGTCTTTTGATGAGATGAAAGAGGCGCTCGACCTGCGGTCGAAGTCTGGCATCCACCGCTTGATCACTGCTTTAGAAGAACGCGGTTTCATTCGACGCCTTGCCCATAAGGCCCGCGCCATTGAAATCATGCGTCTGCCAGAGGCGATCGACGCGGGCTTTGTGCCGCGCGTGATCGAAGGTGGCGCACCGCCCCCACCGCCAGTGGGTGCATTGCCAATTGAAGGGTCTGTGGGATCTGTACCAGTGATGGGGCGGATTGCAGCGGGTACCCCGATTGAGGCAATCCAGCAGGTCACCAACAATGTGGCGGTGCCTGGGGATATGCTGCACAACTCCGGCCGGCATTACGCGCTGGAAGTTAAAGGCGACTCGATGATTGAGGCCGGGATCAACGAAGGCGACGTGGTTGTGATCCATGAGCAATCAGATGCGGACAACGGTGATATCGTTGTGGCCCTGGTTGAAGATCAGGAAGCGACGCTGAAACGGCTGCGCAAACGCGGATCAGCCATCGCGCTGGAAGCAGCCAACCCTGCCTATGAAACGCGGGTCTACCGCGATGATCAGGTTAAGGTGCAAGGCAAGCTTGTGGGCTTGATCCGTACCTACTGACATGATCCGCCCCTTCGCGGGGCGGTTCTTTTTCCAAGCTTCAAGTTGGATAACTAACGGCGTTTATGCGCTGTTTTTTCGATCCAAGTCAGCGCATAACGCCTTGAAATTGAAATTATTTCTGCTTCCGCAGCGTTTTTGAGTTTCAGAGAAAAAGCTCTAGCGCCGCTTATTCCAAAGCCTCTCCCCGGTCACGTCGCGCACATGCAAAATCTCCAGTTTGCCAGTCTGTCCTATCGTTAGGGATGCAGCACCTCGGTCGATCAGGGTTTTGCGGGTCAAGGCCAAACACCCATTGGGTGCTGCGTCGAAGTTTGGCAAGATCACCACATCGCGACCAGCACACAGCGCTGATATTTTCGCCAGGTCCAGTTCCTTTCCGGGAAGATAGGACATCGAATATGTCGGGCGTTCAATCGTCCACGCCCCTTTGCCAAAGTCGTAACGCTCTGCCGCCGCCGACTGCGGACGGGCGTCCCCGTCGTTTTCCAGCCAGGTGGAGGCGGCAAACCCATTGCCCCGTGCGCGATTGAGCGCACGCCCTGCGTCGGTGGCCACCCCTACCAGCCGTCCGTTTTCTGTCACCAACACGTCAGGTCGTTCTGACGTTGCCCAAACAGCAATCCCTGCAACGACCCCCAAAGTGCCGCCAAACCTGGGCAAGCCGCGCCAAATCACCAGCCATAGCAGCCCCAGCATTATGATCGCCGGCGCCTGAATCGGCCCGGCGGGAATACGGATCACCGCTGCCTCGATCCCCGACACCCACGCGGCCACGTTTAAGATCCAGCCGATGCCCTGCCCCATGACCCAGAGTGCCGGGGCATCCAATCCCACATTGGCTAAAGCCAAGGCGATGACGCCAGAGGGCATTACGATGATGCTCATCACCGGGACCGACAATAGATTTGCGATCAGCCCGTACTGGGCCACGGTATTGAAATGATAGGCTGAAATTGGCGCTGTGGCTGCTGCCGCGACAAAAGAGGCCATTAACAGGGACAATGCGGGTGCAAACTGCTTACCCCAGCCGTGTTGCAAACGCCGCCAAAGATCGGTCCGGTTGAGCGCCTCAAACGTCGCCACCAGCGCCGTGGTGGCGGCAAAAGACATCTGAAACCCCGGCTCTGTCAGCGATTCAGGTCGCAAAACCAACAGCACCGTTGCCGCAATTGCCACGGATCGCAGCGAAATCGCCGCTTTGTCACACAGCACGGCAACCAACATTACAGCCACCATCACAAAGGCCCTTTGTGTGGCGATACTGGCACCCGATAGCCCCAGATAGGCCGCCCCGGCAATAAGGGCTGCAACCGCCGCAATTTTTTTGCCCGGTATCCGCAAGGCAATCGGCGGAATGGCGGCAAGCCCAAATCGGACCAGCGCAAAGACAAACCCGGTCAAAAGCCCCATGTGTAACCCGGATATCGCCAGCAGATGGGCCAGATTGGACCTGCGCAGATCCTCCAGCCGCGCTGGATCAATGGCCGACCTGTCGCCTGCCAATATCGCAGCTGCAAAGGCACCGCGTTGGCCCTGGATGCCATCGCGCAACCAATCCGCGGTGGCCATGCGCCAGCGGAAAAGCTTGTCTGCCCAATCCCCATTTTGCGGTGGCAACGCCAGCATCGGCGGCGCGCGCGTATATCCCACCGCGCCCAATTCCGAAAACCAGGCTTTGCGTTGAAAGTCGAAGCCGCCTGGTTCCACCGGTCCACCCGGCGGCGACAAGTGGCCGGTTAACATGATACGCGCGCCCGGCGACAGTTTTGTCCCGTCCACCTTGGAATGAAGCGCAAGCCGGACCCGTTCGGGCGTTTTCTCCGGCGCCAGTCGTTCCAAAATCGGATCGGCCAAAGTAACGCGGATCACATCGCTAGCGGATCGGTCCAGATGCACAATACGCCCCTCCACCGCGCCGTAGTAGTGCCACCCAAGCTTTGGCGCGGCGACGGAATGACTGCGCCAGGCGGTGAGGCAGAACCCTAAGCTGACCAGAAGCGGAAGCCAAAAAACAATCCGCAGCACGTCACCGCCACGCAGCGTGCCAAAGCCGGATACTAGGACAATCGCTGCCAATGCCGCATAAACCGCCCAGCTCGGTTCAAACCTCAGTGAAAAATAGGCCGCTGTCCCGACGCCCAACCACACCGGCACCCAAAGGAAAAACCGCGGCGCCTGGGCGTAAAGCGCCTCGGTCACAGCGTCTGGGGCGGCTAGTCTTGTCAGTGTCACACCCGTTGCCTAAAGAAGACCCTCGCATTCCCTGAGCACTCTGAGTGCCTAAGGTTACTGAGAGGTTAACCAGTACCCATGTCCGATCCCCAAGTTGTCACCCGCTTCGCCCCGTCGCCCACCGGTTTTCTGCATATCGGCGGTGCTCGCACGGCGCTGTTCAACTGGCTCTACGCACGCGGGCGCGGCGGCAAGTTTCTTTTGCGGATTGAGGACACAGACCGGGCACGATCAACGCCCGAGGCCACAAAGGCGATCCTGAGCGGACTGACTTGGCTGGGACTGGATTGGGACGGAGATCCGATCAGCCAGTTCGAACGCGCCTCACGCCATGCAGAGGTCGCCCATGCGATGCTGGAAAACGGCACGGCGTATCGGTGTTATGCAACGCCTGAAGAAATTGAGGCCTTCCGCGAGGTGGCCCGTGCAGAAGGGCGCGCAACACTCTTCCAATCGCCCTGGCGCGATGCAGACCCGGCTGACGCGCCCGAGGCGCCTTTTGTAATACGCCTGAAGGCACCACAATCTGGTGTGGTTCGACTAAAAGACAAAGTGCAGAAAAAGGTGGAATGGGCGGCTGAGACGCTCGACGATCTGGTTTTGCTTCGCTCCGACGGTACGCCAACTTATATGCTGGCTGTGGTCGTCGATGATCACGATATGGGGGTGACCCATGTGATCCGGGGCGACGATCACCTGATCAATGCCGGGCGGCAAAGCCTTATCTATCGGGCAATGGGTTGGGACGTACCGGTCTTTGCCCACATCCCGCTGATCCACGGGGAAGACGGCAAAAAGCTGTCGAAACGCCATGGTGCGCTGGGGGTCGAGGACTACCTGGCGATGGGTTACACAGCTGCCACCATGCGCAACTATCTTACCCGCTTAGGATGGGCGCATGGCAACGATGAACTGTTCACCACCGAGCAGGCACTGGAGTGGTTCGACTTCCCCGGCATCGGCAAAGCCCCGGCCCGACTGGATTTCAAAAAGCTTGATAACGTCGGGTTGTTCCACATCGCGCGTACAGATGACGCCGAATTGATGGGGGAAATTGAAGCTTACCTAACGCAAACCGGCGCGCCCGTAATGGACACAAGCACGTCAGAAGCCTTGCGGGCTGCGCTGCCCATTGCCAAGGAACGCGCTAAAAAGCTGCCCGATATCCTGGAAAAAGCCCATTTTGCTACACAAAAGCGGCCATTCGAGCCAGATGAGAAAGCCGCTGAAAAGCTAAATTCGGTATCCATTGGTATACTGATTGATTTGACCGCTGCATTGCAGCATGCTAGCTTTGACAAGGAAGAGCTTGAAGCTGCCATTGCTGATTTCGCAGCCAAGAGGGACATCAAACTGGGAGAGATCGCGCAACCGCTTAGAGTTGCGTTGACCGGACGTACAGTATCGCCATCGGTGTTTGACATGATGGTACATCTGGGCCCGGAAGAAACACTTGCCAGGTTAAAAGACGCGGTGGACCGCGTCGGTTAGAACACTGAGCGCATTGGCCCAGCCTATTTGCGCCAGGGAAGGAGAGAAGACATGACCGATACCCAACGCACTGCACGGCTAGAAATCGACGGCACATCACTGGATTTGCCAATCTACTCCCCCACGGTCGGACCGGACGTGATCGACATCCGCAAACTTTATGCCCAAGGCAAAGTGTTCACCTATGATCCGGGCTTCACGTCGACTGCGGCCTGCGACAGCGCCATCACATTTATTGACGGAAACAAAGGGGAACTGCTGCACCGGGGCTATCCCATTGATCAGCTTGCAGGAAAATCGCATTTTCTGGAGGTCTGCTACCTGCTGCTTTACGGCGAACTCCCTAACGCAGACCAGATCGAAGACTTCGAATCCCGCGTGACCATGCACACCATGCTGCACGAACAGATGGTTAACTTTTTCCGGGGCTTCCGTCGTGATGCGCACCCGATGGCCATTATGGTCGGTGTGGTTGGCGCTATGTCTGCGTTTTATCACGACAGCACTGACATCAACGACGCATGGCAGCGCGAAGTCGCCTCTATCCGGCTGATTGCAAAAATGCCGACGATTGCCGCCTGGGCCTACAAATATTCTATCGGCCAGCCTTTTGTTTATCCCCGGAATGACTTGGACTACGCATCGAACTTCCTTCGGATGTGTTTTTCGGTGCCCGCCGAAGATTACGAGGTGAACCCGATCCTGAGCCGCGCGATGGACCGGATTTTCACGCTGCATGCGGACCACGAACAAAATGCGTCGACATCCACTGTGCGACTGGCATCTTCGTCAGGGGCAAATCCGTTTGCCTGCATCGCGGCAGGCATTGCCTGTCTTTGGGGACCGGCACATGGTGGCGCCAACCAGGCCTGTCTGGAAATGTTGGAAGAAATCGGTGATGTGGATCGCATCCCGGAATATATCGCGCGCGCGAAAGACAAATCTGACCCGTTCCGCCTGATGGGCTTCGGCCACCGGGTTTACAAGAACTTCGACCCACGCGCGAAGGTTATGAAGCAATCCGCAGACGAAGTTCTGGCCCTTCTGGGCGTAGAGAACAACAAAAAACTGCAAGTGGCCAAAGAACTGGAACGCATCGCGTTGGAAGACGAATATTTCGCTGAGAAGAAGCTCTTCCCCAATGTAGACTTCTATTCTGGTATCATACTGGAAGCGATGGGTTTCCCCACATCCATGTTCACCCCGATTTTCGCCCTCAGCCGCACCGTTGGCTGGGTCAGCCAATGGAAAGAGATGATCGAGGATCCGGCCATGAAAATCGGCCGCCCTCGTCAGCTTTATACCGGCAGCGACCAGCGCGACTACGTGGATGTAGAAGACCGGTAACTATCCGACATCCCCTAAAAGCCCGCGAACTCGGCGGGCTTTTTTGTTGACGGCGCCACCTATGGTTGATTGTGATGCCGTTATGAGGATTTTAGTTTTTGCGGCCATTTTGGCCATCGCCAGCCCAACATTCGCAAAAAACACATACATAAATTGTGTCCAACGCCAATTGACTGCATCTGGGCATGATCCTGGGCCAATCGATGGCGCACTGGGTCCGCAAACGCGGCGCGCGTTGGCGGCTTTTACTTCCAAAAACGATGGCTACTCCCACTTACCAAAACTCAGCCTGCGCTCAGGGGTAACCTGGTGTCGGACTCTGGCGGAAGAGAACGCCGCTCTTCGTCAGTATCGTCCTGCCGCCGAAGGAATTCTCTGGCGGTTCGGCCCGAAAATCACAGCAGAAGACCGACCGTTTTTTCGCAAAGCCTTCGCCAGCGCGGCCAAATTTTTCAAGGACACTTTTGATTTTGAAGGCGCCTCTCGAATTGAAATTGTCGTGGCCACAACTACAGACGCCGCATTCAAGGAACTTGTAGAGCTAAAGAAACGATCCAACCGACGCGCGCGACTGTCGAAAAAAGAAGTCAAGCGACGCTGTAATCCAAGTAAGGAATACCCGCTTTTTGCTTATGCCAGCCGCGACGCCATCGTGGTTTGCCTGACCGAAGAAGCATTGGAATGGCTAAAGTCACCAAACGGCAGATATGCTAGATTTCTCGAAAGGGTCATGGTCCATGAATTCACGCATATGGTCCAACGCGAATTGGTCGCAGACAAGGTAGAAATCCCGCGCCGCCGTGATGCCCGTTCTCTTATGGGTCCTGGTTGGATGGTGGAAGGCGTTGCAAAAGTCATGGAGCGGGAATTTGAGCTGCAAAATCGCCGCAACCCACCTTTGTTCAAACGTTACGAGGCAGCCCGTAATGCCGAAAAAACCAAATTACGCAACCTGAGCAAGTCATGGGGGCCCAGTGCAAAAGATGAATATGCCGTTTCTTTCTGGGCTTCCGAACTCCTGAACAGGCGCTATGGAAAGGATGCGTTGCTAGCCTATTTTGACGCGGTCGGCGCAGGCAACAGTTGGGAAAGCGCATTCCAATTAATCTTTGGCATGACGCTGCAGGAATGGGACCGCACATTTGAAAAATTACGCGGCGACTATGGCCGTGCAATCAGTTGGGGTGAAGGAAAGGATCAAGACCCGGAGTAACAGCCCTTACCGCCCCTCAAACTGCGCTTTGCGTTTTTCCAGGAACGCCATAACCCCTTCGCGGAAATCTGACGTGCGTCCAGCCTTGCCTTGCAGGTGAGCTTCGGTTTCCAACTGCTCGTCCAGGGTCTGATCCACGCTGGACCGCAGCGCCTCCTTGATCAGGCGGTAGCCCTCCGTCGGGCCGTTGGCCAAGTGCTGGGCGCGGGTGCGCACGACAGCTGCGAAACTGGCGTCCGGTACAGCCTCCCAGATCATGCCCCATTCAGCCGCCTTGGCGGCAGGCACTGGTTCGGCAAAAAGGGCTGCGCCCATGGCGCGGGCAAATCCGATTTGGCGCGGCAACCAATAGGTGCCGCCTGCATCCGGGATCAGACCAATGCGGGAAAAGACCTGCATGAAGCTGGCACTTTCAGCGGCGATAACCACGTCCGCAGATAGGGCCAGATTGGCCCCTGCCCCGGCAGCGATGCCGTTTACGGCTGCAATCGTCGGAATACGCGCGTCGTAGATTGCCCGGATCATCGGCTCGTACTCGTCCCGCAGGGTGCTTTCCAGGTCGATCTCGTCCACATTGCGCGCATCGCCCAAGTCCTGACCAGAACAGAACCCCCGGCCGGTGCCGGTTAGAACCAGCACACGGGCTTCAGCCTCTGCCCGTTTAACGGCGTGCAAAATCTCCGCCCGCATCTGGCTGGTAAGCCCGTTCATCACATCGGGCCGGTTCAACGTCACTGTCGCGATTGCGTCAGACAGATCGTAGAGGATAGTTTCATATTCCATTGCGCACGCTCCAATCCGCTCGGTGGGTAAAATAGGCGGCTGGGCGGGGAAGTGAAGCGGAAACGTCGCGGAAGATCAGTCCTCGCGTGTTAACGCGTCCAGCCGGGCCTGCTCCGCTTCGCTCAAACCCGTGGCTGCCACCTTGCGCCGTCTTAAGGAACCAACCGCAAACGCCCCGCCGGCCAGCAGAGCCAGCGGGCCGATCAACCATAATATCGCGTTGCCTCGCGCCCAACTTGGTCTCAGCAACACGAACTCCCCGTAGCGATAAACGATGTAGTCGAGCACCTGATCATCGGTGTCGCCCGCCACCAACCGCTCGCGCACCAAAAGGCGCAGATCCTGGGCCACCTGCGCGTCTGAGCTGTCGATGTTTTCATTTTGGCACACCAGGCAACGCAGTTCCTTGGACAACGCGCGAGCGCGGGCTTCCAACACCGGGTCGTCCAAAACCTCATGGGGTTCCACCGCCGCCAACGGCGTCGCCAAGAGGCACAAAATGAGGAGCAATCGTTTCATTCAGCGGGTTGCGGGGCCAACCGCCGGTTTGCTGCGCCAACACGATATCGCCGGTCCGTCAGGCTCAACAACCCACCGAGCGCCATGACAATGGACCCAATCCAGATCCAGTTTGCAAACGGTTTGACATACGTGCGCACGACCCAGGCATTGTCGCCTTGTTTGGCGCCGATAACGACATAGAGGTCACGGGTCAGTCCCATGTCGATGCCGGCCTCAGTCGTGGGCATACGTGCAACCGGGTAAAATCGGCGCTCCGGGCGCAGCGTGGCCACTGGCTGCCCATTTTTCGTTGCAAAAACGGTGGCAATCTCAGCCTGATAGTTCGGGCCGGTTACCGGATCCACACGCGTTAGCTCAAAGCTGTACTGCCCGACCTGAAACGGCTCCCCGATCTTGGCCACACGAATATCTTCCTGTTCCCACGCAGTGATCGCTGAAATACCAAAAATCAGCAGCCCCAGCCCGCCATGCGCCACTGCTTTTCCCCAATCACTGCGCGGCAGTTTTTGCAACCGCCGCAAAGTGTTGGACAATGGCACATCCCCTATCCGCGCGCGCAGCAGCAAGTCCCAACCAGCGCCCAAAACCAGCCATGCGGCCAGCGTCAGGCCAATGGGCGCCAATATGCGCCCGCCAGTCTGAAAGCTCCACACCAGAAGGCCGAGCGCAATCGACAGCGCGGCAACCCCGCGCAAGTTGCGCGCTGTTCGCCTTGCCTGGCCGCGTTTCCATGGCAAGGTTGCGCCAAACGGCAGAACCATAACCAAGGCGATCATGAACGGCGTGAACGCTGCATCAAAAAACGGCGGGCCGACAGATATTTTGCGCCCGGTGGTGATCTCAGCGACCAGCGGCCACAGCGTGCCCACAAACACCACAACTGTGGCCACCATCAAAAGCAGGTTGTTCACGACCAAACCGCTCTCACGGCTGACAACGCTAAAGACCGAATTGGACCGCAAAGTATGCGCCCTGGCCGCGTAAAGCGTCAGCGATCCGCCAATCGCAATGCACAAGATCCACAGAATGAACTGGCCACGTTCTGGGTCATTTGCGAACGCGTGCACCGATGTGATCACACCCGACCGCACGATGAATGTGCCGATTAGCGAAAACGAAAAACCGAGCAATGCCAATAGGATCGTCCAGCTTTTTAATGTATCTCGCTTTTCCACCACGATAGCCGAATGCAGCAGTGCCGCAGCGATTAGCCAAGGCATGAAGCTCGCGTTTTCCACCGGATCCCAGAACCACCAGCCGCCCCAGCCAAGCTCATAATAGGCCCACCAGGACCCGAGCCCGATGCCGATGGTCAACGTTACCCAGGCCAGAAGGGTCCAGGGTCGCACCCAGCGCGCCCAGGCGGCGTCTACCCTGCCCTCAATCAGTGCTGCGACGGCGAATGAGAAGCTCATCGATAGCCCTACATAGCCCAAGTAGAGAAACGGTGGATGGAAGGCGAGCCCGGGGTCTTGCAACAGTGGATTCAAGTCACGCCCATCAAGGGGCGGTTGCCCCAGGCGCAAAAACGGGTTCGACGTAAACAGAAGAAACGCCAGAAAGGCCACCGCGATCATAGACTGCACGGACAAAACGCGCGCCTTCAGGCGTTCCGGCAAGCCCCTGCCAAACCAAGCCACCAGCGCGCCATAGAGCGCCAGGATCAGGATCCACATCAACATGGACCCTTCATGGTTGCCCCACACGCCGGTGACTTTGTAAAGCATCGGTTTGGTAGAATGGCTGTTTGATGCAACCAGAGCGACCGAAAAATCAGACACCACAAACGCATAGGTCAGCGCGCCAAAGCTGAGTGCAATCAAAAAGAACTGCGCGCTTGCGGCGGCATCGCCAAAGGCCATCCATCCCGGCCAATTACGCTGCGCACCCACCAGCGGCACCACGGCCTGAGCCAGCGCCACCGTGAAGGCGAGTACAATTGCGAAATGTCCGGTCTCGGCAAGCATACCGCGCAGTATAGAGCGCAAAATCGGCGCAATAAATCAAAAGCGTAGACCTGCGCGCGCGCGCCGCGCTTAACGCTGCTTGCGCCAATCCTCCAACGCAGCATTGCTGTCCTGGCTTGACAGCGATGCAAACTGCAATGGCTTGGTCAAACTGCGTTTTTGTCGCGACTTATCGCGCACATAATGCAACTCTCGCGCACCAAAATAAAATGACACAATAGCACCCAGCAGCCACCAAAGTTCCACCGGGACAGTGTCGAGCCCGACCATACGGGACGAGAAATTCACCGGATCCACCATGGCAAACACAAAAAGCCCCACAGTGCCAAGAGCCAATACAGGGCGCGGCAGGCGGTTTAACCCGTCCACAAAGCCATCAAACCAGGTTACCCGGTCATGGCCAAATTCGGTGGCAAACTGCGCAAGTGCTGCCTCATGCTCGTCGTGCTGAAACTCTGCCTGTTTGGTTTTGTTGACGGTAAAAACCTCCGCCACGCTTTTCACGGTGGGGCCAAGGCCCAGGATTTCACGGATCAACCCCATTTGGCCGTCCTCCTTTTGTGTTGCGCCTGCGTCAGGTGGTATTTCTGGGCGATAAATTCTTCCGCCCGACGGATCCATCCGCCTTTGCCCCCTGCCCGCGTGCGCGCATATTTGCGACTGGCCGGCCGGCGATCAGCCAGGCGGTAATAATAGTTGCGCCGCTCGATACCGTAGGCATCCGCAAAATGCTTTGGCGCGATCTTTGCAACCTCTGCAGCTGCCCGCAGCGTTTGTGGCCCGATTCCGCCATCAATGCTGACCGGATGGCCAAAGCTGCCCAGCAAACGCTGCAGGATTTTAATCGCATTCACGCCAGCATTCACATGCATGTCGAACACAGTGTCCTGGATCATCTTGGGCAATTTACCGATCCCGGGGCGATAGAAATAATGGTCGATAAAAATTCGGGTCGCGTCATCTTCAGTCAGCGCCTTTACATCGGCAACGTCTACCTTTCCGTCGCCGGTCAAATCCAGGCCCAGCCTTCGCATTGTATGGATCGTGACCCCAAATTTCGTGGCCCCGCCGGGGTCATCCGGATCGTTCACGTAGCCGCCCTCGCGGCGCACGATCTCTCGCGCAATGGCATCCACTGTTTGCATCCGACCAGTCCTCTATGCCGTGAAAGTCTGGCGAAAACTGCGTCGGGCTTGGTAAAGTTCGAGTTTGCGCAACGACCGGTACGGGATGGCAGCTATTCTGTCGGCTTGAAGACGCCTTGTTTTTTCAGGGCGTCCGCAACCTCTTTTGGCATGTATTTCTCGTCGTGCTTTGCGAGCACCTCTTGAGCAACAAAAACGTCACCTTGCATCTGGCCCAGTGCAATGGCGCCTTGGCCTTCGACAATCAAATCCGGCAGCACGCCCGTATATCGAATTTCGATAGAATGGCCGCCGTCCGTGACCACAAAAGACGCCTCTTGCCCCTGTTTTTCGAGCGTACCGTCCACAATCAACCCACCCAGCCGGAAAACGCGGCCCGCGTCGGGGGGATTTTCGGCCACCTCAGACGGGGAATAAAAGAACTGCACCGCATCGCCGAGCGCCACAAAAATGATGACAAAAGCAGCCGCGATTGCACAAAATCCAAGCACAACCAACTGAATGCGCCGCCGTTTTTTGAGACCTATCACCTAGCCGCCTGCGTTTTTGATCGCTGCGTTGAGTTCTGCGCCAAATATGATGATCGCGGCAGAAAAGTACAGGAACAGAATTGTGATCACAATCCCTGCCAGCGCACCGTAAGCCACGTCATAAGATCCAAAATAGGCCAGGTAGACTGACATTCCGGTGGCCATCGCCACCCAGGCAATCGTGGAAAAAAAGGCTCCGGGCCAGATTGGAAAGCCCGCCGCGTGATGGTTGGGCAAAAACCAATGCAACGCACACAAGAAGACAAAAAACAGCGCTATTCCAAAGAAGTAACGGATCAGGGTAAAGTTCTCCGGCGCCCGAAAAACAGTGTTTGCCTCTACAAAATTGACGATGACCGGCGCAAACAAAATCGACAACCCCAACGCCACAGCAACCACTGCCGCCACAAAGACGGCAATCAACGCTTTGGCTTTGCGAATGATCCAAACCGCACCGCCCCTGTCGCCATATGTCGCATCAAAGGCGCGGTTTATCGCCTCCACCGCGCGCATGGCGGCCCATAAAGCCAACGCAAAAAAGACCGTGAAGATGCCGTGAGACCCTTTGAGGACCTCCACCAATACAGGCTCCAACGCCTCCGCCAGATAACGCGGCGCGAAATCGAACAAGACGGCCACAGCCTCTTCTGAGCGGGCCTCTCCGATGAAAATCCCGCTCAGCGAAACGGCAAAGATCAAAAACGGAAAGATTGCCAGCAACATGACATAGGCCACATAACCCGCCAGCATATCTCCGTTGCGCGCCATAAAGCCGTGGTAGGCTTGGCCAAAGATCCGCGCGAGCGCGATCACGGGAAAAGCGGTGCCATTTCCAGCCCCATCACTTCAGGTAAGCCAAGCATAAGGTTTGCGTTCTGGATGGCCTGCCCGCTGGATCCTTTTGTCAAATTGTCGAGCGCCGAAAACACCATGACCCGTCCGGGCCGCCGATCTGCGATCACCCCGAGGTGGCAGAAGTTCGAACCGCGCACATGCTGCGTGGCTGGTGACTGGCCTTGCGGCAGAACAATTACAAACGGCTCATCAGCATACCGCGTCTGCAATGCGGTGTGGATTTGGTCCGCATCCCCTTTGACGTAGCAAGTCGCCAGGATGCCCCGGTTTTGCGGCAGCAAATGGGGGACAAAGGTGACTTCCACCGGCTTGCCAGCCGCAACTTTCATTTCCTGATCAAACTCCGCCAAATGCCGGTGGGCCGCCACATTGTAGGCGCGATAACCCTCCGACACCTCTGCATGCAGCATGCCCTCTTTCGCGGCGCGTCCGGCACCGGAAACCCCGGTGGCCAGATCAATCATGATGTCGTCTGTTTCAATGACACCAGCAGCCAAAAGCGGCAAGATCGGCATCAGGCCGGTCATGGCGTTGCACCCGGTGCCCGCCACAAGCCGCGCTTGTGCAATTTCGTCGCGGTAGTATTCGGTAAAGCCGTAGACCGCCTCCGCCTGCATCTCCACCGCGCTGTGGGCGCGGCCGTACCATTGCGCGTACACGTCAGGGTCACGCAGTCTGAAATCAGCCGATAAATCCACAATCTTGAGCGTCTTTGGAAGTTTGGAGATCACTTCCTGGCTTGTGGCATGCGGGAGCGCGCAAAAGCACAGATCGATATCGGCGAAATCCACCTCTTCGATGGTCACAAGTCCAGGCAGATTGAGGTGTCTGAGGTGTGGAAACACCTCCGCATAAGCCATACCCGCCTTGGAATTGGCTGAAAGCGCGCAAATTCGCATACTCGGGTGCGTTGAAATAAGGCGGACGAGTTCAGCACCCGTGTAGCCCGAAGCCCCCAGAATCGCGATATTTTTTGGCTCTGCCATTTGTCTGTCTCCTGAATTGATGGCGGTTTACGCTGAAATGATCGGCGGTGGCAACGGGGTGCAGTAAATGGGATCGCACCCCTGTTCAGTTCCGGGGCATTTTGACTTGGGCGCGGTACCGGCTCGGTGGCTGGAATGCGCGCGACATGGTCAAACCCCGGAAAAGTCCATTCGTCGCCCGATAAAACGCGTTGCGGCAGTGCCGACTGTTACCGGGTTACCGCTGGTCAGGCATCTTGTTTCGCCTGATGCGCCGCACATGTCCGGATGACGGTCCAGATAGTCTTCCAGAGACGCCGCAACCAAGCGACCCTGGGAATAAACCGTCACATCAGGCCCAAGGGCGTCTGCAAACACATGCTCCAAAATCGGGTAATGTGTGCACCCCAGCACAGCAGCCTGTGGCTGCGGCATGCGCCGCTTAAGTGCCGCCACATGGGACCGGGCCAGTGCCTCGGCCAGTTCAGCATCATTGTCTTCCAGCGCATCCACAAGACCGCCGCAAGGCTGTGCCTCTACGTCCACGCCGATGGCGCGAAAACTCAATTCACGCTGAAACGCACGACTGGCCACTGTTGCAGGCGTCGCAAACAGGGCCACTTGGCGCACCGCCACCTCACGCGGAGAAGAGTTATCGCCCCAAGCCCGTTCGGTCAGCGCCTCAATCATTGGTACAAAAACGCCAAGCACCCTTTTGTCTTTGGGCACCCAGTTTTCCTGCATTCGCTTAAGCGCAACCGCACTGGCCGTATTGCAGGCCAGGATTACCAGATCGCAGCCCTCATCGAACAGCCGCTCACAGGCCCGCGTGGTGATGTCGTAAATATCCTCCGCATCGCGCACCCCGATGGGTGCTATGGCATTGTCGCCGAAGTAGACAAGCGGCTGGTCCGGCATCCGCGCGCGGATCGCCTCGAACACTGTCAGGCCGCCAAGACCACTATCGAAAATTCCTACGGGCATGGACTTTACTCTAGTTAAGGATCGAACGCTCGGTGGATCGTCTTACAAGGTAGCGAGAACACCCAGACAGACAAAGCGTTTCAGTCCTTTTCTTCCTTTGTTCAAAAATATCCCGGGGTGAGGCGAAGCCGAGGGGCAGCGCCCCTATCCACCAACAAAAAAACCCGGGGGACGAGCCCCCGGGTTTCTTGAACATATTCGGAGGCGTCTTAACGCTTGGAGAACTGGAAGCTACGGCGAGCCTTGCGCTTACCGTATTTCTTACGTTCCACAACACGGGCATCACGGGTCAGGAACCCGGCTGCTTTCAGCGGCGCACGCAAGGATGGCTCGTAAAGCTGGAGTGCTTTGGAAATGCCGTGCTTTACAGCGCCAGCCTGACCGGACAGGCCGCCACCTTTTACGGTCGCCATTACGTCGAATTCACCTTCAACGCCAGCAACCTCAAACGGTTGACGCAGCACCATCTGCAGCACCGGGCGTGCAAAGTACTTGTCCATTTCTTTGCCGTTCACGGTCACTTTGCCGGAACCCGGTTTGATCCAAACGCGGGCAACCGCGTCTTTCCGTTTACCGGTTGCATAAGACCGGCCCAGATCGTCACGAACCGGGTCACGGGTTGGCGCAGGGGCCGCAGCTTGGGCCGCGTCCAAAGCACCGCTTTCGCCGACAGCTGCGGCGAGGTCATCGAGAGATTTGATTTCGTCAGCCATCTGCCTTAGCTCCGCGTGTTTTTCTTGTTCATGGACTTCACGTCCAGGACTTCGGGTTGCTGCGCTTCATGCGGATGCTCTGTGCCTGCGTAAACGCGCAGGTTGGTCATCTGCTGGCGGCTCAGGCGGTTGCCTGGCAGCATGCGCTTGACAGCTTGCATCACCACGCGCTCAGGGTGATCCCCCTCGAGGATCTGGCCAGTGGTGCGGGATTTGATGCCGCCAGGATAGCCAGTGTGCCAATAGTTTGGCTTGTCGCGTTTTTGGCCTGTCAGCTGCACCTTGTCGGCGTTGATGACAATCACGTTGTCACCCATGTCCATGGACGGCGTGAAAGAGGCTTTGTGTTTACCGCGCAAGCGGGTGGCGATTATCGATGCAAGACGGCCCAACACGACGCCTTCTGCGTCGATCAGAATCCACTTCTTGTCGATATCTGCAGGAGTTGCAGAGAAGGTTTTCATGTGATCAATCCCATTCGGGTTGGTGGACGCACAGCGCCCGGAATTCAGATGGCGCGTTCTAACGGGGCGCAAGCATCAAGTCAACGCGTCAATTCCTATAATAATCCTTCAAAAACAATACGCTAAAATTATGGTACTATATTACCCCATCTCTTTTGGCGGAACCGAATAGGTCAGGCTGGCCCGTGCAACGGCCTTATCTTCGCCTTCCGTGAATATAAGAACATCCCCCACCGCCAACATACGCCCCAACTTAAGCATCCGGGCTTCGGCTACCAGCGGCCCGGCTGCCGGTTTGCGCATGAAGTCGATGGAACAATTCGTCGTCACTGCTAGCGATTGCCGGCCAACACGCGCCAGGACAAGGACATAAAACGCACAATCGGCCAGCGAGAACATGGACGGCCCGCTGACCGTGCCGCCGGGGCGCAGATGGCTGTCATTCACATTCAGTCGAATGCGCAGGCGATCCGGTTCCAGATCCAACAACGTAAATTCGCCGGTCATCTGCGGGAAGACCTCTTCCAGATAGGCCATTACTTCTTGCGCTTTCATTTTCAGCGTCATGGCTTCCCTCTTTTGTGCCTGCGCACTAGGGTCTGCCCCGAAGCTGACGCCAAGACAAGGGGCCACACCATGACAGACCCGATCCTGATCCGCGAAGATGCCGGCGCAATTGCCACGCTGACGCTGAACACGCCAAAGTCTCTCAACGCATTGAGTGAGGCCATGATTGCCGAACTAACCGGGCAGTTTGAAGCGTTGATGGATGACACCGACACCCGCGTTGTTGTTATTAAGGCGACCGGAAAAGCATTTTGCGCAGGCCACGATCTGAAGGAAATGACGGCAGGCCGGCAAGCCGAAGACGGCGGGCACGCCTACTTCAACGATCTCTTTGCGCGCTGCGCAAAGATGATGCAGATGATCCCCAAACTGCCGCAACCAGTGATCGCCCAGGTCCACGGACTGGCGACTGCCGCAGGCTGCCAAATGGTCGCAACCTGCGACATGGCGGTGGCTGATAGCGAAACCAAGTTTGGCGTGAACGGGGTCAACATCGGGCTTTTCTGTTCTACGCCGATGGTGGCACTCAGCCGCAATATCCCGCGCAAACATGCGTTTGAGATGCTGACTACGGGCCAATTTATGTCTGCTGAAGAGGCGCGCGCTGCGGGCCTTATCAACCGCGTCACATCGCCTGAGACGCTAGAGGCTGAAACCAAGGCCCTTGCAGAACTCGTTGCTTCAAAACTCGGCAGTGCCGTCAAGGTGGGCAAGCAAGCCTACTATGAGCAGATCACCATGCCGCTCGATCAAGCCTACGCCTACACCGGCGCAGTGATGGCCGAAAACATGATGCACCGTGATACCCAGGAAGGTATCGCCGCATTCATCGAAAAACGCGATCCGAACTGGGAACAGTAATGTTACGAAGGCGTGCCGAGGCTGTGCCCAGCCGCTCGCGTTACAAGTTGTATATCGCGCCGAATTTCGCTTGCAGATACCTTAAAAGTGGCGCCGCTGTTGGGGTATGGCCAACGGCGCGCTCCATAACCTCCGTCGGTTCATAAAACGACCCGTGTCGATGGATGTTTTCACGCAACCACGCTATCGCTGCGGTGGTATCACCACCCTCCAGGTCCCGATCAAGGGTCGGCACATCTTCCCGCAGTCGGGCATAAAGTTCACCCGCGTAGATGTTGCCCAGGCTGTATGTGGGGAAATAGCCAAATAGCCCACAAGACCAATGCACATCTTGCAGCACACCGTTGGACGGCTTGTCGACCGGATAGCCGAAGTCCGCCTCAAACCGCGCATTCCAAGCCTCTTCCAGGTCGTCCACTTCCATCGTGCCGGAAATCAGGTCGCGTTCCAGGTCAAATCGCAGCAAAACGTGCAGGTTGTATTGCACCTCATCCGCTTCAGTCCGAATAAAACCCCGGCGAACCTTGTTAACGACGGCATAGAATGAGTCTTCATCCGCCACGCCGAAATCACCGAAGGCGTCGCGCATACGACCGTAAAGAAACCCACAAAACTCTCGCGAACGGCCCAACTGGTTTTCCAAGATCCGGCTTTGGCTTTCGTGCACCCCCATGGATGCGCCCCGGCCGAGCGGAGTCAGCATATACGCCGGGTCGACGCCTTGTTCATAAGTGGCGTGGCCGACCTCATGGATGGTGGAATAAAAGCAGTTGAAAGGATCCCGTTCGGAGACGCGGGTTGTGATGCGCACGTCGTTGCCTGACCCGGACGAAAACGGATGCACCGCAAAGTCGAGCCGTCCGCGCGTCCAGTCATACCCAAATGCCGTGGCGAGGTCGCGCGCAATTGCCGTCTGACTGTCAGTCGCAAAGGTCTGAGAGAGGTCGGGCACCGCAACATCGCTGTCCATGATCGCCCTGCGTAATTCCACAAGACCGTCGCGCAGACCGCCCAATAACGTGGCCAGCTCTGCCTCTGCCATGCCCGGCTCATAATCTTGTAAAAGGGCCTCATAGGGTGTGCCACCTTGGGCCAGCGCCGCCGCCTCTTCCCGGCGCAGATCAAGGACCAGCGCCAGCGTATCGCGGAACATTGCAAAATCATCTGCCTCTCGGGCCTTCGCCCAGAGCATTTGCGCGGTGCTTGTTTCTTTCGCCAATTTGGATGCCAAGGATGCAGGCACCCTGCTGTGCCGCTCAAACGACCGCCGCGCCTGGCGCACTGTCGCGGCCTGCACCGGTTCCAGATCTGCGTCGTCCAGTGCATCTATCCAGCCGCCGATGCGGGCGTCGGTGCGTCTTTCGTGCAGTGCCGTGCTGAGCGCGCCCATCCATTCGCCACGCTGTGCAGCGGACCCTTCGGGCATGGTAGTTTCCTGATCCCAGCCCAAAAGGCCGGAAATCTGGCTAAGAGCTGTAATTGATTTGTAATGATCGTTGAGCGCCGTATAGGCGTCATTTACCTGCATGAAATCCTCTTAATCTAAGGGCCCCCGCCCTACCCCTTGGGATACGCCGCTAGAAAGCGAGCGTAAAGCACTGCGAGGATCACAATTATCGCCCCTAGCTGGTGCACAATAGCAATCTGCCAAGGTGCTGCGGTCACAACTGTCACAATCCCCAGCACCATTTGCGCCAGAATGAGGATCGCGATCAAAGAGTAGAGTGGCGCAAGAACGGCATGGATGCGCGCGCGCCACCAAGCGTAGGCGGTAAAGGCCAAAACTAGGTAGCCCAACATCCGGTGATTGAATTGCACAAGCGCGGCGTTTTCGGTGAAGTTGGTCCAGAACGGGGTCAGATCAAAGCTCTCAGACGGCAGAAACTCCCCTTCTGCCATCATGGGCCATTCGGAATAGCTGCGACCTGCGTCAATGCCTGCGACAAGCGCACCGAGCAGGATTTGTGCGAAGACGAGGACCAGAAAAACATTGCTCAGGCTGATAAAACCTGCATCCCGTTTCTGCGCCATATCGAGTAATTCCGCGTCTGATCGCATCATTTGCCAGCGATACCAGCTGATGAAACACAAGATAACAAAAGCCAGCCCAAGGTGCGTGGCCAACCGGTAGCTCGCCACATCAAGCATCCGGCCCGTCAGGCCCGACGACACCATCCACCAGCCAATTGCGCCCTGTAGCCCGCCAAGTGCGCCGATCAAGAGCAACCGCCCGGTCCAACCCGGCGGGATCTGTCGTCGTGCAAGGAACCAGAAAAAACCCAGCGCCCAGACAAGCCCGATCATGCGGGCCAGTTGCCGGTGACCCCATTCCCACCAGTAGATGAACTTGAACTCTTTCAGGCTCATGCCCTTGTTTTGCAATTGGTATTCCGGGATAGCGCGGTATTTTTGGAACTCTTCATTCCAAGCCTCCGCACCGATCGGCGGTAGCGCGCCAGTCACTGGTTTCCATTCGGTGATCGACAATCCGCTGTCGGTCAGGCGGGTTAGCCCGCCCACCAGAACAAGGCAGATAACCATGCCCAGCATTAGCGTCAGCCACAAGCTGATTGCCCGGCGGGCGGCTGGTGTACCGGCGCCTGGGGCGTCAAATGGGGTGGTCTGATCGGTTGCCATGGCCATGCTCTGCTGTGACATCGGTCCATGTACGCCCCACGGCAGGCCGCATCAATGGGCGCGACGTCGCAGGTCAGGGTTTGGGGTGACGGTCGGCAAGAAACTTTATGATGCCGTGCCAGGTGCGAATGTCTGCTTGGGTCAATGGCATACGGCTGAGCATATTGCGCAGGGTCAGCTTCATGGACGGCGCCTTGTCTTCCGGCCAGAAAAAGTGGCTTGCGTCCAGCCGAGCCTCCAGCGTTTCCATCAACGCGTCCACCTCTGCGCCTGTTGCCCATGGCGTGCCCGCAAGTTCGGTCGTTGCATCCGGTTGATCGGCGCCCTGACGACCCCATTCGTAAGCGGTCAACAATACACATTGCGCGAGGTTGAGAGAGGCAAAACCTGGATTGACCGGCACAGACACAATTGCATTGGCCTGCGCGATGTCTTCGTTTTCTAGCCCCGCCCTTTCCGGGCCAAAGAGCACGCCGACAGTCTGACCTTCCGCAATACGACGGCGCGCGTCAGCCATGGCAAATTCAGGCGTCACGACGGGTTTGGTCAAGTCCCGGGACCGGGCAGTGGTAGCGTAGACGTAATTGAGGTCATGCAACGCGTTTGAAAGTCTTTCGGCAACCAAAACCTGATCGAGGACACGAGCCGCCCCGCTGGCCATCGCTGTGGCCGCTGGATTGGGCCAACCGTCACGGGGCGCTACCAGCCGCATATGTTCAAGCCCAAAGTTCCACATGGCCCGAGCCGCTGCGCCAATGTTTTCACCCATCTGCGGACCAACGAGGACGAATACAGGCTGCGGTCCACCCCAATCCTGTGCTTTATCGTGATCCGTACCAGACATCTTTACCGTTTAGTCAAAAGGAGCGCGCAGTCGCGCGCACGACAAAGCGTCGCTCCGGTCAGGCCAGCGCCCGCTTGTTACGGGCGTGTTTTGTACCGAAAAGATGTTCAGACGCCTTCGACAATCACGGCATCGCGCGTGGAATTATCAAGCGCGATAGGCAGGATATTTCGGTAGTCATCGGAGTTATAAAAAGATCGGGCTGCATCAGCATCAGGAAATTCAATGACCACGTGACGATCCGGGCCTTTGCCTTCCAGTTGTTCCATCTGCCCCGCCTTGACCAGAAACCGACCACCAAATTTTTCTGCAATTGCAACAGTTTGGGAGGCGTATTTCAGATAACCTTCCGGGTTTGTTACCTCGATCCGCGCGATCATATAGGCCGCCATCAGGCGCCCTCTACAAACAGGTAATCCCGTTCAGCAGCAGGTAGTCCGTGCGCCAACGCACGTTGATAATCTGGCGAGTTGTAGAATTCCTTGGCCCGGTCCATGTCCGGCCATTCGATGATCACATTGCGCGACCGCGCCTGGCCTTCCATAACTTCGTAAGCACCGCCGCGTGCCAGAAATTTGCCGCCGAATTTTTCCACAGCGGGCCCTGCCAATTTGGCGTATTCTGCATATTCGTCCGGGTCTGTAACCTCAATCGAGGCGATGGTGTAGACGGTCATTTATCCCTCCAAGACATTACGGGCCGCTTGCAACGCAGCCTCACCGTTTTCTGCAGACGACCCACCAGCCTGAGCCATGTCAGCCCGCCCGCCGCCGCCTTTGCCGCCCAAAGCGACAGCTGCAGCCTGAACCAGATCAACGGCAGATACACGGGTCGTCAAGTCTTCTGTCACACCGGCGGCCACAGCGGCCTTACCGCCGGTGTCCGAGACCAGGACAACGACGCCCGATCCCAGGCGGCTTTTGTGGTCATCAATCAAGCCACGCAAATCTTTGGCAGGCACGTCTTCCAGTAACTGGCCCAGAAAATTCATGCCGTTAACCTGTTCAGGACCGGTACCTGCGGCTCCGCCAAGCGCCACCTGTTTGCGCAGCTTTTCAATCTCCGCCAGCATCTGTTTGCGCTCTTCCTGCATCGCTTTGATGCGGATCGGCACATCTTCTGCGCTTGTTTTCAACGCCTGTGCCGCTTCGGACAGGCGGTTGTCCTGCGCGCGCAGATGGTCAAGCGCGGCTTGGCCGGTGAGCGCCTCAACCCGGCGCACGCCAGCAGACGACGCACTGTCGCCCAGCATGACAAAAGCACCGATGTCGCCGGTGTTTTGTACATGTGTGCCGCCGCAAAGTTCTAGCGAATAAGTATTTCCAGCTGCGCCTTTTCCGGAACCGTCCTGACGACCCATCGACACAACACGCACTTCATCGCCGTATTTTTCGCCGAAAAGAGCCTGCGCACCAAGATCGCGGGCCTCGTCCGGGGTCATGATCCGCGTCTCCACGGCGCCGTTCTGGCGGATCATGGCGTTCACTTCCCGCTCAACGCCTGACATTTCAGCCAAGCTCATCGCCTTTTGGTGTGAGAAGTCAAAGCGCAACCGGTCCGGCGCGTTCAAAGAGCCGCGTTGGGCCACGTGTTCACCCAAATGCGTGCGCAATGCCTCATGCAACAGGTGCGTGGCAGAGTGGTTGGCACGGATGTTCGTGCGGCGCGCGTGATCCACCGTCAACTGCACTGCGTCGCCTTTGCCGATCTGGCCCTCAACGACAGTTCCAATGTGCACAAAGACGCCCGCTGTTTTGCGGGTGTCGGTCACATTGACCAAGCCGCTGTCGGTGCGAATGGTGCCGATGTCACCCACCTGCCCACCACTTTCCGCGTAAAACGGTGTCTGGTTCACGCAGATGCGCACCTTGTCGCCTGGACCTGCGCTGTCTTGCAAAGCCCCGTCGATGACAATTGCGCCAACCTGGCCTTCAGCGATTTCAGTGTCGTAGCCCAAGAACTCGGTCGGGCCTTCTTTTTCAGCCACGTCAAACCAAACGGCGTCATCTGCGGCCTCACCTGACCCTGACCAAGCCGCCCGGGCCTTTGCCTTTTGCGCTTCCATCGCGGCATCAAAGCCATCGGTGTCTACCTCGCGGCCTTTTTCACGCAAGGCATCCTGCGTGAGGTCGAGCGGGAAGCCGTAGGTGTCATAAAGCTTGAATGCTGTCGCGCCGGGCAGATTTGCGTCGTCAGCCAAACCGCTGAGTTCCTCGTCGAGCAGTTTCAGCCCCCGGTCCAGCGTCGTCTTAAACCGGGTTTCCTCCAGCAAGAGTGATTCCTCAATCAAGGTTTGGGCGCGGGACAATTCGGGGTAAGCCTGACCCATCTGCCGCACAAGTTCCGGCACAAGGCGGTGCATAACCGGGTCTTTTGCGCCCAATAGATGCGCGTGCCGCATCGCACGGCGCATGATACGACGCAGCACATAGCCGCGACCCTCGTTGGAGGGCAGCACCCCATCGGCAATCAAAAAACTGGTGGATCGCAAGTGATCGGCAATCACCCGATGATGCACATTTTGATCCCCATAAGGATCAACACCGGTGGCATTCGCGGATGCTTCGATCAGGGCTTTGAACAGATCGGTGTCATAGTTGTCGTGGCTGCCTTGCAGCAGGGCCGAGATGCGTTCCAACCCCATGCCCGTGTCAATCGACTGCATGTCTAGCGCGCGCATCGAGCCGTCTTCAAACAACTCGTTTTGCATGAAAACGATGTTCCAGATTTCTATGAAGCGATCGCCATCTTCTTCTGCGCTGCCCGGAGGGCCGCCCCAGATATGGTCGCCGTGGTCATAGAAAATCTCGGTACACGGCCCGCAGGGGCCGGTAGGTCCCATTTGCCAGAAGTTGTCGGATGTGGCGATGCGGATAATCCGGTCTTCGGGCACGCCGACTTTCTTCCAGATCTCAAACGCCTCGTCGTCTTCATGCCAGATCGTTGTATAAAGGCGGGACTGGTCGATGCCGAAATCACGGGTGATTAGCTCCCAAGCAAATGGGATTGCTTCGTGTTTGAAGTAGTCGCCAAAGGAGAAATTTCCCAGCATCTCAAAAAACGTGTGATGGCGCGCCGTGTAGCCCACGTTGTCCAGATCGTTGTGTTTGCCGCCTGCGCGCACACATTTTTGCGCCGTTGTAGCCCGCTGATAGTCGCGCGTTTCCAGGCCGGTGAACAGGTTTTTGAACTGCACCATGCCAGAGTTGACGAACATCAAAGTCGGGTCGTTGCGCGGCACCAAAGGGGAGCTGTCCACGACCGCGTGCTCGTTCTCGCGGAAGTAGTTCAGGAACGTGCTGCGAATGTCG
>JBCCET010000009.1:0-70978 GCA_039030095.1 Pseudomonadota bacterium | reverse complement strand
TCTGGCTAAGACAATACAACCAAATCCGGCCACACCATGCCATAAACATGCGTCCGCTAATCCCTGAAACCTAGTAAGAAAAACCCCAAATCGGTGGGACAGAAAAAGGGGGCTAGACAGCGCCACCTTCGCATCGGACAATCTGATTAGATTTGTCGCGTTTGCCGCCAAATTTTCAGCGGTAAATCGTATTGTTTCAAGAAGACCAGTGGGTCCTGAGCATAGCTGAACTTCCTAAGGTTTAAGCAGCTTCGACGCAGCAGACCTTTCGCAGAACCTGCGCGACGATACCCATATAAGCGTCGTCATATCCGGCGTCGTTTTCCAGAACGCTCAGGTATGCGCATGACGTGCCGGTGACCGTGTCCACCATCAGAAACTGGCCGCCGTAACCGGCATGCGCAATCACCCGTCCGTCGGTCATGATGTGGTTGGAATAGCGCAGCCATTCCTTTGGTGGGATATCGTACGAGCAGAAGCCGTATGTCGTCGATCAGCTGATGTCTGCTGTCATGATCCCGGACATTGACGCCTTAGAGGAACGACTATTCAACGCCCACCACGATGGTCGGCTGCCCTGATGGCTCGCAAGGGAGCTCGCTGCGCAAAGGCAGGGCTTCGAGAATTCGGAAGCCTACTGGGCGTGAATGGCCGTTAAATTGCCGAAGAAGCGCCCTCTGGGTTTCCAATGTGCAGACAAATAGCTGCAAAAATTGTAACGTTTCACTACTCCCAAATTTCGCAGTGGCGCAATTTCCGTCACGCACTCGACAAGGAGCTACTTCAAATTTTCACGCGAGCACAAAGGCATTTTCAAAAGCGCAGATTGCACATTTTTTTGCAATTCGTTGCTTACCTCTGCGGCTCCGCTAATTTGATCCCACTGTCACCTTCGGTGAAGTTGTTTGGACCATAATTGTTTTGACGCACCACCTAGCATCCGTCTGAATTTCCGCCGAAACCTAGGCCAACCGCCGAAGCAACTTCAGCCTATTCTCATCCTTTAGGTGGTCAAAATCCACCGCGTCGGTCAGCGTATGGATCAAGTTCCAGCCAAAACCGCCTTCGGGAAGGTCAAAAATCGACAGGTTTGCGACATCGTTTTCCATTGGCGGCGGAGGGCCACTAAAGCGTGCGCCTTTGTCGATGATATTTACCACAATGTGTGCATCAGTGATCGAGAGGTTCAGCCGTATCTCACCTTCCTGGCGAAAACCGTAGGCGTGCTCAACAACGTTGTTGAGCGCCTCAGCCATTACAATTTCCAGCTCACCTGAGGTTTCCTCATCGATGCCATTTTCGCCCAACCATCGGATCACCTTTTGAACCGTATTGGTTACGGTTTCCTGATCTGCGTTCAGTCGCAGGTGCAGGTTGGGGGGTGTGTCTTTTTCTGGATGCATAATGTCCAACACCTCACTATCAGCCGGCATGCCGGAGGCCGGTGTCTGTCGCCTCTTCCACGGAAGAGAAGACCTGCATGACCTTGTCCATCCGCGTCAGGGCAAATACCTTTGCCACCGTTGGGGTAAGCCCAGCCAATTGCAATGGACGGTCTTTGCCTAGAATTTTCATCACATTCACAACGGCGCCTAGCCCCGAGCTATCCAGGAAATTGACCTGCGACATGTCAAGGACCACTGCGGACGGCGTCTGATCCGCGACTTCTCGCAGGCTTTCTTTGAACTGCACAGCCTTAGCCGCGTCGAGACGGTCTTCTTTGACCCGCACCACGGTTTTTTCACCAAAGTCTTCTATTTCTATTTCCATTAACTCTACTCCCGACAAACTACTCAGCGCCCTTGTGACCCAAAATTCCTATCAAATCCTTTCCAGACCCTGACCTAATGGGGAAAATTGTACCGATTGCCCTGGCATGGACAGGTAAGGTTACCCCGGCTAGACCGGGGGCACTGAAAGAGGAGGCAAAGATGGTTGTGATTGTGGGCGCCGCGCGCACCCCCATGGGCGGATTACAGGGAGCCTTCGCCGAAGTGCCATCCCCTGAGCTTGGCGGTGTCGCTATCAAAGCTGCGATGGACGGCAGCAATGTGGCAACTGCTGATGTGGAAGAAGTTTTGATGGGCTGCGTGCTGCCCGCAGGCCTGGGACAGGCGCCTGCGCGCCAAGCAGGCTTTGCAGCCGGTCTTTCAGATGCAGTGCCGGCAACAACCGTGAACAAGATGTGCGGCTCTGGCATGAAAACCGTCATGATGGCCTGTGACCAGATCAGCCTTGGCCAGACAAACGTTATGGTTGCCGGTGGGATGGAGAGCATGACCCAGGCGCCATACGTTCTGCCGAAAATGCGCGGCGGCGCCAGGTTGGGGCACACAGAGGTCAAAGACCACATGTTCCTGGACGGGTTGGAAGATGCCTACGACAAAGGTCGGCTCATGGGCACTTTTGCCGAAGATTGCGCAGAAAAATACCAGTTCACCCGAGACGCCCAGGATGAATATGCTTTGCGGTCCCTTTCACGGGCGCTGGACGCGACCAACTCCGGCGTGCTGACGGCAGAGATCGCCCCCGTAACGGTTAAAACGCGCAAAGGTGAAGTGACCGTCTCAGCCGACGAACAACCGCAGAATGCACGGCCGGAGAAAATACCGACCCTGCGCCCGGCATTTCGCGACGGTGGTACTGTCACTGCCGCAAACAGTTCTTCCATCTCAGACGGCGCCGCTGCGCTTGTTCTCGCGTCAGAGGACACGGTGCAGAAAAAAGGTTGGACAGCCCGTGCACGCATTTTAGGCCATGCCAGTCATGCCCAGCAACCGGGCTGGTTTACAACGGCCCCGGTGGGCGCCGCGAAAAAGCTGCTCGACCGTGTCGGATGGACTGTTGCTGATGTGGATTTGTGGGAGGTCAATGAGGCTTTTGCGGTGGTTCCCATGGCATTTGCCCGCGATTTGGGCGTCGATGCTGACAAGCTTAACATCCGCGGTGGCGCATGTGCGCTCGGCCACCCGATTGGGGCCTCCGGTGCCCGTATTATTGTGACTCTGCTTAACGCACTGGAAACAACGGGCGGCAAACGCGGTATCGCTGCCATTTGCATTGGCGGCGGAGAAGGCACCGCGATCGCGATAGAACTGCCCTAACTGCAAAGTGCCCGCAGGAGCGAAGCGACAAATAGGCTTGCGGGCGTTAGCCCGCTCCTTTTGATTGTTGGTCGGCCCGGCTCAACTGCACGGCCAGGATGCCTGCCATAATAATCAACACGCCAGCCACGTCGGTCCACGTCAATGTTTCTCCAAGCACGGCGGCCGCCACGGCAACCCCAAAGAACGGGTTCAAAAAGTGGAAAGTGGACGCCCGCGTGGCACCGATCCGCTCGACGAGCTTAAACCAGATGATCGTGGCAATAATCCCCGGCGCAAAAACCGTGTAGACAAATGCCGCCGTCAGCGACGGGGTCCAAACGATTTCTTGGCTTTCGAGGATGAACGCTGCAGGCATCAAAGCGAATGATCCCACCAGCATTTGCAAGCCCACAACCATCAGCAAATTGCCGCCAGCGCTTGCGGTTTTCACCGACAGGGTTGCAGTTGTCAGCGCCAGAACGCCGATCACACAGAGCACCAGCCCAGGCCAGTCCACGCCCCCCGACATGCGCGCGCCCATAATCAACCCAACACCAGCAAACCCTACAACCAGTCCGATCCAGCCTAGCAAGCCAAGTCGTTCCCGCAAAAAGAGGGCGCTGGCGAAGCCCACCAGCAATGGCATGGTGGATGCAATTATAGACGCAAGTGACGCCTCAATCCGCTGCATCGCGACAAAAAACAGACCAAGATAGAGCGCGTTTTGGCATACGCCAAACACACCCACAGCGCGCCATCCTGCACGACTTAGAACAGGGCGCTGTCCGAGGGCCCAGGCCAAGGCTACCACCAAAATGCCCGCAATAAGAAATCGGATCGCCGACACGGTCAGCGGCGGCGCTTGCAAAACGATGATCCTGGCGGAGGTGAAGGCAGACGACCAGATCAGGGCAAACACCAGCCCCATCAAAATCGCGCGAAAATCCATGGCTTACCCCCGGCGTTGCCGACACAGCATCACTGTACCAATGGGCCAGAAATGAAAAGGCCGCCCGGGGGCGGCCTGGTCTATTCTTATGGTCAAGAGCTTTAGCTGTTAACAGCGTCTTTCAGGGCTTTTGCAATAGTCACTTTGGCCATGCGGTCGGCAGGCTTTTTCATCTGCTCGCCGGTGGCTGGGTTGCGAACCATCCGCTCTGGGCGGTCGCGGCAAACGAATTTGCCAAGACCCGGCAGGGTCACGGCACCGCCGCCGGACACTTCGCTGGTCACAACGTCAGTCAGGGCATCAAGCATGCCATTTACGGATTTCTTATCTGCGCCGGTTTTGTCTGCCAATGCGGCTACCAGCTGGGATTTTGTCATGGGTTTCTGTGCCACGATGACTGCTCCTGTTCTATGTTTCTGCGACAGATCGGTTTTCCGGCACCCGAAGACGCCCTAGTGCCTGTCTCGGGCCATCTAACAAGATATTGGCCTGCAACACAATCCAGAAGCGGCGTCATACGGTCGAAAATCCCTTTTTTTATGGGGTTTTTGCGACTTTCCGCTTGGTCAACCATTCTGCAGGAGCCCTAGGGCCACTGATTTTCTAAAGAAACGCGGTTTCATCAAAGCTTCGTAGCTTCCGGCTGTGCAGCCTTTCCAGCGGCATTTCCCGCAGGTGCTCCATAGCTTTGATCCCGATCTGAAGGTGCCGGTTGACTTGCGTGCGATAAAACTCGTTGGCCATGCCCGGCAGCTTCAATTCCCCATGCAACGGTTTGTCGGAAACGCACAATAATGTTCCATAGGGCACGCGGAACCGAAAGCCATTGGCGGCAATTGTGGCGCTTTCCATATCCAGCGCGATTGCGCGGCTTTTGGATAGGCGTTGGACTGGACCGGAATGGTCCCGTAGCTCCCAATTACGGTTATCCACGCTGGCTACCGTTCCAGTCCGCATGACCCGTTTCAGGGCGAAGCCTTTCAGCGCTGTCACATCCGCCACGGCGGTTTCCAGAGCCACCTGAACCTCTGCCAGCGGCGGGATCGGGATCCAGACAGGAATGTCCGCGTCCAAAACGGAATCCTCACGCACGTATGCGTGGGCCAGAATGAAATCACCCAGAGTCTGGCTATTACGCAACCCGGCGCAATGCCCCAACATCACCCAGGCATGCGGCCGCAGAACCGCGATATGGTCGGTGGCCGTTTTCGCATTCGACGGCCCTACGCCGATGTTCACCAGCGTTATGCCGCCCCCATCCGCGCGTTTCAGGTGATAGCTCGGCATTTGCGGGCTGGCTGTGGTCATAGCGGGTACGTCGTCCCCATTTTCACAAACCACATTTCCCGGCGATACAAACGCGGTGTAACCGCTTTCCGGGTCGTCCAAAGCTGACTGAGCAAAGGCCAGAAACTCGTCCACGTAAAAGTTGTAGTTCGTGAACAGCACGTGGTTTTGAAAATGTGCCGGGTCGGTGGCCGTGTAATGCCGCAACCGGGCAAGCGAGTAGTCGATGCGTTGGGCCGTAAACGGCGCCAACGGGCGCACGCCTTCAGGATCGGTTTCCAGATCGCCATTTACAATATCGTCGTTTGTTGTGCGCAGGTCCGGCACATCAAACATATCGCGCAAAGGCTTTTGCGGTGTGTCGTTCGATGTCTCCAGCGACCGCAGCTTTTCCGTGAGCGCAAAGTGCAATGGAATTGGCACGTCAGAGCTTGCTACGCTGACCGATACACCGTGGTTTTCAATCAAAAGACCGATCTGTTGGCGCAGATATTCGCGAAATAATCCGGGGCTTGTCAGCGTGGTAGCGTATGTCCCCGGCTCCCCCACGTGGCCAAAAGACAAGCGGCTGTCGACCTGAGTGTAGGTCGTTGTTGTGATCGAGAGTTCCGGGTAAAACGCTCGGTAGTGCCCTTCGGGCGCATGGCCATTTGCGATTTGTGTGAAACGGTCGCACAGAAACCCGGTTGCGGCTTCATAGAGCGCCTCGATGGCGGCGACAGCGTCGTCTGCATTGTCAAAGTTCTGCCGGTCAGGAACGTCCGGGGTGATCAGGTTCGTTAGGATAGAAGGGTGTTTTTGCATCAGGTTCTTACAATCAGGTCAGTCAGTTCGAATTTGGTAACGTCTACGAGGCCGAGATCGGAAATCCGCAGTTCCGGTATTACGACAAGGGCCAGCAGTGAATGCTGCATGAAACCGTTGTTAAGCGTTGCGCCACAGGCAGCCATGGCGTCCACCAGCCCTTGCGCTTTGGCCGCGACTTCGGCCGCTGGCGCGTCCGACATCAACCCCGCCACGGGCAGTTCCACCAGCGCAGTCTCGCGCCCGTCTTGGATCACGATGGCGCCGCCGCCGACCTCGCCCAACCGATTGGCGGCCTGGGCCATCATTGCCCGGTCCGTACCGACGACGATCATATGGTGGCTGTCATGGGCAACCGTCGAGGCTACAGCACAGGGCACGTTGTAACCGAAGCCTGAGACAAATGCGTTTACGACGTCGCCGGTGGCCCGGTGTCGTTCCACCAGCGCAATCTGGCAGGTGTCACCATCGCTCTCAACAACGCCCGCTTTGACCGGAAGATCGACCTCCAGCGCCTTTGTGGGGGCTTGGTTTTCAACCACGCCGATGGACCGGACTGTAACAGTGCTTTGCCCGACAGGCGCCGCTATCGCAAAGTCGCTTTCCGTCAGAGTCTTGCCCATGTGGACAGTGGATTTGGTGTCAGCAGGCCAGGGGTAGTCTGCCGGTGAAACCGTTGCTGCGCCGCCGTCTGCCACCACTTTCCCACGCGCGATAACGGTTTCTATCGGCAGAGTTTTCAAATCAGATGTGATGATCAAATCTGCTCGCCGCCCCGGCGCGATTGATCCAATCTCCCGCTCCAACCCAAAATGGGTGGCCGTGTTGATCGTGGCCATCTGCAAAGCGATGAGCGGGTCACAGCCACAATCGATGGCGTGGCGTACAACCCGGTTCATATGGCCGTCATTGACCAGCGTACCAGAGTGGCAGTCGTCTGTGCACAGGATGAAGTTTCGCGGGTCCAACCCCTTTTCAGTGATGGCTGTGATCTGCGATTCCACGTCATACCAGGCTGACCCGAGCCGCAGCATGGCCCGCATCCCCTGCCGTGTGCGAGCAATCGCGTCCGCCTCGGACGTGCCTTCGTGATCGTCCGCCGGGCCACCTGCCACATAGGCGTGGAACGCCGGGCCAAGGTCGGGGGAGGCGTAGTGCCCCCCCACGGTCTTACCCGCGTTTTGGGTTGCTGCGATCTCTCCCAGCATCTTTTGATCCGCATTGATCACACCGGGAAAGTTCATCATCTCCCCCAAGCCGACAATGTTGGGCCAGGCCATCGTCTCTGCCACTTCATCTGGGCCAAGCTCTACGCCCGTCGTCTCCAGCCCCGGGGCAGACGGCGCGCAGGACGGCATCTGAACGTAAACGTTTATGGGCTGCAACAGCGCCTCATCATGCATGTGACGCACGCCCGGCAGGCCGAGCACGTTGGCGATTTCATGGGGGTCCACAAACATGGTGGTTGTGCCATGGGGGATCACAGCTTCCACAAAGCGCGACGTGGTCAGCATACCGCTTTCCACATGCATATGCCCGTCGCAAAGTCCGGGGATCACATAACGCCCTGCGGCATCGATGACTTCTGTGTCTGGTCCAATGGTATGACCGCCATCGGTGCCGCAATAGGCAAAGCGCCCCGCGCGCATTGCGATGTCAGCACCCGCGATCACTTCGCGGGTATGGACGTTCACCCAGCGGGCGTTTCGGATGACGGTATCGGCAGGCTCCCGTCCCGCAGCCACAGCAATCAGCTGTGTGGCGACATCGGGCCAGGATGGAAAAGGCATGGGGGTTTTCATGGCCTATGGTTTCATCAACCGATGTTGGGTTCAAGGGGGGTGCGCTGCAAATCTCTTCGTTCGAAAAAACCATGCAGCCGCGATGCTGTCGCCGGTCGCGGAATTTGAGCAATCCAAAGCTTGCGCGGATTCTGTATCAAGCCAAGTGCTGTATGCAGATTATATGGTGGCGGGCGAAGATGGTCCCAGGACGCAAGTTCGATCACTTCGTGGGGAAAACTGGTTGGCCTATGACTTCAAAAGTCAGTCATCACCTTTGTAATACCCAATTGTGTCGCCGTCCGTTGTGCATCCAAGGCCGTTCAACAGGCGGTTTGAGTAGTTGAAGTAAGCGCAGACCTGGTTCACCTCTAAGATCTCTCCGTCATCACATCCGGCGATCTTTAGGACCTCAAAATCTGACTTCACCATTTTGCCCACGTCGGTTGTAAGTTTCGCTGCGTACCGCAGTAGGGCCAGTTCCTTGCCTTTAAACTCATCTTCGGGCCGCCCGGCCTTCAGGGCCACAAAAATCCGGTCGCTGCGCGGTTGGTCCCGCAACAGATTACGGACATTCATGAAATGATGGGTCAGCGAATAGGTGCAATCGTTCAGGATCGACGTGTAGCTGGCAACCACCTCCAAAAACCAGAAGGGGACTTGGTTGTCTGCAGAATGTAGGACCGAACGATAAAGCGTAACGTGCCCGTTCATCGTATCCGGCCTGAGCGAATGCACACGCATCACCGTGTCGACCGTGCCATGGGGAGTGCGCGCATGGTCGAGCATCTGTCTCAGGCGCGGTTCTGCTTCTTCATCGGCAATCATCTTGATCCAGGCGGTCATTTCTCTGCGCCCCCTTGGGCAAAGTGATCAAATGCCTGAAGGGCTTTCGCGCTGTAGGCATAAGATGGGCCGCCGCCCATATATGTGGCCATGGCCAGTGCATCGCAAACCTCTTCGCGGGTTGCATCCAGCCGCACCAGTGAGCGGACATGAAAGCCGATGCAACTGTCGCACCGGGTGGCAATTGCAATGCCCAGCGCGATGAACTCTTTGGTTTTCTCGCTCAGCGCGCCGTCAGATTTGGCGGCTTTGCCCATTTGTCCGAAACCCTTTACGGTTTCCGGAATTTCGCGGTTCAAAGTCGCGATGTTGGCCTCCGTCTCGGCCATGAAATTCTGCCAATCCATGTCATCTCCCCGCTTTTTTAATGCAGCAATCGGAACTGGATGGCTGCGTATGATGGCGAAGTCTTATCCCCATTGAATTAGGAGGGCAAAGTCGAACACTGATTTATCGCGCAAGCTGACTTCGGTCTGGCACTTGGGTGTGTCTGTGGCCTAATGTTCAGGCACGTTTTCGTTTTCATCCGATTTTCGAAAGAGGCCTGCAATGAGCTATGCGACGGCAAAAGTGCTGGATGCCGATCTGATCCCGGTGATTGATATCAGCCCCCTGCGCGATGGTTCGGGCGCAGAACCGGTGGCGGATGCCCTGCACCGCGCCAGCCAGGGATTAGGATTTATCTATGTCACGGGTCATGGGATTCCGGAGGCAAAGATTGACGCCGCCCGCAGCGCCGCCTTTTCCTTTTTCCGTGCCTCAGATGATCAAAAACAGGATGTCGTTGTTTCGAGCAGCCATAGGGGATGGCTGCGACCGGGCGGGGCCAAGATGCGCGACGACGCAAAGGCCGATTTGAAAGAGAGTTTTATCTGGGGCTTTGAACAAACCGCCGGATCAACCCCAGACGATCACCCGCTACGTGGTGACAACCAGTGGCCGGATTTTTTGCCGGAACTTGAATCAGCTGCAATGGACTATTTCGAAGCGGCGCATGATGTGGCGTATCATCTTATGCGCGGGTTCGCCCTTGGGCTGTCTTTGCCGGAAGACTTCTTTTTGCGCAGCACAGACAGACCGTTGTCGCGGGCATCTTTTGTCTACTATCCCGCGCAACCGGAAGACTTGGGGGCAGAGCAGTTTGGCGTCGGACCCCATACCGATTTTGGTGTCTTGACCGTGCTTTGCCAGGACAATGTTGGCGGTTTGCAGGTTCAAACGGTTGATGGCGACTGGGTTCAGGCCCCGCCGGTGCCCGGCTCGTTGATTGTAAATGTGGCTGATTTGCTGTCTCGCTGGACTGCGGGTGCGTACAAGTCGACCCCGCACCGTGTGGTCAACAGCTCCGGCAGGGAACGGATGTCGTTGGTTTTGGCCTACGATCCAAACCCGGAGACCATGATTGATGCCCGTGATGTCTTTGGCGATGCGGTCGAGAATGCAGAAGACGCCATCACCTGCGGTGATTACCTGGTTTGGCGCTTTGGCAAAGCTTTCAGCTATCGCAAGTGATCAAATTCGCTCGTCGCTGCCCATTTTGCGTTCCAGCCATCGCACGCCTGCGCTGATGATCAAAACCAGGATCAGGTATTCCACAATCAACAGTGAATAGATCTCAAGCGGGCGGTATTCGGTGACAACCAGCTCGTTGGCCCGGCGGGTAAGTTCCTGCATTCCGATGACAGAGGCAAACGCACTCATTTTCACGATGTAGATGAACTGGTTCGCCAAAGGCGGCAGAATGCGGCGAAACGCCTGCGGCAGGATCACATACCGCATCGTTTGATAGTAGTTCAGGCCTATGGTCTGGGCGGCCTCGCTCTGCCCACGCGCGATGGATTGGATGCCGGAACGATAGATCTCTGCCGTGAACGCGCTGTCGGAAATCGCCAGCGTGATGATGGCCCCCCAAAATGGATCAATCGGGATGTTCAGGCCCATGGATCGAAAGATAATCGGCAGCCCGTAGAACACCCAAAATAACATTGGCAGCAGCGGGATAGAGCGAATGAACTCCACATAAATCCGATTGGTTAGTCGAAGCAGCCGGTTAGAGGACTGTCCCGGCAGTGCGACCACCAGCCCAAGGACAATGGAAATTGCGGCCGCGATGACGGAGATCAGGATTGTCGATCCCATCCCGGACACCAAAAACTTGATGTTTGTCCAGCCAGAAGATGTGCGGGGGTCGATGACATACCACCCCCAATTACCGGTTTCACCGCACCCGGACAGCAACAATAGCGCCGGCAGGACCAAGATCAGTTTGCGCATCTTCGCCCCTTAATGTTGTAGGATTTGGCCGAGAAAGGTCTTACAGCGATCTGTCTTTGGGTTGCCAAAGAATTCCTCCGGGGTGCCACGTTCGACTATCTCGCCTTCGTCCATAAAGACCATTTCATCGGCCACTTTACGGGCAAACCCCATCTCGTGCGTCACAACGATCATCGTCATACCGTCCTGGGCAAGTTCGACCATGACATCGAGGACCTCAGAGATCATTTCGGGATCAAGCGCGGACGTGGGTTCATCGAACAGTAGGACTTTAGGTTCCATGCACAGCGACCTTGCGATTGCCACGCGCTGTTGCTGGCCGCCAGACAGCTGTTTGGGCATCTTGTCGGCCTGATCCGGGATACGAACGCGTTCCAGATAATGCCGCGCCCGTTCTTCGGCCTGCGAACGACTTAGGCCACGGGCTTTCATTGGGCCAAGGGTCAGATTGTCCAGAACGCTTAGATGGGGAAACAGGTTGAATTGCTGAAAGACCATCCCAACTTCGCCCTGGATGGATGCAACCGATTTAGGCCCATTTGTCAGCTCTGTGCCATACAAACGGATCGCGCCGCGTTGATGCTCTTCCAACCTGTTAATACAGCGCACAACTGTGGACTTTCCAGAACCCGACGGCCCGCAGATCACCACCTTTTCACCTGCGCCAACCGTCAGGTTGATGTCTTTCAAAACGTGGAAATCGCCAAACCATTTGTGCACAGCAACCATCTCTATTGCTGTTTCTGTCATCGTTTTCCCCGATTTGTGTCCAGACGCGGCGTATAAGCGTCCAGCTTATTTGATTTCTGCGACGTATCAAGCAACTATGATGCGTGGAAATCTAAGAACAGCACCACCCAAGGGAGTTAAATCATGAAGAACTTTTTCAAGGCAGTCGCTGTGGCGGCTGTGGGATTGTCGATGGCGGGCGCGGTCAGTGCGCAGTCGGCGCTGAACGAAATACTGAATTCAGGCGTCCTGAAGGTAGGGACAACCGGCGACTGGAACCCGATGACGGTTCGCGATCCGGCGAGCAACAGTTACAAAGGGTTCGACATCGACATCATGAACGAACTGGCCACCGATCTGGGTGTGAAAGTCGAATTTGTGCCGACCGACTGGAAGACCTTGGTGAACGGTGTTGTCGCTGGGCAGTATCATATTACTGGGTCGGCATCGATCTCACCCCCGCGTATGAAGGCGGCAGGCTTTTCGGAAAGCTATATCGCGGTCGAAATCTTCCCGTTCACGATGCCTGACAAGGCGGCCAACTTTTCCGGCTACGATTCCATCAACAAGCCTGGCGTAAAAGTTGCCACGACGCTTGGCACCACGTTTGAAAAGCTGGTGCGGGAATGGTTCCCGGATGCTGACATCAAGGTTGTCGAGGCACCTGCGCGTGGCTACCAAGAAGTTCTGGCCGGCCGCGCAGACGTGTTCATCACGTCCAACATCGAAGGGTCAGCGCTGGAAGAAAAATTTGGTGTGGTACGCGTGCCAGACACCGCTCCTCGCGCTCCTTCGCCAATTGCGATGCTGTTGCCGCAGGGTGATCAGGTGTGGATCAACTACGTGAACAACTGGGTCAAGCTTAAGAAAGCGAAAGGCTTTTTTGAGGCTAACAAGGCCAAGTGGGGCCTCTAAAGATCACCTAAATCGCGGCGGGGCCTTTCGGCCCCGCTTTTTTTGTGCGGGTGTTTTTATGGAACTGAGCCTGATGACCTGGCCGGAGGTGGAAGAACGCCTGACAGCGGGTTCCTGTGTAATGTTGCCCACCGGATCCACTGAGCAACATGGTCCCATGGGGCTAGTCGGCACCGATACCATTTGCGCCAACCGGGTCGCCTGCGCTGCTGCGGAACTGTGCAGCGGGATCGTCGCGCCACCACTTGCCTATACGCCCGCCCCCTTTAACACGAGCTTTCCCGGAACTGTCTCCATTACGTCAGAGGCTTTTGAGGAAATTCTCAAGCAGGTTTGCTTCGGTTTGCTGTCTCAAGGATTCTTAGGCGTGTTCGTTGTGAATGGACATGGAGCTAATCTGGCACCCGCGCAAACGGTTTCCCATCAGTTGCCAGACGGGGCGGTGCACATACAAAGCTGGTGGGACCCGGACCCGGTCGCGCAATTGCGAGCAGAGGCATTTGGAAGCTGGGAAGGCATGCACGCAACCCCGTCCGAAATTTCGATCACGCAGGTTTTCCACGGCGTCAAACCAACGGGAGCAGCGGTTGATCCGCCGGAAAAATTGTCACCTGAATACATAAAAGAACACGGCGGTGATCGGCATGGTCCCCCCGATGAACACCGGGCGCAATTCCCCGACGGCCGGGTTGGATCGCATTCGGCATTGGCCACGCCCGAATTGGGGAAAAAACTGATACACTTGGCAGCAAAGTCGTTGGCGGAAGATTTCACCCGTTTTACAGCTGAACGGCGCGGCTAATCCCCTAATCCAACGTTGCGATCTGGCGCCGCGAAAACGTCTGCGACATCCTGAAAGTCATTCAATATTTCTTGTCCGCTAGGCAGTCTTTCAAGATGAAAATGCCCCGCATCCCATATGCGCTCGCCAGAGATCTCGATCGTTGGATCAAACACATTCCACGAAATTTCCCCCGGTGCGTAAGCGCCGCAAGTGTGGAAGTGCAGCACACGGGGGTTGCCAAATGCGGACCCACCCCAGCGTTCATAATTTTGGCGAATATCCCAGGGAAATCCGCAGCCCGGATGGATGCCTGCATGCCAGGAGTGCACGAAATTCCGATCAATCTGGAATAACTCTGCGACCCGGTCATAGTGCGCGTTCGCTTTTGCTACATCGTCTTGGCTGCCGTCAAAACCAGCCAACCTACCGTTTTCCAGCATTGCGAAGACAGGGTTTTCAAATTCGACTGTATAGCCCGAATAATACCGTGACCCGGTGCCCGTCAGAAACTGACCCAGTGCGACCCTTCCAGAAAACTGGGCAGCGGGCACTGGTGAAAAAACTGACAAGGGGAAACGCAAGGAAGTGGTATCACTCGGTTTTGCTGCACCTTCTGGCACACACCCGGTCACATTGGTTCCTGCGGGACAAGTCAGCACAACGTCCGTAGCAGCAAAAATGTACCGGTCCACAGCGTCTTTTATCTGGCAGAATGCGCGATAGTCAGCAGAGCCAAAGGCAGACCCCAACAAGTGCCCGTTTAATGCAAAACAAACCACATAGCGCGGCCCGATAGGCAAATCAGAAAACCGCAGTTGGTCGCCAAGCCGTGACAAAAACACCACGATATCAAAATCCGCGATCTGGTGGGCCAGACTATCGGGCAAGTCTGTTCGACTAAATTCAAACCCCACATTGACAAGCGTAATTGCAAGCCCGTGTTCAGTCGCACCAGTAGCCACAAAATTTCTGACATCAGCGTCGAAATAGCCGTGATCTTCTGGCTCGTAAGCGATCAGCAAGCGCTCGCCAGGGCGCGCTTGAGCGCAATTGGCCAGCAGATTGCGCACCCCGTCCTGGGGGCTCAAAGTTGAATGAACCGAGCGTTGATCGGATGCTGGCATGCACAATTTTTCTGTTTTGGCTGCCGTGCACTGTTTATCGGACCAGCATTCATGTCTAGCCGCGTTATCGTCTTAGGCGAAGTCCGGTTGCTTTTTCACGGGAATTTTGAGCAGTTCAGGCCAGTTGGCCCCTTGCTGCGTTCTAAATTGGTTGCATTTCGAAGCGCACGCGTCCCACGGGCAAGCCAAATCTCGTGACAATCGCGTCATTGATAACCCTGCCGTTTGCGCCGAAATATATCACGTCTTCGAAACCCAACCTTGTGATGTCTTCACCTGATCGAAAGTCCGCTAGGTAGGACAATCGGATCTCGCCGCCGGTTTCGACAACTTGTGCCAGACCAACGGTGTCCTCCCGTTTGCCCGTCCATCTGCCCGGTCCTGCACGATTAAACACCCACGTCAGGCGGTTTTCCTCACCATCGTCGTAGACGAAATCTTCGACCACAGTCAGGCGATCCCCTTTCAGCTGCCCATTCAAGCGTGCCGTGAACCGCCTCTCAGATCCGGTCAGGTCAACTTTGAACACACCAGCCCCATTCGCCCAGCCGGAAAAGGCCCGATCAAGGGTGATGGGTTTGAGCGGCCCTTTGGGTGAGGCCGGCACGCGCGCGCAGCCAGAAAGAGCAATGCAGCCCACAAGAAATGAGCGACGCTGTAACGACATATTTCACCTTTTTCTTCGGGTTGCAGACGGCAGGGCCGTTTTCTGAAAGCAATAAGATAATCCGATCCATCACCGGGACGACCCATGGCGAGCTCGCAAGTCAAAAACGCATGGGACCAGGGCCTGAAACTTAGATCAAAAAGGATTTCTCATGGCATTTGCTTTATCCCCCCTAGGGGGATACTTTCTAGTATGAAACATGCCAGCCACACCGACATCGGCAATCGTTTGAAACGCTGTACGGGCCATTTGCAAAAGGTCATCGCGATGCTCGAAGAGGGGCGACCCTGCGCCGAGCTTGCACAGCAGCTTCATGCGGTTGAGCGCGCAATAACATCTGCCAAAAAGGTCCTGATCCAAGATCATATCGACCACTGCCTTAGCCAACCGCCACCAGATGCCGACGCGCATGCGGCGACCGTTGCAGATCTGCGCGAAATCACGCGATATCTTTGAATTGGAGTAAACAATGATCCTGACAGAGATGATTGAGAGCGGAAGTGCAAATCCGCTGCTGCTTTTTTCGTTTGCGCTGTTGCTTGGTGCGCTGCACGGGCTGGAACCCGGGCACTCTAAGACCATGATGGCGGCGTATATCGTGGCTATCCAAGGAACAGTGAAGCAAGCAGTTCTTTTGGGGGTGTCAGCAGCGTTCAGCCATTCAATCATTGTCTGGATACTGGCGATTGCCGCATTGACGTGGGGCAATGAGCTGATCGGGGAGCAGTTAGAACCCTATTTCCTGATCGTTTCCGGAATTTTGGTTTTGGGAATTGCGCTTTGGATGCTCCGGCAAAGCCTACCGGCAAAACAAGATCACTCTCACGACCACGGACATGCCCACCACCATGATCATACACATGGCCACGCCCATGATCACCACCATCATCACAGCCACGACAACCTGGACGCGCCGCATCTGGACGCACATGCCCGTGCCCACGCGGCAGAGATCAAGGCCCGGCTCGCGTCTGGCAACATTGGCACGTGGCAGACCATACTCTTTGGGCTGACGGGGGGGCTTATCCCCTGCCCTGCGGCAATAACCGTCTTTGTGTTGTGCCTGCATTTGGGCAAGCTGACGCTTGGCATAACGCTGGTCAGCGCATTTTCAATCGGGCTGGCCCTTACGCTGGTAGGTATCGGCATTATTGCTGCCGTGGGATTGCGGGTGGTGTCGTCGCAGACTTCTCGCTTTGACAGGCTGCTTAGCGCCGCGCCGTGGATTTCGGCTGCGTTGATTGCATGTGTGGGGCTGTTGATTATCTGGACGGGATATTCCCATTTAGTGCACGTGGAGCACACGCACTGATGCCGAAACCGGGTCCGTCCTAAGCGGGCTCAGACGCGCAAACTGGAGCAGAAGTGTATAAGATTGCAGTTGTTGGACGTGGATTGATCGGCAGTGCTGCCGTCCGTCACCTTGCCGAAGACGCTGAAGGTATCGTTTGCATTGGCCCGGATGAACCCAACGACCGCGCCGCTCATGGTGGGGTTTTCGCCAGCCACTATGACGAAGGTCGAATGACCCGACATGTGGACCCTGTGCCGGAATGGTCGATCACCGCAGGGCAGTCCATCAGCAGATACTGCGATATCGAAAACCGCAGCGGTATCAATTTTTATTCGCCGGTGGGATATCTTGGTATTGGTCATCCCGGATCTACTTATAATGCCCGATGCGCTGAGACGGGTGAAGCGAATGGTGCAGCGGTTGAACGCCTGGACGCCGCCGCGGTTCGCGCAATGTATCCGTTTTTGAAGGTTTCAGACGACGCAGACGGGTTGGTGGAAACTGGCGGCGCCGGGCATATTAGTCCGCGCCGAATGGTCAAAGCTCAAACCCTGCTTGCTGAAAGTGCAGGCGCCAACTGTATCCGTCAGCCTGCCCGTGCAATCCGGCCAACGCCATACGGTGTGGAGATCGAGTTATGGGATGGGTCTGTGGTTTCGGCCGAAAAAGCGTTGGTTACCACAGGTGCTTTCACGGCTGCCTGCGGTCTCTCCCCGGTAGATTTGGATCTGCATGTTTTTGGTCGGACTACTGTTTTGGTTCGAATAGATCGCTACGCGGGTAAGGTGCTGTCCCGGATGCCGACGATGATTGATGCAGAAATTGGCGCATATATCTTGCCGCCAATCCTCTATCCCGATGGTCACAGCTATCTGAAGATCGGCGTTGGCAGCGTGTCCGATCCTCGATTTACCGCGCTGGGCGAATTGCAGGCGTGGTTCAAAAGTAGCGGGGCAGAAAGGGACAGGGCGGCCTTTACGGCGCGTTTGAAAGAGCTTTTCCCGGTCCTGAAGCAATGCCCCGTTTGGCACACCGACACCTGCGCGGTCACCTATACCAACAGTATGCTGCCGATCATCGATTTCGTGTTGGATAGTCGCATCGCTGTGGCTGTCGGCGGCTGCGGCAAGGGTGCAAAAGGCGCTGACGAATGGGGTCGGATCGCTGCGGGATTGATAAGCGGGAAACCTTGGACATCTGCGGTGTCTCGCGACAAGTTGCGCGCCAGGAAATAGCTGCCTAAGGTCCGTAAGTCTGTGGGCAAGATCCTAAGAGTGGGAGTTTTGGAAGCGGATGAAATACAGGTTACATAACCGTCTGGGATCCGGCGGCTTTGCGGTTCAAGCGACATTAGCTGTCGCCAAGATCGACTTTGAATACGACCCAATAGATTCTCTACCAAACCAACCTCTTGGTGCCAAGGTTCATGGGTTGAATGCCTGGGGCCAGGTTCCTGTGTTGGAACTGGCAGACGGCACCAAGATCACCGAAACCGCAGCGATCCTTACCCATCTCTGCCAGGTGGAAGCGTCGGTCAGTAATGGCCCGGACATATGTGTGGAAGATCACCCGGCATTCCTGCGCTGGGCGTATTTTTTAACTGCAAACGTTTACGAAGGTATTTTGCGGCAGAGCTATACACATCGCTACTTTAGCAAACCGTCGACAGGTCTGGGTGCAAGCCAAGATACGGACGAGGTCATCACTAACGCTATTCGCCAAGCCGCCAGCGACAGGGTGCACGATGCGCTCAAGTGCCTCGAAAGCGAGACCGCCGATCACAAGTTCCTGCTGAGTGACCGGCTTTCACCCTGCGATATCTTTCTGGCAATGCTCTATGCATGGCATAGCCCACAACCGGATTTGCCCCAATGCACTTGGATCACAACTCAGGTCGCCACCCACAACGTTATCCGCCCGATTTGGGAGCAGAACTTTCACGACCGGCTGGATTTCAAGTGGCACGAACTTTGATGCGGTGGGTCTTATCCTAACGCGCAATGCACGCGGCTTTTACTGCGAGGCATGCCGCCCCAACGGTGAAGATGCCTTTGTCTTCAATCACTTCATTGGAATCCATGGTCTTGAACACAATGGCGCTGCTGCACATCGCATCAAAAGTATGGGCTATGATCTCTGGGTAGGACCCGAATTGCGACCCGCTAGGCTAAGTAAACATGATAATCCCACGAACCGGAGATGTCAGTCGACCTTATACATTCCGACATCCTGTTGGGCCCCTGCTGCCAGCGTTTCCGCCTGGCCTTCTAGAATCTTGTTGTAAAGTTGCAGATCTGCCTGGTGGAATAGCCCCCGCGGGCCAGCGATGACGTCCCAGCCGCCTGCGGGTATTTCACCGCGTACCGGCATTGCCCAGTCGCGCCCCGGCGCATGATCACGCACCTCTGGTGTCACATAGCGGATGGCCATACCAATACGACGGTCATCACTACCGTTGGCGCCAGATGCGTGAAAACACCTGCCGTGGTGCAGCGACATTTCACCCGGACGCAGCGGACCGTGCAGAGCTTTGGTCTCGTCAATGCCTGCGATTTGCTGACCGCGCGACAGCAGGTTGTTTTCGTCGAAGGTATCTTCGTGATCGGCAATGCCACCTTTGTGGCTGCCGGGGATAAATCGCATGCAGCCCGCCTCCACCGATACATTGGACAGCGCGATCCAGGCGGTCACCTCATCATCGGTTTCACCCATGCCCCAGTATGTGATGTCCTGATGCCAGGACACGGTTTTGTTAGAGTGCGGTTCTTTGATGAAAAGCTCCACCGACCAAGCTAGCAGGTTTGGCCCGAGTACGCTTTCCACCGCATCGAGGATGGCAGGGGTTCGAGCGACCTCCGCAAGTAGTGGGATCACCACATGACCATTGACGCGGAAGAACTGGCTCAGGTCATAACCACCCGCGCCTGTTTTATGCTCAGTTTCCAGCTTTTCGATCTTTCGGCGCAGATCGGCTGTTTCTTTTGCCGTAAAGACCGGAACCCCGGTCACAAAACCATTTTGGCGGTAGTTTTCCACAAGACTGGCGTCAAAGTCGCGCATGGTATTCTCCCAAAAGACACCCCGACTTAGACGCAGATCTCAGTCCGGAAAAGACGTGTCTATTGCAGGTCAGAGTAAGCTCAGCTTATGCTCAGTTATGGCAACCCGCATTCCTTCGTTGAATTGGCTCCGTGTGTTTGAAGCTGCCGCGCGCACTGGCAGCTTTGCCCGCGCGGCAGAGCGCCTTGCGATGTCACCGCCGGCGGTCAGTCAACAGATACGCGCATTAGAGGGTCACCTAGGCCGACCGTTGTTTGACCGGCAGGCCGCCGGGGTGACGTTGACAGAGGCGGGACGGAGGCTTTTAGCGGTTGTGAGCGATGCCCTTGGGCGCATGGAGACCGCTGCGGCAGAGGTTGCAGCGCCCGGACAACAACCGCTTGTGATTGGGGCATCAAGCACGCTTGCAGTCGGTTGGTTGACGCCCCGCTTGCCGCGATTCAAAGCGACCAATCCGGACGTGATCGTTGAGTTGCACGGCTTGATTGGCAGATCTGAACGGGTCGCGGCACCATTTCCTTTGCTGATTGTCTTTGGCGCCCCACCGCCGGGCATGGACGCGACACGGCTCTTTGGGGAAAGGTTGTTTCCGGTTGCGGTGCCTGAGCTTGCCGCCGGCATCAACACAACAGACGACCTGTTGGATCACCCGCTGATAGAGGTGGCCGACCATCGCAAAAACTGGGCGCATGTGTTGGGGCGTGACGTGCTGCCACAAGAGGCAAATGTCACCTATGCCGACACCACGCTGAATGCTGCCGCGATGGCGGCCTCTGGCCTTGGGCTGGCGTTGGCCCGGCCCCCGGCAAGCGATGATGTCATAACCCGTTATGGGTTGGTGCCGTGCTTACCTGGGTTCGAAATGCGCGGCGTGGAAGATTACCATGTCGTGCACACGTCCGGTGTTCCGCTGTCTGACGCAGCTGCGCGCTTTCTGGCTTGGGTCACGTCAGAGGCCGCCGCCACAGCTGACGCACAAGGGGTCTAATTACAGACCCACAATTGTGAACGGCGCCCAGTAGGCTGGGTGATAGTGGAACGCGGGTCGCGATGGGTCGTCCAAAATGTTTAACACCGCCTTTTGCAAAGCCGCCGCATTGCCCAATTGCCCGTCTGCGGCGACAGCGGTGGCGACACCCACGGACACTTCGGCAGAGGCGCTGGAATACACCGCCCAATGGGTCACCATCAAACCCCGCGCCCCGGCGTGAAAAAATGCGCTGGCCAGCCCCGACATGCCCTCCGCCGCAGCATCTTCGCCCGCCGCCGTGTTACATGCGGACAAGATCACCAGGCGAGCGTTCAAATCCAGCGTTGCCACTTCTGCGGATGTCAAAAGCCCGTCGTCCAGTTCCGTTGCGCGCTCGGGCGGCGTTAAGACCAGACCTGGGGCCACGGCACTGGCCTCCCCGTTGGTCAAACCGTGGGTCGCGAAGACAAGCACGCCGTATTCGGCCAAATCCCCGCTCGCGTTTAGGGCCTTTAGATTTGTCTCTGAGGCATCGGCGCGCAGCATCAGTGTGCTTTTCCCGCCGTCAAAGTTGCGCTCGATCGCGCGCAATTCGCAACTGGCGTCCGGCAGACGGTCCAATGCGCGCAGCACAGCCGGGTTGGCCAGCCGCAAACCATTGTCTGATACGGAAGAGTAGAGTTCCGTTGAAAACGCAGCCGATCGCAATGCGGCGACCTCATACGTGGCGCAATTGATGTCCGGGCCCTCACCTATGACCGGGTCACCTATGCCAAAGACCGCGGCAGTGGTTTCGGTATCTGCTGCACCATCGCGTAAGAACTTGAGCGCCGGGATTGACGGCAGAACAGAAATTGCATGACTTCGGATCAGCCACGGGACATCCGCTGGGGCATCACCGTCCGCGGCGTCGGTCACAAGCGCCTGAAACGGCAGCCGCAATAGATCACTGGGCGGCACAATGATAAGGTGGTCTTTCCCCTCTATCGCGTCCGCCACACCGCCAAACAGATCCACATAGAGCGCATGTGCCAAATCCAGATCAAAATCGAACTCTGCCTCTGTCGGATCCTCATCCAACATTGTGCCCCGGATGCGATCCAAAACAGGCACATCGCAGCCTTCCTCTGACAGCGCCATTTCGCAGCGGAAAGCGGCAATCTTTGCGTTCAGCGCCCCGCGCTCGGCTTCTGGGATCAACCCGACGACCACGCGGTCTTTCCGGATGGCCAGCACGTGGTTGGAGCTTTGGTCAACGCCTGGGAACTGATTTGGCACCAGACCGGGAAGCAAGAAGGTGACCAGAACTTCGTTTGGTCGCAAACGGGTCTGTATTTCAGTAATCGACAACGGCGAAACAGGGCCAAGCCCTACGGTGTTTAGTCCGGCATCTGCGATGGCCGCATCGGCGGTCTGAAGGTCCGACAAAAGCCGGCGCTGACGCGTAAGCAGATCTGCTACGGGCCGGTCTTCAGCATACGCCTTGGACAGTGTTTCGCGCGACCTTTCAAAGGCCAGCGCCGCGTCCTGACGGGCTTTCAAAAGCTCCGCATCCGCAGGATTGGCTGCCGCCAGTCGCGTCTCCGTCATTTGCAGCGCGTCAGACGACCGGGACACGTGGGTCCATTGCAGCGCCTCAACGGCGTCGTTGATGTCAGAAAGCGAGGGGTTTGACTGGCCAAGTAGTGTCCAGGCAAATACCTCAAAATTGGAGGCGTTTTCACGCAGCGACGTGCGGTAGCGCGGTGACTTTCGCCCCTCCGCCACGCTTCGAAACTGGGCTATCGCGTCATCCCTGCGCCCATGGATAAGCGAGATCAGAGCTTGTTTGAAATTTATCCCAACCCGTAACGGGTTGTCGGTCAACATAACCTCTTCGGCAACCGCCGCAGCCTTGTCGAAATAGGCTGCTCCGGTTTCCAATTCCCCGACGACCATCAGCGTGTCAGCGATGTTGTGCAGCGTCAGTGCCAGCCGGGGTAGATCCGGTGGATAACGTTCTTCGGCCAGTTCCGCTGCGCGGATGGCGGCATCTGCGCTGGCAGCGAATTCCCCTTCGGCCGCGAGCAAAAGCGATTCCGCTTCCAGCAATAGTACCTCATGGCGGGTATCGTTTTTCTTGGCTGCGCCGCTTTGCAAAAACACCGCGTATTGTGACTTTGCGATTTCGAATTGTTCGCGCGCTGCGGCCAACTCACCGCGATCCAATTCCAAACGCACCCGGTTGTCGGCGAGGATTGACCGATCCATCGAAGATACCGGTGTGGCACCTGCATCTAATGCTGCAGCATAAGCTTTGTCGGCCTGAATATGCAGCGCGCTGGCTTGATCGAGCGCGCTTCTATTGGACGCGTTATTTGCAAGATCTTCAATCACCAAAAACGCGTGCTTTGGTCCGGCTGGCGACAAGTTGAGCACGCCGAGGGCCGTCTGAAGTGTTGTTTCCGCCGCTGCATAATCTCCGAGCGTCGATTGTGCGGAAGCAAGTTCCCGTAGGGCCAATCCGATCCGGTGATCTTCGGGATCATAAGCAACCCGCGCATAGGCCAGTGCTAATTCTGCAAAACCCAGCAGTTTTTCCGGGTCGCCCGCATAGTATTGGCCCTGGGCCAACGTGAGCGCGTCTTGAGCTACTTCCGCCATTGCTTCGACTTCTTCAGAATCGCGTTCCCCTGCGTTGGCCCATGCGGTTAGGGCAATGGAGGCGGCGCTGAAATTTTCGGCTTCATATTGCATGAAGTACTTTTTCCACAGGCCATTTTTGGTGGCAGCGAGCAAAAGGTCTGGGGCTATAAATTCCGTGATAACGAGGCTTGCGTCGATCAGATCAGACACAGCGTCAGCATCACCGGCTTGTTCCAGTTCGGCTTGCCGTTCGTAGATTGTGCCGATGACCAATTGCGCGCTGTATTGGCCAGTTCGGTCCAACATGTCGGAAATTAGGGGGGCTAGGTCACCGTAGTCTTCGTTTAAAAAGGCAAGATCCACAGCGGCGCCCAACGTAACAGAAAGCTCATTTGGCCCAACGTTAGCCAGCATCTGGGCCCGGCTGATACGGGCGCCGGTACGATCACCTGCAAGGGACCGGACCCGTGCTTGGTTGGCAAAAGACAGCACGCCATTTGCGCTGCGCGTGGCCTTGGATTGTCGTGCAAAGTCCACGGCATCTGCGGCTGCGCGAACCGGGTCAACGCCCGGCGCCACGCCTTGCAGCGCCATAAAGGTGCGGTTGTTGAGCGCCATCAGATAGGCTTCCGGCTCTGCCAGACCGGCAATGGCGCCAGCCTCGATCACGTCCAACGTCAGTTCCAGCGCCTTTGTCGTATCGCCGGACGTAAACGCTGCAACCGCGGCTTGATTTCGGTCTGCCATTGTCTGTGCAATGGCCGAGGATGTCATGCAAATGAACGCGAGCGTAAGAATTATTCTCATGGCAAGGCCCTTCCATTTTCGGCGAAGGCCACGGGCCTTGGCAGGATCGTCCAGCGGTAATCGGAGACCCAGATGTCGGTCACGCCCACACGGCCAAGTTTGCCCCGTGTCAGTCGCGCGGTGCCCAGCGACGCCAAAAAGTCGTCCACGGTTTTGTCGCGCCCGGACCGGAACTTCTGCCGATCGCAGGTTTCAACCAAACCCTTCAGTTTCAGCGCGGGGCTGTTTCTTTCAGCTTTGGAAACGATAAAAAATAACCGTTCATCCCCTGCGGAATATCCTGACGGACAGTCTGAACACATCGTCATGTTGGGACCAGGCTTCGCAGCATTCTTTTTCCCGTCCAATCGCGTCCAGCCAACGCGCACGCAGTAGCTGGTGTCGATATGGACGCGGTTCACGTCGTAAGGGCCCTTGCGCTTGGACGCCGCCAGAAATTCCAAACGGTCGCATTGCTTGAACCTCTGACCACTCGCAAGGTCCGCGGTGTTTGCAGGGTCGATCTTGGCGCGGGCTTCGGTGCACTCTTCACCCGGCGCTATGTCATCACCGGGTTCTGCGAGCGCAGAGACTGGCACGGGTTTGACAGATGCGGTGACAGTGACCGGCGGTTTACGGCGGCTGCGCGTACCCGGTTCATTCAGTGTTGAAAGCCGTTTGACCAACATCTCTGCCTTAACGATACGGTCCAGAATTGGCGCCAGCGGTCCATCACCCGGCGCCCAACGTAGCCCGACGGGATGCCCGCTTACAGCCGGGCGCGGACCAAACCAAAGCGCGCCGTTTATGGCGGTGACAGCGACGTCAAATGTACCCGTTCCCAGTCGGGCGGTGCCGCCGAGTTCCGCCAGTCCCGCTTGCAATTCTGTCAACAATGCGCTGTCGATCAGAGGCGCTGCGAAAACGATTTGAGGGTCCAAAGGATCACCCAATGGCTGGACAAAACGCGCCTCTGAAGGAAGCTCGCCCGTGCTTTCGCATAATGTATCGGGCTCGGGCGCACAGTCTGCGGAAACCAAGCGCAAGGCCGCGGTTGCCGTGGCGGTTTCTTCGACCTGGGCAAAGCCAATCATTGCGTCTTCCGGGTCTGCGGCATTTTTCAAAAGCCCCACCAAAGAGCCGGGGATAAACCCGTGAATTCGGCCCGCCAGAACGATACCATCGCGCAGCTCATATCGCGGTTTGGTGACGGTGACTTCGCCGCCCATCACACCGGCGTCGATCAACCCTCCTTCCCAGCTGGGTGTCTGCAAACGTGCCGCGCCCGGTGTCGTGCTGTCGTTAAGTTCCCGAAAAGTGGCCTGGAATAATTGCCGAAAGCTCTGCCCGTTTTTTGCACTTAGCTGCGCGGCCAGACGGGCCGTGAAAAGCCCGTACCATTCCGCTGGCGCACCGTCGCCCGACAGGTCCACTTCGCGCGCCCGTTCGGATGATTGGGCGGCATAGAATGCTACGACATTGTCGTTGGCGGGCAAGTCGCGGTCACTGAAACCCTCAGTCGGCGCAATTGTAGGCGTAGACGGCAAGCCCAGGCGTGCGGGTGAGACGTAGCGGTCTGCAACCCGATCAGACCCGGATCGCAAGCCAGATCCCGCATGGCAACTGTCGATCACCAGCCACACTTTGGCGCCGGCGGCCACGATAAGATCAATAGCGGCGCCCAAGTCGTCGTCCGTCAGCCCATTTTCTACCGCAGCTTTACCGCGCTTGGCAGGGCCCGCGTCGGTGGGCAATAGAACCTCATCCAGACCGTCTGTTTCGTCCCCATTGGTGTCTGGTTGCTGGGTGCCATGCCCGCTGAAATGAATATAGACAAAGTCACCGGGCGCTACAGAAGCTGCTTTTTCCGCCAAAACCTCAAGGATGGCAGCTCGAGTGGGGATTTCAGCCCCGTCAACACCGTCGGCCAGGACTTTAATGTCCTTTACACCACGCTTGGACAGCACCCGGCGCAGCAGCGTCACATCATTGGCGGGGCCTTTCAGGTCGGGGATGCGGGAGGCATCGGAATAATCTGAAATGCCGATCAAAATGGCGGATTGTTCCGCCCATGCGGCCGGAGCCGAGAAAGATAAAATTAAAAAAGCAACGATCCGAAACATTGCGCAGCCTAAGACTTTTTGAAATTCGAAAGCAGCTTAGCCGCAGTCTGCCAAATGTCAAAGCTTGGACTGTTGCCTTTACATGCGGGCTTTGGCGGCTAAAATTCGGGCCGATAGGATAGTCCCGAAGGTCGGATTAGATGCGAATTTTAGGGTTAATTGCATTTGCTGTTTTGGCTGCATTCTGGGCCTCCAGACTGGCGGCGCAGGACACGCCCGCACCGATCATGATAGATTTGGAACGGGCGTATGCCTTGGCAGAAATAGATCCGCCTGCCGCACTAGATCTGGTCGATGACCTGCTTGATCAAACGCCAGACGATGCAGAACGATTGGCGTTTGAATTGTTGCTGATGCGTGCCGAAATCCTGCGCGAGATGGTCGACCCGGATGCAGCGGACGCGTTTGTGGAACTAGCGGAAATCGCAGAAGACGCCCGCGATGTCCCCACCAGCCGGATCGCCGCCGACTGGGACCCCATATCGCTTTATGAGGCGGCCATCGCGATCTACCTGTCTACAGATGATCCTTTTGCAGCGGCTGACTTGATCGACAACATCATTGACCTGCAACGTGATGCAGGCGCGTCGGCGGACGCCGTAGCGGATAGTTTGTTGCGAAAAGCAGACATCATCGAAAAGGCGGGTGAGACTGACACGGCTGCGGAAATCCGGACCACTGCTGAGGAAACCCGCGCTGCGCCACCACCCACCCGCAGCGCCGATGAAACTGAAGGTGGATTTCGCACCGTCAAAGTCTTCTACGCCACCGACCGGGCGCGGACCGGAAAACCTCAACCGGACGAATATTACGGAAACGGACGCGGTGAATTGGAAATGGGCGTGGCAAACGTGACGGTCCCCTACAGCCACACGGTCGCGCAGATTGAGGAGTATTCGGTCTTTGATATCTTCAAGCTGGAGTTTGGTCCGAACCCAGCCAAACACATGATCCTGAAAAGCGTGACGCCGGTGGCGGCAGACGGCTTTTTCGCGGACATGAATGCTACCCTGTCACGGGCACGGTCGTCTGATGCCTTCGTTTTTGTGCACGGTTACAACGTCACCTTTGACGCGGCGGCAAAGCGGGCTGCGCAGATGACTGTGGACATCGATTTTCCCGGCATTCCGATCCTTTATTCCTGGCCGTCAGCCGGTCGAATGGGCGGCTATTTCTCTGACGCGGCCGTGGTGCGGTTGAGTGGGCGTCGCCTTGCGCGTTTCCTTGAAGAATTGGTGGATAAGTCAGAGGCAACGACGATCCATCTGATCGCCCACAGCATGGGCAACCGTGCCATGACCGATGCGCTGGAGTTGCTGGCCCTGCGACGCAACGCAGCTGAAGGAAAGCCGATTTTCAATCAAGTGATTTTCGCGGCACCTGATGTGGATGCAGAGCTGTTTTCGGAAATGATGCCCACCATTCGGCCTGTTGCCAAACGGTTCACGCTTTACGCCAATGAAAACGATTGGGCGCTGTTTTCCTCCAAAAGTTTGCACGGGCGTCAACCCCGCGCTGGGCAAGGCGGTGCGGATCTGCTGCTCGGCAAGGAATTTGACAGCCTGGACATGTCTGTTTTGGGCGAAGACATGCTGGCCCACAGCTATTTCGCCGGGGACCAGTCCGCCTTGGCGGATCTTGCCGCACTTTTTTGGCGCGACGTAGACCCGGCCCGCCGATGCGGACTAAAAGCTGAAACCCGCGAAGGTGCAGTTGTTCCCGCCTGGCGTTATGAGACCAACGATTGCAGCGACAGCGCGCTGGTAGAGGTCATCGCCCACTTGCGCGCGGCCGGTGTTACCGATGCTGTTAGTGCAAACCGGATATTAGCCCGCGTCGTCAAAGACAGTGCCACGGAAAATAGCCTGCTGCCAATTGTGCGCCGATTGCTGGACAATTGACTGGATCGATAGGCGAGCCGCCAGTTTAGACCAGCCCTGAATCGGTCTTCACGGTAAACCCGGCGTCACGCAATTGACCGACGATGTCGCGCACATGCATGATATCGCGTGCTTCAATCACCACTTCGAGTTCTGCGTGTTTCAGTCCGACCGTTTGGAACATGCGTTGGTGGATAACCTCTACTACGTTGGCACCGGCTTCCCCGATCATATGCGATATCTGGGAAAGCTGGCCCGGTATGTCGGCGATCTCAAAAGTCAGGCGCGTAATGCGTCCGTCACGCACCAGGCCGCGCAGGATCAGGCTAGACAACAACCGGCTGTCGATATTGCCGCCGCAGACAACAAGACCAACCTTCTTGCCTTTGAAAAAGTCCAAATTGTTTTTGATTGCTGCAAGACCCGCGCCCGGCGCACCTTCGGCGATTATCTTTTCGTGAGAAAGCAGATCAAAGACTGCATCTTCGATCTCTTCCTCGGTGGCCGTGAAAATTTTATCCACATGGTCGCGAATGACCGAGATATTTGCGGCTGATGGTTCTTTAACCGCGATGCCTTCAGCAAGGCTGGCGCCGCTAAAATGCGGCTCCGTCCCGTCAATCCGGGACTTTACCGCATCAAACAAATGGGCTTGTGCGCCTACGATCTCAATCCCTGGCTTGACCGACTTAGCTGCCATCGCCATGCCAGAGATCAGACCACCGCCGCCAATAGGCACAACGATAGTGTCCAGGTCTGGCTCTTGTTCCAGCATCTCCACTGCCACGCTGCCCTGACCTGCGGCCACCAATGGGTCGTCGAACGGGTGGATCAAGGTCAATCCTTCGCGCGCCGCCAGATCGAGCGTGAATGCAACACTGGTGTCGATGCCCTGACCGTGGATTTCAACCCGCGCGCCAAATTCGGTGGTGCGTTTTACTTTATTAAACGGTGTGCCTTCCGGCATCACAATCACAGCCGGGATGCCTAACCGTTCTGCGTGATAAGCCACGCCTTGGGCATGGTTGCCGGCGCTAAAGGCGATGACACCGGCTTTACGCTCAGCCTCTGACAGGGTCAGCATCTTGGCCAATGCGCCGCGCGCTTTGAACGAATTCGTGTGCTGCAGATTTTCCAGCTTCAAAAACAGATCAATTCCCAGGTTCAGGGAAATCCGCGTGGCCCGCACTGTAGGTGTGCGAACAGTTGCGTCTTTGATAGCGTCATATGTGGCAAAAACGGTGTCAGCTGTCAGGGTCACAGTGGTGAGCTTTCTGTCTGAATTACAAACTCTTGCGGTCGATGGCGCAATTGCAGGCGTTCTACATGCTTCTGGCGCAAATTGAACAGCCTTGACCACCCAAACGCGACCTTTGTGCAGCTCATGGCGGCTGGGACACCTAGACGTAGCCCCTTTTGCTGCCGATGGTGGGGCGGTGAAAGACCAAAAGGACCATACCCGCAAGGCCACCAATCTGGAGCGCCGGTGACATGACAAAAGTATTTCTGCACGGCGCAGGTCTGAATGCCCGAAGTTGGGGTGACTTGCCGGGACGGGCACTGAATCTGCCCGGACAAGGCGGGCGACCCAGAGCACGTGAGGCAACGGCGGAGTGTTTTGCAGAAACTCTGGACCCAGACATTCCAGACGGGTCGGTTTTGGTTGGGTATTCGCTGGGCGGCATGGTCGCGATGGCCTTTGCCGTGGCCTATCAGGAAAAGCTCAGGGCACTTGTTCTGGTCGATACACCAATCCGCGCACCGTTGCGGTTCATACGCTGGTACACACCTTTTGTGGCGCCGATCGTGACGCGGTTTCCGGGCCTGAAGGTCATTGGAAGAGCTCTCAGCCGCAGGATTGAGGATCCAGAAGGACAGGCGACTTTCAGACAGCAAATTGAGGCTGCAGACCCCCGTGGCACAGCTGATGCACTGTGTGTGGCCGCCGCATTTGATGGTGCTGAAGTATTACCCAAACTCACGCTGCCTGTGCTGGTGTTGTGCGGTAAACGCAGTCTGCTGACCGGGGATGCATACCGGACCATGGTGCGAGAAAAATGCCCTCAGGCGCAAATTCGGATCATGGACACCGGCCACCATATTCCGTTTGATGACGCGCCGGGTATGCACGCGGAAATTGACCGGTTTTTAACCGGTAAGGGCATAACTGCGGATTAGCTCAAAATAGCCATCGGGGCGTTCACCTACCAGACTGATCTGATCGATTGAAAACGGTTCCGGCAGCTTTGGCATGTGGGCCTGCGCCACGGACTTCCAATAGGAGCCGTGCGCGGCATCCAACCTGCCGGTCAGCGTCAAATGAAAGCGAAACTCATCCAACACATAAGGATAGCCCCAGCGTAGCAGCAGTGCTTCTTGTTGGCTGGTCAGACCAACTCTGCGCCGTCGGGCAAGCTCCGCTTCGAATGCTGGTGCGCGAAATGCGTCCAACTGCATAACGCAGGTCCCGGCAATGTGTTCCAGAAGTTTCAGGTCCCCATGGGGCGTTAAGGCAAGGAAACGCCCGAGTTGGGAAAGTGCCAGTTGGTCAAATTGCGCGGGTGGAAGTTCTGATGCCATGGCGCCCACAGCCATTTCCAAACCCTGCCGTGTCGTACCATGGGACAATCTGAATGGAGGCTTTAGCGTGCCGTGAAATCCGTATTTTCGGGGCGCGGCCACCACGTCCGACACCCCCGGTACTTCTGGTTGGTCTGCCAAGGCGGCGGTGCGCACATCCCATCCTAACCAGGCAGCTCCAAAGTCCGCCAGTGGTCCACTTGGGATGTAGTAGATGGCAAAACGAGAATACGTCATTGGCGCTTTCTTTCATGCCTGCCAACGGACCCCACATCAGTCAGGTCCAAGTCAGCTACGTTCCATTTGAATTAGAACCACACCTAGGACTACCAGCCCCAATCCTGCGATGCGCATTAGGCTGATTGGCTGTCTCGGCATTCCAAACGCGCCAATCTGGTCAACCACGGCGGAGCCGACGACTTGCCCCGCGATAAGGCAAACAAAAAAGGCCGCTGCCCCTGTGGCTGGAGCAATAGCTGCACTGCCGACTATTACGCTGACCCCGATCAGGCCGCCAAAGATCACCCACCAAGGAAGCGATGCCAACTGCGCTGTTGACGGCGCGCCGCCAAAGAAGGGGATCAAAAGCAGGCATGTCATACAGGTGATGGTGACCGAAAGCGCACCAGCGGAAACCGCCGACCCAAAGATGCGTGCCACCGCGCCGTTGATGGCGGGTTGCACCGCGAAGGCCATGCCAATGGCAACGGCTGCGAGAAGATATGCGATTTTCACAATGGTTCTCCGTTGAGTCACTTGAGGGTTTATGGGCGCAGGGCGTCAGCTGCGGCAACCCGCCCAGTGGAAAAATTGACTGACATCCTGATCAGTCCCATACGGCCAGCCCCAACGGGTTGCGCGAGGACGCGTTCACGGCCACACTCGGATCAACTATGGAGGCTGCTATGGACGACGAACGCGATAAACAGATTGGTCGGGCCAATGTTGAAGACACGCCGGAGTTGTTGGAATATTACAAGGACCTGGAACAATATGAGGCCGGCGCCCTTTGGACGGTTGCCAACAAGATAGAACCGTGGGAGCCGGTCAGCGCCTCCAAACCCGTTCTATGGCGCTATTCTGACTTGCGCGAACATGTGCTCCGATCTGTGGATCTGGTGACGCCGGAAAAGGCCGGGCGTCGCGTGATCTATCTGAACAACCCCGGTCGGACGGAAGTTTCGGCGGCCGTGGGCTGGATCTATGCAGGCTTGCAAGTGATGCATCCCGGCGAAAACGCGACAGCGCACCGACACTCTGCCTCTGCCATTCGGTTTATTATGGAGGGTGAAGGCGCTTACACGGTTGTGGATGGGCACAAGATGACCCTTGGGCACAATGACTTCGTTTTGACGCCCAACGGCACCTGGCATGAACATGCGGTGGAGGCAGACGGGTCGCCGTGCATTTGGCAGGACGGTCTGGACATCCCCTTCGTCAACGCGATGGAGGCGAATTTCTTTGAGGTCCACCCCGATCTGAGTGAGCCGGTGACTTATCCAGTGGATGATATGACCAAGACCTGGGGTAACCCCGGGCTAACGCCGTCGGGTGGCGATTGGGACAAAGGTTATTCACCTATGTTCAAATACGAATGGGAACCGACGTATGAAAGCTTGGCCAAGTATGCGGATGCGACCGACGGATCACCATATGACGGGGTGATGATGGAATACGTGAACCCCAAAACCAATGGGCCGGTGATGGCCACTATGGGCGCAAGCATGCAGATGCTGCGCCCGGGGGAGCGGACAAAGGCGCACCGCCACACCGGCAGTTTCCTTTACCATGTGGCCAAGGGTGAAGGGTCGTCCGTGATCAACGGTCAGCGGTTTGACTGGTCGGAACATGACATTTTCTGTGTGCCAAGCTGGGCCTGGCACGAACACCGCAACACCTCTGACAGCGAAGACGCGTGCCTCTTTTGCCTAAATGATCTGCCGGTAATGCGGGCGCTTGGCCTGTATAAAGAGCAGGCTTTTGGCGACAACGGCGGTTATCAACCTATGGCGGCAGAGTAAGGCATCACGCGCTCCGGACCTAGTCCCTGACGCGATCCTTATGCCGCAGGGCGCAGGCCCAAAATCTGACGCGCCTGGGCAACCGTTGCAACGGGTCGCGCGTGCTGTTCGCAAATCTCTACCACCCGCTCCACCAAGGCTGCGTTTGATGGCGCCAGTGTTTCGCGGTCTATCCGAACGTTGTCTTCCAATCCGGTCCGGGCATGGCCACCCGCTGCGACGGACCATTCGTTCACCTCGATCTGGTTTCGCCCAATGCCAGCTGCACACCATTCCGATCCCGGCAACAGGCGTTCCATTGTGCGAACGTAATAATCAAATACGTCCTTGTCGGCAGGCATCGCGTTTTTCACGCCCATGACAAATTGCACGTAAACCTCTTTTGCCAACCGACCGTCGGCCTGCATCAGGGCCGCTTGGTGGATATGGCTGAGGTCAAACGCCTCAATTTCAGGCTTGATATCATGGGCCAACATTTCGGATGCGAGCCAGTCCACCAGATCAGGCGGATTTTCATAGACCCGTGTGGGGAAATTGTTGGACCCGACCGTCAGGCTTGCCATGTCCGGTTTCAATGGCAACATCCCGCCGCGCGCGGACCCGGCACCTGACCGCCCACCGGTGGAAAACTGGGTGATCATGCCGGGGCAGTGTTTGGCCAGCCCTTCTTGCAAAAGCGCAAATTTTTCGGGGTCGGAGGTCGGTGTCTCATCCGCGTTGCGCACATGGCAATGGGCGATTGCGGCGCCAGCCTCAAATGCGGCGTGGGTGCTTTCCACCTGTTCTTCAACCGTAGTGGGCACCGCAGGATTGTCAGCCTTGGTCGGTACAGACCCGGTAATGGCCACGCAGATAATGCAGGGTTTTGTCATGGCTGGCTCCTTTACAGGAACCAGCCTTGGCGCAACATGTGCGCGGGATCAAGTTGTTAGGGGCACGCTTTCACGGCATCTGCCAAGCCGCGCATCAGCGCAGAGTAAAGCCCCGGCCCCGCGTCGAGCGTCATGCCAACCTGATCAATTTCTATGAACGTCAAGTTACCTTCGGGTGCGACCGCCTCGATACCCTTGCGGCTGGCGCCAGCTTCTACCAGGGCGCATTTGATCGTGCCGTCTTCCAATGCCGCCCGCATCTCTGCCATACGGCCCGGGCCAACGGGTGCCGCGTCGGTGTTAGACAGCGCACCCTGAGCGTTAAGATCATATGCGGATTCGAAGTAGTAGAGCGCGTCGTGGGCAACCACAAAGGGCTTGTCTTTAGCATCTGCAAGCATCGCTCTCAGGTCCAGATCCAACAGCGATAACTCGCCGACCAGACTGGCAAGGTTCGATTTGTATGTGTCAGCATTCTCGGGGTCAGTCGCGATTAAAAGTGCTGCGATTTCCTGCGCCCACATCGTAGCAAATTTTGGGTCCAGCCAAGCGTGTGGGTCTGGTCCGCCTACCGCATGGTCATGGTCGTCGTGATCGTCATGGCCGTCTTCGGATGCATGGTCATCGTGGCCATCCTTATCCTTGTGATCGTCGTGAGCATGGTCGTCATGCCCGTCTTCATCCTTGTGTTCGTCGTGGGCGTGTTCGTCGTGACCGTCCTCATCCTTGTGATCATCGTGCGCATGATCGTCGTGCCCGTCCTCGTCCTTGTGTTCGTCGTGGGCATGGTCATCGTGCCCATCCTCATCTTTATGATCATCATGGCCATGTTCATCGCTATGGTCGTCATGATCGTCGCCGTCAAGAATGGCGGAGGCACGAACTTCCAAAAGCGGCAGACCCGTTAGTGACAAAAGCTCCATCACTTTGGCGTCGGCGGCCAGCGATTCCACTGGCTCTTCCAGCTGCGGGGTCAAGGTATGGCCCATCCAAACGACAAGATCCGCATTTTGAAGGTCCCGCGCCTGGGACGGTCGCAGCGCAAAATTGTGCGGTGTTTCCCCGGCTTTCAGGAGCATGGACGGCTCTCCCACACCGGCCATCAAGGCACTGGTCAGGCTGTGCACCGCTGGAATGTCAGTTACCACACTGGGGGGATCAGCCCTTAGGGGTACAGCAGTGAGCATCAGTATTGTAAGAGCGCGCAGGACCATAGTGTTCACCTTGATTCGCATTGAAGTGGTTGGCGTGTTGTTATATCATAACAATATCAAGTCAATCTGTACAAAACCATGATGAAAACTAAAGGCTTCGCTTTTCACGATCATTCCGCCTGCAAAACTGAAGGGGTTTCGCAGGCCGTGGATTTTTGTGCGCAAAACGGATTGCAACTGACCCCGCAACGGCGCCGTGTGTTGGAGATCCTTCTGGAAAAACACAGTGCGATGGGGGCGTACGAGGTGCTCGATATCCTGCGGGAAGAGGGTCTGGGTTCCCAGCCGCCGATTGCGTATCGCGCGCTCGATTTTCTGGTGTCCAATGGCTTTGCCCATAAGATTGAGCGGCTGAACGCCTTTGTCGCCTGTGCCCACCCCGGTGCCAACCACGCCCCGGCCTTTCTGATATGCCGGGTTTGCGATTCAGTGGCTGAGGCCCATCTGGAACCCGACGACAGCACCTTAAACACGGCGGCACAAAAGGCCGGGTTCACCGTGGAGCGTGCAGTGGTAGAGGCCATCGGCATCTGTCCAAATTGCGAAGCCTCTGCATGAGCCTTATTTCGATCCAAGATCTATGCTTGGCGCATGGTGGAAACCGCGTGCTTAATGGTATCAATATGACCATAGATCGAGGTGAGATCGTCACGATCGTAGGGCCAAACGGATCGGGCAAGTCGACCCTTTTGCGCGCGATCGTTGGGGCGGAGTCGCCAACTTCCGGGACTGTGACCTTGCGCCCTGGCTTGCGGCTGGGGTACGTGCCACAGCAATTGACCATGGACCCGACACTGCCAATGACAGTGCGACGATTCCTTGACCTGCCTGTCCGTGCGTCAGCTGATCAGGTGCAAGAAGTGATGCATTGGGCAGGTGTCGACGGCCTGGGCAATCGCCAGATGTCTTCGCTTTCGGGCGGACAGTTCCAGCGTGCGTTGCTGGCCCGCGCGCTTTTGACCAAACCAGAGCTTTTGATCCTGGACGAGGCGACGCAAGGGTTGGATCAACCCGGATCCGCCGCGTTTTATGAGCGGATTGCCAATTTGCGGGCAGAATTCGGCTGCGCGGTGCTTATGGTGTCGCACGAGCTGCATGTTGTTATGGCCGCAAGTGACCGGGTCATCTGCTTGAACGGGCACGTTTGCTGTCAGGGCGCGCCGGCGCAGGTTGCCTCAGCGCCGGAATATCGCGCGCTTTTCGGGTCGGGTACAGCCGGGGCCTTGGCGCTTTACCGGCATGAGCATGATCATCACCACGATCACGACCATGATCATTCGTCGGAGACGCACCACTGATGCTCGACGATTTTATGGTGCGGGCAACCCTGGCGGGGATCGCTGTGGCCATTGCTGCAGCACCTTTGGGGTGTTTCGTGGTCTGGCGCCGATTGGCGTATTTCGGGGATGCCACAGCGCATGCGTCGATCCTCGGCGTTGCCCTGTCACTCGCGTTTTCGCTGGATGTTTTTATTGGTGCACTAGTGGTAGCGATCATCGTGGGTCTGGCGGTTGGTACTTTGACCGGTCGTAACCTGGCGTCTGACACGTTGCTGGGTGTTTTGGCCCATGCATCGCTGGCTCTGGGTTTGGTGGCGATCAGCTTCGTCCAAGGTGTGCGTGTGGATCTGTCCGCATATTTGTTCGGGGATATCTTGAGTGTGAACCGGGCTGACCTGGCGTTCATGTGGGGCGGCGGTACATTGGTTCTGGTGGGTCTGCTTTGGCAATGGCAGGGTCTTTTGACCACAACGATGAGTGCGGAACTGGCCCACGCTGCTGGCATGGATCCAAGGCGGCAAAACCTGACGCTGACATTGGCACTGGCGGTTGTGGTGGCGGTGGCGATCAAAGCTGTGGGCGCGCTGCTGATTGCTGCGATGTTGATCATTCCGGCAGCTTCGGCGCGACCTTTTGCGAACACGCCTGAGCGTATGGCGGTCGTTGCGGCAGTCATCGGGTGCGTCTCTGTCTTCGGCGGGCTGCAAGTAGCGCTGCTGTGGGATACGCCAGCGGGCCCGACGATTGTCAGCGTTGCTGCGTTGATTTTTGTGCTGTCCCGGCTCAAGCGGGTTGCCGGGTAGTGAATCTGCTGACCGCGCTGGATCGTATCCGCTAATCGCCCGAAAGTCGCTTCACCGAAAAGTCTTTGGGCCGCAAACCATACCTTGCCGCGCGGTCATAGAATGTCTTGCGCGGCAGGCCCAATTCCATGGCTGCTGCAACGGCTTTCCCCTCGTGGCGCCGCAAGGCATCTTCCAGCACTGATCTTTCGTACCGCTCCATCCGCTCTGCCAGGGACTGGCGCTTTGGCGCATCGGTTTCGCCCCGCAGGTAAACGTTGGCGAAGGCGCGCAGCTCTGCCAGATTTCCAGACCAATGGGTGCTGGCCACGTAGGCCGCGATGTCTGATCTGATGGGCGGCATGTCCTTGTCAGCGTTCCGGGCGGCCTGTCGCAAAACCTCTTCAAAGATGATCGGCAAGTCTGCGTGTCGTGCACCCAAGTCAGGGATCGTGATTGTGACAAAGTCGAAACCTTCAGCACCGGATGGCAGGCCGTGGGTGGTATGCGCGATCAATCGCAGGTCTGGGCGCGCCAGAAGTATCTGAGCAATCCGTTCCCATCCATCAGCCCTTTCGGTGTGTTTGATTGACAGCACCGTTGTGTCATCGGCAGGCACAAAATCATGTTCGAAAGGCCAGTTCACTGGTTGAAATCGCCCTCCGACCCCCATCAAATGGAACAGCGTGTGAGAGGCCTGTTTTTTACCGACCCCGTCCGGCCCCGACAAAAGAATGTGAGATCCGCTTTCCGCTGCACGGCGCAGGTCCGCCCGCAACGCTCGACTGACGGCGCTATCGCCGGGGAAGTTAATGCTGGCCAAATCTGATCGTTTCAGACGCCGTTCCATAGCGCGGGTCTTCAGGACTAGTCCGCGATGATCCATCGCACGATTTAAAACGCCTAGCAGATGGTCCGTGGCGCAGGGTTTTTCAAGAAAATCATAGGCCCCTTCTTTCATCGCACGGATCGCCATCGGCACGTCCCCTTCGCCGGTCAACATGATGACTGGCAGTTCGGTGTCCGCGGCCTGCACCATGGCAAGCACGTCAAATCCATCGTGCCCCGGCATGCGAATATCAGTCAGCACCACGCCGTTGAAATTCGCCCGAACCGCGCGGCGTGCCTGTACAAAATGCGATGTGGCGATGACCGATATCCCTTCCAGATCCAGGGTCTGGCGCATGCTTTCGCGCAGGGCATCATCGTCTTCGACCAGCAGGACCTGACGCGTCATTGTTCAGCCCTTTGCAAAGTTATGCTGAAGGCGGCACCTTTATCGGTATTGCGGCACGACAGTTCGCCGCCAAAACTGCCGATGATGCCGTATGAGATTGCAAGGCCAAGACCCAAGCCCTTGGACGCGCCCACCTCCTTGGTGGTGTAGAACGGCTCAAACACCCGGTCCGGTTCAGTGATACCGGGCCCTGTGTCGTGGACGGTCAAGAACACTTTGTCGCTAACGTGAACCTCAATCTGGACGCTCTTTTCCTCGGCCTCGGCAACGGCATCCATCGCGTTGCTGATAAGGTTCACCAACACCTGCTGCAATCGGACTTGTCCGCCCATGGCCATGACCGGGCCGCGTTCGCCTGAACTAGTCAGCAAAATGCCTTCCGCCTTTGCGCGTGGCTCCACCAGTCGCATCGCATCACTAACGGCGGCGCATGCGTCAATCGGCACGGCGGCCTCAGGCTCATTTCGGGCGAAGGCGCGCAGGTTGCGCAATATGCGGTTTATTCGGTCAGATTGATCCGCGATCTGGGTCAGGTTTTTGCGGGCGTCGGGTGCACGGTCCCGATCCAACAACTTCACCCCATTCTCGGCAAAGTTTCGGATCGCAGACAGCGGCTGGGTCAGCTCATGGCTGATGCCTGCTGACATCTGGCCAAGTGCCGTAAGCTTACTGGCTTGCACCAATTGTTCCTGGGCATTGCGCAGTTGCTGTGTCCGGTTTTCAACGCGTGCCTCTAGCATTGCGTTTGCCTCCGCCTCTGCCTCTAGCCGGTCGGTCAGGCGGCGGCGGCGCTGGGCAAACGCCCAGTATGCAGCGGCCGACAAGGCAAGCAGCGCGGCTGTCAGATAGGTGGTCAGTCGCGCGGTCGCAAAGGCCTGCGATGGGTCGAGATAGATGGACGCGGTCATGTTCAAACGCGGGACAATCTGGGACAGGATAAGGCTTGGCTGCGGCAGCGGTGTTGAGGGCGGCATGGTACGCAATCCGCCAAAGAGCGCCGGCCAGTCCCGCCCCGTCAGGCTTGCGCCATCCAACAACTGCATTTCCAAACGGTTGGTCACAAAAACCAGATTGGCCTCGTCTTTGAATGTCAGTGCGGCATCGTCCCCTTGCCACTCAAACTCCAACCCCGCCGCATCGACCTGCACCAAGACCACGCCTTGCGGCGGCGCAGCACCATCAATGGCCCCGCGTGCCACATAGAACAGCCGTGCGCCGGTTGCCGTGTCGATGCCATGCTCAACACCTAACGATCCCGACAATGCGGCCCATACATGCTGCTCGGTTGAAAGCACCTTACCGATGGAGCTGTTGGGACTTTCAAAGTCAGAGGCCGCGCGGACCTGACCGAACTTATCCAAGACCAAAATTGCGTCAGCCCCAACCGTCAGGGCGGTGTTCGCCAAAAACTCATTTGCCTGTGCCACCGGAACGGCACCGGTGAGCAGACCCGTCACAGTGGGATGGCGCGACAACAGGTTCGGCAGTTGTTGATAGGGTTCCAATTGCCCGAGCAGACGGTCGGTAGCTTGGTCCAGTTGCACCTGTCCTGTCCGCTCAACCGTATCAAGTGCGGCGCGAAACGCCGCCAGATAGGTCGCGCCCAGCAACACGCCAGCCGCAAGAGCAATCACTAAACCGGAAAGGACCTGACGCATGGATAAGCACCGCGAATCGTACCCGGTGACTGTTGCGTCGGACCCGATGCGGGATCAAGGAACTTGTGCGAAAACTCGCACTACTCAGATGAATTTTACGAAGAGCACTTTAAAATCAGCAGCCTAAGTGCCGACCAAAATTGAGCTTGCAGGAACGTGAGCCAGCGCCAGTCTAAGATCACAGACGTCTGCGTCTTAATAATTCCTATGGGAGGAAACCGATGAAAACTCTTTTGAAAGCGGCCTGCGTCGCTGCTGTGGCCATGGTGCCCGGCGTAGCGATGGCAGCCTGTGATGACGGCGAAGTGGTCGTCAAATTCAGCCACGTCACAAACACCGACAAACACCCCAAAGGCATCGCCGCCACCTTGCTCGCCAAACGCGTGAACGAGGAAATGAACGGCAAAATGTGTATGGAAGTTTTCCCGAACTCCACGCTCTACAACGACAACAAAGTGCTGGAAGCGTTGCTGCAAGGCGATGTGCAACTGGCCGCGCCTTCGCTGTCGAAGTTTGAGAAGTTCACCAAACAGTTCCGCATCTTTGACTTGCCGTTCATGTTCAAGGACATCAACGCGGTTGAGGCATTCCAGGCATCTGCTGCTGGTCAAGGTATGCTCGACAGCATGCAAAAACGCGGCCTGCAAGGCCTGGCTTACTGGCACAACGGCATGAAGCAGATGTCGGCCAATGTGCCGCTGATCGCGCCAACCGATGCAAATGGCCTGAAGTTCCGCGTTCAGTCGTCTGACGTGCTGGTGGCCCAGATGGAAGCAATCGGTGGTTCGCCCCAGAAAATGGCATTCTCCGAAGTGTACGGCGCCCTGCAACAAGGCGTTGTCGACGGACAGGAAAACACCTGGTCGAACATCTACGGCAAGAAATTTTTTGAGGTTCAGGACGGTGTAACTCAGACCGACCACGGCATCATCGACTACCTGTTGGTAACCTCTGTTGACTGGCTTGACAGCCTCGATCCCGAAGTCCGCGATCAGTTCATGACGCTTGTGGCCGAAGTCACCGAGACCCGGAACAAAGAATCCACCAGGGTGAACAATGAGGCCAAGCAAGCCATCATCGATGCTGGCGGCACCGTTCGTGAACTGAACGCTGAACAGCGCGCTGCATGGGTCGAAACCATGAAGCCTGTTTGGGACAAGTTCAAAGGCGACGTTGGCCAGGAAAACATCGATGCAGCCCAGGCGATCAACTCGGGCTCCTAAGATCGATTTAGAAGCGGGCGCCGGAAAACTGGCGCCCGTTTTATATCCGGGGAGGGGATATGGCCCAGTCTACAACAAGTTCCGGCATCATTGACCGGATCGAAGAAACCACAATCGCCGCCATTCTAGGCGTCATGACGATCATGACATTTGCCAATGTGGTGGCGCGGTATGTGTTCAACTCCAACATCTTTTGGGCCCTGGAACTGACCGTGTTCCTGTTTGCCTGGCTGGTTTTGCTGGGCGCCTCCTACGCGGTGAAGAAGACCCTACACTTGGGGGTCGATGCCGTCATCAATACGGTGCAGCCGGGTACTAAAAAGATACTGGGGCTTATCGTGGTTGCTGTGTGCCTGGCCTATTCCCTGATCCTTTTGAAAGGCGCATGGGACTATTGGGCGCCCTACGCCAACTTGCCACCGACAGAGGGGCGCTGGGTCCCGCTAGGCTTTGTTGAAAAATATCGCGGGCAGGGTTGGTATGAGACTCAGGACATCCCCGTCCCCTTCTTCATGCGTTGGCTGGAACCCGTCTTTAACGACGGAGACGTCTACGAAAAGATGCCAAAAGTGGTGCCTTACCTTGTGTTGCCGTTGTCCATGGCGTTGCTCGTTTACCGTTTCATTCAGGCGGGTGTGCGGGTTCTGCGCGACGAACAGGACATGCTGATCGTCAGCCATGAGGCAGAAGATGATGTGGCCGAAGCGGCTGCCAAGTTGAAGGACATCGACTGATGGAGATCCTCTTCCTCTTTGCCATGGTCATAGGCCTGATGCTGATTGGCGTGCCGATTGCGGTATCATTAGGTTTTTCGTCGGTCGTATTTTTGCTGTTGTTTTCAGACAGCTCTACCGCGTCGGTTGCACAAACCCTTTTTGAAGCATTCGAAGGCCATGCGACGCTTTTGGCGATCCCGTTCTTCATTCTGGCCAGCAGTTTTATGTCCACGGGCGGTGTGGCCCAACGGATCATCCGGTTCTCTATCGCACTTGTCGGCCACTTGCGCGGTGGCCTGGCGATTGCCGGCGTGCTCGCCTGTATGATCTTTGCCGCCCTTAGCGGGTCTTCCCCCGCAACCGTGGTTGCCATCGGGACCATTGTAATCGCTGCCATGCGGCAGGTTGGGTACACCAAAGAATTTGCTGCCGGGGTCATCGCCAATGCAGGTACACTGGGGATCCTGATCCCACCCAGCATCGTGATGGTGGTTTATGCCGCTGCCGTTGAGGTGTCGGTCGGTCGCATGTTCCTGGCGGGCGTTATCCCCGGTCTTTTGGCAGGCACGATGCTGATGATTGGCATCTACATCATGGCGCGCGTCAAAAATATGCCAGCGGGTGAGTTCAAAGGCTTCGGCGAGATTTGGGACAGCTTCCGGGACGCGTTTTGGGGTCTTTGCCTGATCTTGATCATCATGATCGGTATCTACGGCATACCTGGGATCACTGGCGCAATTTTCACCCCGACAGAGGCAGCGGCCGTGGCATCGGTTTACGCCTTCCTTGTGGCGACTTACGTCTATCGCGACATGGGGCCGCTTTCCGGCGGGGAGTCGTTGCTGAAAAAACCTCAGGCGTTGGTGACGGCGCTATGGCATCCAGACACTATCAGGACCCTGCGGGATGCAGGCAGACTGGTGATTACGTTGATGTTCGTGATCGCAAACGCGCTACTGCTAAAGCATGTCATCACCGAAGAACAGATCCCGCAACAGATTACCGAGGCCATGTTGGCTGCTGGCTTTGGCCCGGTGATGTTCCTGATTATCGTGAATGTGATCCTGTTGATCGGCGGGCAATTTATGGAGCCGTCAGGCCTGCTGGTGATCGTGGCGCCGTTGGTGTTTCCCATTGCGATTGAATTGGGGATCGACCCCATTCACCTGGGCATCATCATGGTAGTGAACATGGAAATTGGGATGATTACGCCGCCGGTTGGATTGAACCTGTTTGTGACAGCGGGCGTGGCAAACATGTCCATGATGGGGGTTGTGCGAGCGGCGCTGCCTTTCCTGGCCATCATGTTCGTCTTCCTGATCCTAGTAACTTACATCCCTTGGATATCCACGGCATTGCCAAATGCAGTGATGGGGCCGGAAATTGTGACCAAATAGCAAAGGCCGCCCGGTTACGGGCGGCCTTTGCCAAATGTCTGACGGGGTCAGATCGGGTCAGAGACACCGTTCTTAAAGTCGCCTACGGCCGTGCCCGGAGGCGCAATACCGGAACAAACCGGCTTTCCGCGATGGTCGAGCCGGGCAGACAGATAGCCTTCTACCCCGTCGTCGATAATCCAGTGGTCGCAGCCACGCGGATCAACCCAGATCCCGGCTGTCAGTTCGCTTACCGGGTGGCTGTTAAAACCCCGATCGACGGTTTTGTCTGCTTTGTCTCCGCATCCTGCAACCAGGGTTACAGCAGCGAGTGTGATGATCACTTGTTTCATGGCTAACCCTTTTTTAGCGGACACAGTAGATTTCAACGCGGCGGTTCTTTTGCCGTCCGTGGGCGGTGCGGTTTGTCGCCACCGGCACCCGCTCGCCGTACCAACGCGCCTGCACCCGTTTGCCGGACGCAGCAGCGACGCGTGCCACGGAATTGGCGCGGCGTTCAGAAAGCCGCAAGTTGTATGCATCCGACGCGCGGCTGTCGGTGTGCCCTTCCACGATAAACGACGTGGCTTTGGCGGATTTGAAGAAGCTTCTCAAACGGGCTTTGCCGCTGTTGGAAATCCGAGCACTGTCCGTGCGGAACAACTGGTCAGAGTTCATTACCATACATGGATTGCCGCGTTTGCAGACCGGGATACCCTGGCGCGTGACGTGAGGCGTCATATAGCCCTCAACACCATCATCCATGACCCAGTGCTCACATCCATCTGGGTCGACCCAGACCCCCGGCACATATCGTTCACCTTTTACCTGGGCGAAGGCAGCCGTTCCGGCGAATGCAGCAGCGCCCAAGGCAATCGCGAGTGTTTTGGTTAGTCCATTCAACACAAGGCTAGTCCCTTTTACTTACAAGTTGGATTCCCACGGATTGCGCTTCTGCGACGCAGTTTCCCAGAGCTATGGGAAGCGTACCAAAAATCTACAAATTGTGAAGACCTTAAAGTTATCCACAAATTGTAGATATCGAACATGAATGTAGTGGGTGCTTGTTCGCTTTGTGAAGCTTGCGCGCCTTAGGCCGCTATAATCTCCGCAGAAAGGGAATTTCTTTCGCTGCTGAGCACTTTGGCGTTCACAATTTTGCCCACGTCCTGGGCATCGGCTTGCATATGCACTGCCAACAGGTGTTCAGACTTTCCGACCATCTGACCTGGCTTGCGCCCCTTCTTTTCCAGCATCACTTTCACGGTTTTGCCAACCTGGGCGTGCTGGAATTCAGTTTGGTGTTGAGTAAGCAAGGTTTGCAGCCGTTTGAGCCTGTCTGCCTTTTCGTCTTCATCAACGTGGGCTTTGTCGGCGGCGGGTGTGCCTGGACGGGGTGAATATTTGAACGAATAAGCCGCCGCATAGCGGACCTCTTCACACAACGCGAGTGTGCCTGCGAAGTCTTCTTCAGTTTCACCGGGGAAGCCCACGATAAAGTCGCCGGACATGGCGATGTCTGGGCGGGCATCACGGATACGATCGATAAGGCGCAGATAGCTTTCGACAGTGTGCTTTCGGTTCATCGCTTTCAGCACACGGTCCGACCCGGCCTGAACTGGCAGGTGCAGATAGGGCATCAGCTTTTCACATTCGCCGTGTGCGGCAATCAGATCGTCGTCCATGTCATTAGGGTGCGACGTGGTGAAACGGATGCGTTCCAAGCCGTCAATTTTCGACAGCTCCCGGATCAGGTTTGCCAAAGTCCAAGTGCCGCCGTCGGACCCGCCGTGATAAGCATTCACGTTCTGACCAAGCAGGGTGATTTCGACCACACCGCGTTCTACCAGATCGCGGGCTTCGGCCATCACTTGTGCGGCGGAGCGCGATACCTCTGCCCCACGTGTGTAAGGGACAACGCAAAAGGCGCAAAATTTGTCGCAGCCTTCCTGAACGGTTAAAAACGCAGCCGGGGCGCGACGCGCCTTTGGGGGTTTTGGAAGGTGGTCGAACTTGTCCTCTTCGGGGAAGTCCGTATCCACAACCTTCTGACCCTCGTCCATGGCTTTCGCCATGGCAGGTAGCCGGTGATAGGCTTGCGGACCCACAACCAGATCCACCATTGGCTGGCGGCGGATGATCTCTTCCCCTTCCGCCTGGGCGACACAGCCCGCTACGCCAATTTTCAGGTCAGGCTTGTCTGCGCGTAGTGGCTTCAGGCGCCCGAGTTCGGAATAGATCTTTTCGGCGGCTTTTTCACGGATGTGGCAAGTGTTCAGCAGGATCATATCCGCGTCTTCGGGGCGATCCGTCGTCTCATACCCCTGTGATCCAAGGGCAGATGTCATGCGCTCGCTGTCATAGACATTCATCTGACAGCCGTATGTTTTTACGAAGAGTTTCTTTGCCCTGGCCACGGTCAGCACCTGCTTGGTTTCCGACCGGAAACTATCCCGCCTACCGCGACTTGCCAAGCCCGCTGGCCTTTGCCAGCTCTTGCCTTTTTGCCGCATAGTTTGGTGCCACCATGGGGTAGTCTACGGGCAACCCCCACTTTGACCGATATTGTTCCGGCGTCATGCCATAGTGGGTCATTAGATGCTTTTTCAGCATTTTGAACTTTTTGCCGTCTTCCAGGCAAATGATGTGGTCGGGTGTGATGGATTTTTCCACCGGCACTGCGGGCCGTTGACCTGACGGTGGCAAACTTTCGGAGCAAAGCACTTTGACCGTCTGATGCACCGTTTCCACCACCGACGCGATGTCAGTTGCATCCACCTGATTGCCCTGCAAGTAGCCGGCTACAATTTGAGCCGTGTAAAGCATCGGGTCGCGTTCGCGAATTTGACCATCCGTCGTCATGAAAATCCCTCCTGTGTCACCGGCGCATGAATTCCCCGCATGCCCCAGTCCCCATCAATGTTTCCCAAGGCGCAGGTAAGTACAGAAAAAGCAGTTTCAACCAGTTCGCCGTTTAGAAAATAGAAAATACGGTGAATTTATGGGGTGTTGTGTTGTAGTAGGGGCCGATGACGCCAGAGTTGAAGGCTTGCTTGTCGGTTTCGGTTGCAGCAAAACTAAGCCAAAAGGGAATGGGCCGCAGATGGGGCAGCCAACGTTTAGCCAGTACTTAAGAAGCGCCGATACGACGCTTCCCAAAGGCCCTGTTGCGCTGATCATCGTGGAAGATGACGTGGGCGTTGGCGCGACGATCCGCCACCACGCACGTATCGGGTTCAAAAACATTATCGTCATCGCGGAGCCGGACATCTCCCTGCCTGCAGACTGTGAAGATTTGTGCAGCCTTGTCACGTTCACAGGCACTGCGGACAATCCGGCCCATGCAATTGTTAACGCCGCGATTGAGGCTTTGCCGGGCCGATGGCTGTTTTATTGCTACAACGCAGAATTTCTGCACTTCCCGTTTTGCGAAACCCGATCCGTCTCTGAGCTTATTACTTTCATCACCGAAGAACGGCGCAGCAGCGCGTTTACTTATGTTATTGACCTCTATTCAGACGACTTGACGGCAAATCCACTGGGGTATTCGCTGGAAACAGCGCATTTGGACGGGTCTGGCTACTATGCACTGACCCGAGATAGGGGCGAAGAAACTGCGGACCGGCAGCTATCGATTTATGGCGGTTTGAAGTGGCGATTCGAAGAGCATTTGCCGCTGACAAAACGTCGGATTGACCGGGTGGCGCTGTTTCAGGCAGAAAAAGGCCTGACCATGGATGCCGATCAATTGTTGTCAGATGAAGAGCTGAACACCTTCCAATGTCCCTGGCATCACTCGGCTACAATCACGGTCTGCTCTTTCCGAACAGCAAAGTATTTGAAGGTGAATCCCGGTTCGACCTATGCGGTTACCGATTTTATGTGGTCTGGTTCTGAGAAGTTCCACTGGAACAGCCAACAGCTCATGGACCTCGGCCTGATGGAGCCCGGCCAGTGGTTCTGAAAGCGGTTATTTAGTCTGGGGTTAGCTGTCTTGGGACAGGCGAATAACCACATCAACCCGTGCAATTTCAGTACCTTCCGGGGCAATTGGCTCCCGTGCAAAGGCAACCGCATCGCGAGGCGCGTCGGTCAAATGGCCGGTCTTTTCCCAGAAATAGTGCGGGTGTTCATCGACGCGTGTGTCGAAATAGGACTTCGACGCGTCTACTGAGATTTCCAGCAACAAGCCTGCTTCACAGAAAGCACGCAGCGTATTGTACACAGTTGCCAGCGACACCGGCGCACCGCTTTGCCCGGCAGCTGCATACAAGCTTTCAGCAGTTACGTGGCGGTTGAGACCGTCACCCACTAACAATTCAGCAAGGGCCAACCGCTGGCGCGTTGGACGCACTTCCGCGGAACACAACCAATCGCGCGCGATCGTTTCACTTGTTTGGCTCATCACGCCTCTCAGGCAAGTTTGGCTCGTCTAGACTGTGTTATGCCCGGTTTTGCTTGGTTTTTCAAACCCGAAAACGCAATCACGATACAGTGGGAACACAGGCGTGGTGCTGCAATGTCAGCATTTTCAACGGTTCGTGGTTTTGTTGACCTGTTGCGCGCAAACATAGGCGCTACTTGTCAGGCTGGGCGCCGTGATGCTAGACGCCCGTCAACAAAAAGACCTGCGCAGCGGAGGCAGCCTACATGGCAATGGAACAAACGAGCTTTGACAAAGACGAACTTTTGGCCTGTGCCCGGGGTGAGTTGTTTGGGCCCGGCAACCCGCAATTGCCCGAACCACCCATGCTGATGATGGACCGGATCACCGAGGTATCAGAAGACGGCGGGGCCCATGGCAAGGGCCATATCGTGGCTGAGTTCGACATCCACCCCGATCTTTGGTTCTTCCCATGCCATTTCCCGAACAACCCGATAATGCCGGGGTGCCTTGGGCTTGACGGACTATGGCAGCTTACCGGCTTCAACCTCGGTTGGCGCCAATGGCAGGGCCGTGGTTATGCGCTAGGTGTAGGTGAGGTGAAGCTGACCGGCATGGTGCGTCCGGACCGTAAGTTGATCCGTTACTTTGTAGACTTCACCAAAGCGATCCAAACCCGCCGCCTAACTATGGGTGTTGCGGACGGCCGGGTGGAAGCCGACGGCGAAGTCATCTATCAAGTCAAAGACATGAAAGTCGCGCTGTCAGAAAGCTGACCGCGTGCGAAAGTTAGGAGCTGCCTATGCGCCGGGTCGTTGTCACGGGTCTTGGGATTATCTCTTCTATTGGTCAGGACGCCGCCAGCGTAACGGCCTCATTGAAGGCGGGGAAGTCGGGTATTGTCGCGTCACCTGAATATGTGGGCCATGGTTTTCGCAGTCAGGTTCACGGCGCGATCGACATAAATTTGGCCGACCACATCGACAAACGCACGTTGCGGTTCATGGGGCCAGGCGCAGGTTACGCCTATCTGGCGATGGAACAAGCCATTGCTGACGCTGGGTTGGATGAAAGTCTGGTATCCAACATCCGGTCCGGCTTGATTGCCGGGTCAGGTGGCCCGTCCACAAGCGCAATGCTGGTTGCACACCAAACGGTTCTGGAAAAAGGCGCGCCTAAACGCATTGGCCCATTTGCCGTGCCAAAGTGCATGTCGTCGACTGTCAGCGCGAACCTGGCCACCGCCTACAAGATCAAAGGCATCAATTATTCCATCACCTCGGCCTGTTCGACGTCGTTGCACTGTATCGGCAACGCGGCAGAACAGATCATGATGGGCAAGCAGGACATCATGTTTGCAGGTGGTGGGGAAGAGCTCGACTGGACGCTGTCGTGCCTTTTCGACGCGATGGGGGCCATGAGCTCCAAATACAACGACACACCGCACCGCGCGTCTCGGGCATTTGACGCGGATCGCGATGGGTTCGTAATCGGCGGCGGCGGCGGCATGATCGTGCTTGAAAGCCTGGAACATGCCCAGGCGCGTGGCGCAAAGATATATGCCGAAGTCACAGGTTTCGGCGCGACCAGCGACGGCCACGATATGGTTGCGCCGTCTGGCGAAGGTGGCGAACGGGCCATGCGCCTTGCGATGTCTACCCTGCCGCAAGGCCGCGCCGTCAGCTACATCAACGCACACGGCACATCGACCCCAGTGGGTGATGTGGGTGAAGTTGAAGCAGTGCGTCGCGCCTTCGAAGATCGGCCAGAGCCCCAACCACCAATTAGTTCGACCAAATCCATGACCGGGCACGCTCAAGGCGCGGCCGGGGCGCTGGAGGCAATCTTCTGCCTGCTGATGCTGGACCAAGACTTTATTACACCATCAATTAACGTCGAAACGCTCGACCCCGCTATCCGAGAAGGGGAGATCGCGACAGCGCTTGTTGAAAGCGCTGGACTGGACACGGTGATGACCAACAGCTTCGGCTTTGGTGGCACCAACGGGTCGATGTTGCTTTCGAAATTTCAAGGCTGAGGGGATTTGCCATGGGGGCAGCACTAGAAGGTAAACGCGGTCTTGTGATCGGCGTTGCCAATGACAGGTCGATCGCCTGGGGCATCGCCAGCGCATGTGCGGCGGCGGGCGCCGAACTGGCGTTTACGTATCAGGGTGAAAATCTGGAACGACGGGTCAGACCCCTGGCGCAAAGCGTTGGGTCAGACTTCATTGAGCCTGCTGACGTAACGGATGAGGCATCGCTGGACAGTGTGTTTGAAAAACTGACGGCCAAATGGGACCGGCTGGATTTCCTGGTCCATGCGGTTGCTTATTCCGACAAAGAAGAATTGACGGGCCGGTTCATCAACACCAGCCGGGCGAACTTCCTCAATTCCATGGATATCAGCTGCTATTCGTTGATCGAACTTGCCCGCCGGGCTGAGCCGATGATGACCGAAGGCGGCACGTTACTGACACTGACCTTTCAGGGGTCAAACCGGGTTATGCCGAACTACAACGTGATGGGTGTGGCCAAGGCCGCGCTGGAAAGCTCCGTGCGTTATCTGGCGAGCGATCTGGGTCCGCAAGGCATCCGCGTAAACGCTATTTCGCCGGGACCAATGAAGACGCTGGCAGGCGCGGCCATCGGTGGCGCACGCAAAACCTTCCGCGCGACGGAGGCAGCAGCCCCTATGCGGTCCAACGCCACGTTGGAGGCTGTGGGCGGAACGGCTGTCTACCTTGCCTCAGACGCGGGCGCTTTTACCACGGGTGAAATTGTTCACGTGGATGGCGGCTATCACGCGCTTGGGATGTCCCTGCCGGAAGACTGATCGTTTTCGTAGATTGAGGTTGCGGCGCCCGATCCCATCGTTCGGGCGCTGTCTTTTTAGGCGGGCGTCATCAGCCCCTTAGCGGCCCCAACGACATCGGTTATGATCGCGATACGTCCAACCCCTTGAATGTCAAAGGGTTCGCGTTGCACCGTCCCGCCCGCTGCAACGGCCTTCTTCACGGCGGCGTCCACATCACCTACCGCGAAATAGGTGAACCAATGCGGCGGCAGACCATCGAACATGGGAATTCCAGTGGTGTCGAAAATCCCCGCCATGATGGGCTTGCCATCGCCGCGATTGCACAGGACGTACGGGTTTTCAGCCTCCATGGCTGGTATTGTTTCAAACGTCCAACCGCAGACGGACCCACAATATTCCTGTGCGGCTTTTGGATCGGTTGTTTTCAACTCGGTCCAGCAGACCATTCCGTCAGTATCAGACATCACGTTTCCTTTTCTGTCTTGGAGCAGTTCTTTTACCCGCGACTATTGCCAATTGCTGGCAGCATGGGTGCTTGCATTCCGGTGCGTGAAGGCGCCATTTGACACTGTGAGCGAAGCTGCCAATCTGGCGGCAAAGGAAAAACACAATGACCATTACAATCGCAGTCTTCGACGCCTATGGCACGCTCTTTGACGTGGCCGCCGCCGCCCGCACTGCAGCAGAGGAACCTGGGCGCGATGCGCTGGCCGCGTGCTGGCAAAAGCTCGCCAATGACTGGCGGCTCAAGCAGTTGCAGTACACCTGGCTGCGCGCCGTGGCGGATGCCCACGGGGATTTCTGGGGCGTCACGCAAGATGGGCTTGATTGGGCGATGGAAGCCAACAGCCTTGGCGGAGATGCGGAATTGCGCGAAAGGCTGCTCGCGCTCTATTGGGAACTTGCCGCTTATCCGGAGGTTCCGGCCATGCTGACGGCCCTTAAAGACGCAGGCTTGAACACGGCTATTCTGTCAAACGGCTCCCCTGCGATGCTCGACGGTGCGGTACAGTCAGCAGGCGTTGGCGACGTGCTGGATGATGTGCTTAGTGTGGAGGACGTAGGCGTCTTCAAACCACACAAATCAGTCTATGATCTGGTGGTCAAACGCTTTGGCTGCGAACCAGCAGAGGCGCTGTTTGTGTCCTCAAATGGATGGGACGCAGCCGCCGGTGCTGGCTACGGCTTTTATACCGCCTGGGTTAACCGCAGCGGCGAACCAATGGACCGCTTGCCCTGGACCCCGCAAGTGGTTCTATCCGACCTGACCACCATCCCCGACATTGCGAGCAAAACCCCATGACAACACGGCAACTGGTTCTGGAAGCGGCTGAGCGGATCAAAGGCAACGGGCGTGTCACGCCTATCCTAAATTCTCCGTTTCTGGATGACATCGCGGGGCGACGCGTTTTTGTGAAGGCGGAATGCCTGCAGCATACCGGGTCTTTCAAGTTTCGCGGCGGTTGGAATGCCGTCTCTGCCCTGCCGGATGATGTGCGTGCCAAAGGTGTCTTGGCGTTTTCCAGCGGGAACCACGCGCAGGGCATCGCAAATGCCGCGCGTGCCCACGGGGTGCCTGCAACCATCGTTATGCCCGCCGACGCCCCGGCGTTGAAAATCGCCAACACGCGGGCTTTGGGCGCGAACGTCGTGCTGTATGACCGCGCCATTGAAGACCGTGAAGAGGTCGCGCGCGGAGTTTCGCAAGACCTGACCCTTATCAAACCCTACGACGAACCGATGGTTATCGCCGGACAGGGCACCTTGGGGCTGGAGGTGCTGGACCAGACCCGTGACTTGGTCACCGGCCCGGCTGACGTCCTTATGTGCTGCGGTGGTGGCGGCCTAACAAGCGGCGTTTCGCTGGCGCTGGAGGGGTCGAACCTGCGCGCCCGCCCGGTTGAACCCGAAGGTTTTGATGATGTGGCGCGGTCCCTGATTTCCGGCAAGCATGAGGTCAACGACCGCCAGCACGGCGGGTTGTGTGATGCCATCATCACGCCCACACCGGGCGAAATCACTTTTCCCATCATGCAGGCAAACTGCGGACCGGGCCTTGTGGTGTCAGAGGATGAGGCCCTGCACGCCATGGCGTTGGCCTTCACCCGGCTCAAGATCGTGGTGGAACCGGGCGGTGCCGTGGCACTGGCTGCGGCCCTTTTCCGCCCGGACGAAATAGAAGGCGACGCTGTGATCGCCGTGACGACGGGCGGCAATGTGGACCCGGATGTGTTCCGCATGGCGCTCGATAAATTTGGAGGCGAGACATGACAGACTTCACCATTTCCAGTTTCAACGTGAAAAACCTGATCGGTGCGGATCAGGAATACTACACCTACGAGAGCTACACGCCCGAAGAATACGCCTGGAAAGAGGACTGGCTGGCGGACCAAATGGTCACGCTGAACGCCGATATCGTGGGCTTTCAGGAAATCTTCGAACAGCCCGCGCTTTATGCCGTGATTGATGAGGCAAACCAGCGCGGCGCAGAGCTAAACGACGCGGTGATCCCGGACAAATCGAAGAAGTATCACCGGAAGGCTATTTTCCGAAAGCTGGCGTATGAGAAATACGACAACGGGTCGCTGTTCTTTGCGCCAAATGCGTTTGATGGCGGGCCGGGCAATCGCCGCCCCGGTTTGGCGATGCTGTCGCGGTTCGGCTATGCGGAAGATCCAGAGGTGCTGCAGGACCTGCCGGAGTCGATGACGATCAACTTCCCCCACATCGGTGGGGGTGAGGCGGGCAGTTACACCCTGACGCGCACGTCACGCCCGATCATCAAGGCCAAGATCCCTGTGGGCGGGCAGGTCGTGACCGTGTTCAACTGCCATCTGAAATCCAAACTGGGGGAGTTCATCAGACCTGACGGCGCCGCATTTGCGCCCGAAGCGGACCTTGTGAACTACGACCCACTGGGCCGCGCCATCGGTGAGCTGCGGTCCATGTTGCGCCGCACGGCGGAGGCGGTGGTGTTGCGCCGTTGGATCATCGAAGAACTGCGCGAAGGCAACCCGGTGGTGGTGCTGGGCGACCTAAACGACAGCGACAATGCGGTGTCGAGCGCGGTGATCACCGGTGAACGTCCTTTCAAGAATTACTCTTGGATGCGGCGTCACAATCCCGAACACCGGTCTGACCGCTACACCAAAGAAGAAAATGAGATTATCCAGAACGCAGTCGAAGACATGCGTTTGACCAGCGCTGAAAAGCTTTTCGTGCGAAAATCCCTGCGTGACATGGTCTATACCAGCGCGTTTGGCGGGGTGTTTGAAAGCATCGACCAGATCTTGCTGAGCCGCCATTTCCACCCCGACAACCCGGGCGCCATCGGCTCGATGGAGTATTTCAGCGTGCTGAACGACCACATCACCGACGGCAGCCATGCGGAGGCGCCTTATAACAAGCTCGCCAGCGACCATGGGCAGATCATGGCGCATATCTCTTTGAAGGGTACTGAGTGACATACGACTTTGCAGTCATAGGCGGCGGCATTGCCGGGGTTTCGGCTGCCGCACGGTTGGCCCCTCTCGGGTCTGTTATTGTGCTGGAGGCAGAGGACGCGCTTGCCTACCACGCCTCCGGAAGGTCCGCTGCGCTGTATGAGCCGAACTACGGCGCACCAACGGTTGTTGACCTCAGTCTGGCCGGAAGGGAATTCTTTGAAACCGATAGCGGCGGCGTGTTGTCCCCGCGCGGTATCCTGATGGTGTGCAAACCTGGAGAAGAAGACACCTTCCGCGAAGAATCCGCAAGCTTTGCGATGGAAGAAATCTCTGTACAGGACGCGCTGAAACGTGTGCCGATTTTCGACGCAAACAGGGTGGTCAAAGCAGCCTTTACTCCGAGTGCGCAGGACATTGATACTGATCTGTTAATCCAGAACTTCGTGCGCAAACTGCGCGAAGCAGGCGGGGCTGTCAGAACCGGTCTTCGCATCACGGATATTGAGAAAGCAGATACCATTTGGACCCTTCGCGCTGACGACGACTGTGTTACTGCGCGCAACGTTGTGAATGCAGGCGGTGCATGGGCGGATCAGGTTGCGGTGCTTGCCGGGATGGCGCCAATCGGACTGCAACCCATGCGCAGGTCTGTCGCCCGCATCCCAGCGCCGAACGAACTGGACGTGACAGATTGGCCGATGATGTTCGGCGTTGGTGAAGGTTGGTACGCCAAGCCAGACGCCGGGCAGATAATCGTATCCCCGTCCGAAGAAGACCCCATGGACCCGTTTGATGCCTGGGCCGACGATATGGTGATCGCAGGCGGGCTCGACCGCTTTTCCCAGGTCACGAATTTTGAAGTCAGCCGCGTTACATCCACCTGGGCTGGGTTACGTACGTTTGCGCCAGACAGAACCTTGATCCTTGGCCCTGATCCTGCGGACAACAGCTTTATCTGGGCCGCAGGGCAGGGTGGTTACGGGTTCCAGACCTCTGCCGGGGCAAGCCAACTCATCGCGGATTTAGTGGCAGGGCGCGCATCAGAATTGTCAGACAAGACGGTCGCGGCCCTGAAACCCGACAGGTTTCGCTAAAGCCCCACTTCGTCGGCGACCTTCACATTACCCTTTTCACCGCAGTTCGGGCAGGTGTAGGCGCGTTTGCCCATGTCGAAATCTTTCTGCATGGACGCGTAAGTCCAATAGAATTTGCAGTTCTCACAGGTGATGTGAAACAGATATTCGACGTGGGCGGTGAAGCTCATCAGCTGCCTTTCTATCCGTCGACGCGAATGGTTTCGTTCTTTGGATCATATGGGCTGTCGGACACGATTTCAGCATCCCAAAGCTGGTTTTGCATCTGCACTTTCAGCTTTGTCCCCGGCACGGCGCGGTCAGGCGACACATAGCCCATCCCAATCGACTTGCCGAAGTGTACGGAATACCCGCCAGACGTCAGACGCCCAACCTTAGTGCCCCCGTCAAACAGCGCCTCACGCCCCCAAGGATCGGCATCATCGGGGCCGTCTACCAACAGCGTGACACACTTGGCCCGAATGCCAGTTTTCTCCATCGCTTCTTTGCCGCGGAAGTCTTTGGACAGGTCGATAAAGCGGGGCAGGTCAGCCTCTGCCGGGGTGGCATCGCGCCCAAGCTCCGTCCCGAAGGCGCGATAGCTTTTCTCTTGGCGCAGCCAGTTCTGGGCGCGGGCGCCGACAAGCTTCAGGCCGAACTCTTCGCCGGCAGCCATCAGTTGGTCCCATAGGTAGTTCTGCATCTCCATCGGGTGGTGCAACTCCCATCCCAATTCGCCGGTGTAGGCCACGCGGATGGCTTTGACCGGGCACATGCCCAGTTCGATGTTCTGGGCGCTAAGCCACGGGAACCGCTTGTTTGACAGGGCGGTAGCTGGCTCCGGATCGCGGATCAGTTTGGCCAGCACATCGCGGGATTTTGGCCCGGCGATGGCGAATACGCCCCATTGGGTGGTGACCTCTTGCACGCCGACCCAGTCGTTTTCGGTGCCCCTGGACCAATCCTCCACGGATTTCAGCAGGTAGTCCTGATCATATGCCGTCCATGCCCCTGCAGAGACGAGGTAGTAGTCATCCTCCGCCTCGCGCACGATGGTGTATTCGGTGCGCGTGGTGCCTGCGTCGGTCAGCGCATAGGTCAGGTTGATGCGGCCCACGCGAGGCAGCTTGTTGCAGGTAAACCAGTCAAGGAAAGCGGTTGCGCCCGCGCCAAAGACCTTGTGCTTGGTGAACGCCGTGGCGTCGACCAGTCCAACGCCTTCACGTATGGCTCTCGCCTCTTCCACCGCGTACTGCCACCAGCCGCCCCGGCGGAAGCTGCGCGCGTCGTGGTCAAAGCTGCTGGGCGCATCGAGCGGGCCATAGTAGTTGGGCCTTTCCCAGCCGTTCACCTGTCCGAATTGCGCGCCGAGCGCCTTTTGCCGGTCATAAGCCGGTGCGGTGCGCAGGGGCCGTGCTGCCTCCCGCTCTTCGTCGGGGTGGTGGAGGATGTAGACGTGTTCGTAACATTCCTCGTTCTTGCGCATGGCGTATTCGGTCGTCATCCAATCGCCGTAGCGTTTGGGGTCGAGGCTCGCCATATCGATTTCAGCTTCGCCTTCCACCATCATCTGGGCGAGGTAGTAACCAGTGCCACCGGCCGCCGTGATCCCGAAAGAGAAACCTTCGGCCAGCCACATATTGCGAAGACCGGGTGCCGGGCCAACCAGTGGATTGCCGTCTGGTGTGTAGCAGATTGGCCCGTTGTAGTCGTCCTTGAGCCCCGCCGTTTCCGAAGACGGAATGCGGTGGATCATGGACATGTATTCTTCTTCAATCCGCTCCAGGTCGAGCGGGAAAAGATCCGCGCGGAAGCTGTCTGGTACGCCGTACTCAAAACGCGCAGGTGCGTTACGTTCGTAAGGGCCAAGGATCCAGCCACCGCGTTCTTCGCGAACATACCACTTGGCGTCTGCATCGCGCAGCACCGGGTGTTCGCCGTTGGTCTTGCGGTATTCCACCAGGGCAGGGTCGGGTTCAGTGACGATATACTGGTGCTCCACCGGGATGGCGGGCATCTTGATGCCGAGTTGGCGCGCCGTGCGTTGCGCATGGTTGCCGGTGGCCGTAACCACATGTTCTGCGCGGATCTCAAAAGGTTCACCTTCCGCGATCAGGTTGCCACCCTTTTCGACCATTTTCGTGCCGCGCACGATCCATTCGGACCCGGTCCATTCGTAGCTGTCCACCTGTATCTTGCGGTAGACTTCCACCCCGCGTTGCCGTGCGCCCTTGGCCATGGCCTGGGTTACGTCGGCTGGGTTAATGTAGCCGTCCGTCGGGTGGTAAATTGCGCCCTTAAGGTCCTCGGTCCGCAATAGCGGCCAGCGATCTTTCATTTGCGCAGGCGTTAACCATTCAAACGGGATGCCCACCGTTTCAGCTGTTGACGCGTAGAGCATGTATTCGTCCATCCGCGCGTCGCTTTGCGCCATACGCAGGTTGCCGACGACAGAAAAACCAGCGTTCAGGCCGGTTTCTTCTTCCAGGGTTTTGTAGAACTTGACCGAGTAATCGTGGATGTGGCTCGTCGCATATCCCATGTTGAAAAGCGGCAGAAGGCCAGCTGCGTGCCAGGTTGACCCCGACGTCAATTCGTCGCGTTCCAACAGAACAACATCTTCCCAGCCGGCTTTGGCCAGGTGATAGGCAATCCCTGCACCAACGACGCCGCCGCCGACTATACAAGCTTTCACATGGGTTTTCATCGGCGCGACTCCCTTTGGCACGGCTGGATTGCGCGTAAATTGCAGAAAAGCGCACGCCTGCGCCAGTGCGCCACGACGGGTTTGGGTGAAAAACGACATGCCGTGTAGGAGCCGCGCACTGCTGACAAGTATTGGTGGTATGTAGTTCTATGTTTGCAAATGATGGACGACCCCAAAGTAAAAGCAGCTTTCGCAGCCTTTTCCGAAGCAGAACGGGAACACCTGTTGCAGTTGCGCGCGCTAATCTTGTCAGTTGCTCAGGAAACGGCGGGTGTGGGGCGGATTGAAGAAACGCTGAAATGGGGTCAGCCCGCCTATCTGACACCGGATACCAAAGCTGGCAGCACAATACGGCTCGGTGTACCAAAAACTGGTGGGGTTGCGATTTATACGCATTGCCAAAGTTCGATCATGGCTGATTTCCAGGCTGTGGCCCCGGACGGGCTGGTGTTTGAAGGCAATCGCGGCGTACACCTTGCCACAGATGCGCCGCTACCAAAGGATGCGCTGGCACTGCTGATACGCGGCGCTTTGACGTATCACCTGCGAAAACGGCGTTAGATCGCCTGACCGCCTTCCCAGAACATCGCCGCCGGGGCAATGCGTCCAACCTCCAGGCCGTCCCAGTTGTGTTGTATGGGGTGCAAGCGGGCCTGTACCTCTGGATGGGCTTCGTCTGCGGCACCGAGTCGGACCAAAAGGGCTGCCATGGCACATTCAGCAGCACGGGTCGCCCCGTCGGCGATCTTTAACGCTACACCGAGGCCGCGCTCTGGCAGGATAGCTGTGAACACGCCTTCAGCACCGGTTTTTACAACCGCCCGGCCATCCATGGCACGCATCAACCCAGTGCAAGCGCGACCTTCACCGGCAACCAATTCCGGGTGCATCGCCATTGCGTCCACCAACTGAGTGGCCGCATCGGCCCGAATGGTGCCAAGTGACTGTGGTCTACCCATTCGCGCCATCGCGGTCGCCAGACCATGCAGCGTCGTTGCAAAGTTTGGTGCCGAACATCCGTCGATCGCAAAGCCGGGGCTGTCTGCCCCGGTCATTTCCTCATAGGCGGCTCGCACGGCCTGTTGCACCGGGTGGCCAGTGTCGACGTAGTCCAGACCGCCGCCAATGTGCCGTTCCAACGTCAAAAATCCCGTGTGTTTTCCAGAGCAGTTGTTGTGGTGCCGGTCCGGCGCGTCTCCTTCACGGATCAGCGCATCCCGATCACCCAGGTCACTGGGCGCCTGCGGCCCACAGGCGAGATCTGCCACCTGCCGTTGGATAGAGTTTAGCCAGGCCGACACCCGATCGGTATGCATGCGCGCGCCCTGATGAGAGGCACAGGCCAGTGCCAAGTGTTCCGACCCAAGCCCCACCGCATCAGCAGCGCCACTTTCCACAAGTGGCAAAGCTTGAAGCATCTTGCACGCCGACCGGGGCAGAATGACAGCGTCTGGATCGCCCCAGGCCGCGACTAAATCACCTGAAGACGTGCAAACGGCAGCCGCGCCCAGATGTTGACTTTCCAGAAACTCTCCACGCCACACTTCTGCCACATTCACGCCACTACTCATCCGCAATGCTCCGATTTTTGCCTAAAACCGCGCCTATCGGGCGCAGGGACTGGTCCTTAGCCTGCCACTTGCGCTATGTGGCCGCCATAAGAAAACCACAAATACGTCGTAGTAAGGGTACGGAAATAATGTTGCTAAGTTTGCAATTCGGTGAGGGAAACGGCTCAAAAATGCTACGGATGATCCGCTCTACAGCTTATACATGCGGGTTTATGGTTGTCTGCCTGGCGGCGGCGTCCATTGCCTATGCACAGGAAAGCACAAACCGCGTTGATGCCCGCACGGATTGGTCGATCTTTGTTGAAGATCAGCCAACGAAAGAGTGCTGGATCGTGTCGAAACCAACCAAAGAGGTAAACACCCGCGGCGGTCGCGTCGTCACAGTGCGCCGGTCTGATATACTGCTTTGGGTGACCTACCGCCCGGCAAACGGGATCAAAGGTCAGGTCAGTTTCACTGGCGGATATCCGTTTGATCCGGACAAGCCCGTGCGGATAACCATCGGTACGCAAACGTTTAACCTGTTTGTGGACGGTGAATACGCCTGGCCTGCAAGCGATTCGGACGATTCTAAAATTCGTGATGCGTTAAAGCGTGGATCGGCGGCCGTGGTAGAGGCGCAATCGCGTCGCGGAACCACCACTAAGGATACCTTTAGCCTCAACGGGTTCACGGCAGCACTTGCCGAAGCAGAAAAACGCTGTAGCTAATCCTTCAAATTTTAGTCGAATTGGTCTAAATCCCCGGCATCCACCGGGGATTTTCCTGTTGAAAGCAAGCGATGACCGCGCAAGCCGCCATAGTACCTAATACGTTGACCTTGCCGCGCAATGAGACCGGCAAGCCAAATTTGATCGGCTTGAGCCGCGATCAATTGGCAGCGGCGTTGACCGACTTCACACCGCAAAAGCAAGTTAAAATGCGTATTAGCCAGCTTTGGCAGTGGCTCTACTGCAAAGGTGTGCAGTCGTTTGACGACATGACCAATCTTTCGAAAGCCTACAGGGCGGATTTGGAAGACCGTTTTTCGTTGTCGCGGCCGGAAATTGTAACGCGCCAGATCAGCACCGATGGCACACGCAAATACCTTTTGCGGATTCAAGGCGGGCATGAGGTTGAGGCGGTCTACATCCCGGAAGAAGATCGCGGAACGCTGTGTATCTCGTCCCAGGTTGGGTGCACTTTGACCTGCACCTTTTGCCACACCGGGACGCAAAAACTGGTGCGCAACCTGACCACTGCGGAAATCGTCGGGCAGATTTTGGTCGCGCGCGACGATCTGGAGGAATGGTCGCTGGAACCGGGCGCCAAACGCAAGGTTTCCAACATAGTGCTGATGGGCATGGGAGAGCCGCTTTACAACACCAACAACGTGCGCGACGCGATGTTGATCGCGATGGACGGGGAGGGCATCAGCCTGTCCCGCAGGCGGATTACTCTTTCGACCTCGGGCGTGGTGCCGGAAATCTATCGGGTGGGCGAAGAAATCGGCTGTATGCTGGCCATCAGCTTTCATGCCACCACCGACGACGTGCGCGATGTGTTGGTGCCAATAAACCGCAAGCATAAGATAGAAACGCTTTTGCAGGCCTGCCGCGACTACCCTCGTCTGTCCAACGCGGAACGCATCACCTTTGAGTATGTGATGCTGAAAGACGTAAATGACAGCGACGCGGATGCACGACGGCTTGTTAAACTGATCGCAGGCATTCCGGCAAAAATCAATTTGATCCCGTTCAACCCTTGGCCAGGGTCCGCGTATGAGCGGTCAGACTGGGGCAGAATTGAATCATTTGCCGAAATTGTGAATCGTGCGGGCTATGCCAGCCCTGTACGGACCCCGCGTGGAGAGGATATCATGGCTGCGTGTGGACAACTAAAAAGTGCTACAGAGAGAGCACGCAAGTCCCGCGCGGAAATGGCGAGAGACATTCAAGGGCTTTGAGCGATGCGTATTTCTAGATTTTTGATGGTCGGGCTTGTTTTGGTGCTGACCGCCTGTTCTTCATCCAAATTCAAAACATACTACGGGCCAGAGGTCACAAAGATCCTAGTCGACAAGAGCAAGCGCGTGATGGTCTTGATGCACAACACTCAGGTATTGAAGCGCTACAATGTAGAATTGGGCTTCACGTCCAAGGGTCACAAACGGTTTGAAGGTGACGGCAAAACGCCGGAGGGCACCTATTACATTGATCGACGTAATCCCCGGTCTTCTTTCCACCTGTCGCTTGGGATCAGTTATCCAAACCGGGCGGATCGTGCCTTTGCAAAATCCCAGGGCAAAAGTCCCGGCGGTGACATTTTCATCCATGGCCAGCCAAACGCCTTTACCCCCAGACGGAGTGATGATTGGACAGCCGGATGTATCGCGGTGACCAACAAACAGATGGAACGCATCTATGCCATGGTGAAAACCGGCACAGAGATCGTCATCAAACCGTGACCCGCCCGTTTTGACGAGCACCGTCCGAACTGGGCTCGTTTTTGCGTTACTGTTCATAACAATCGAAGCGCTGCAAACCGTCTATTTTGGCGGCCTTTTCCAACAAGTGAACTCGTTCCTGTTTGGGGCGATTACCTTTGGGATCATGACCTGCGGAATATTGCTGTGGGTTGCCGTGACATCTGCCGGGCAACTACGTGCAGCCTGGTCGCGGCCGCGTGACTTGATGCTAGTCAATGTAGGCGCCGTCGTAACGTTCACCGCCTTTCTGATTTCGGTGCAGCTGATTGAGCCAGCGGTGACCTACACGGTGTCATCAGCGATGATGCCAATTACGGCGGTAGCTTTGGCGGGGTGGGCCACAGCGCGGTCACCTGGCAAACGGATCAGCCTGGTCTTATTGGCTCTGGCGATCGCGATTTTGGCGTATTCCACGTTAAGTGGGCAATCCGGCTATGTGCGCGGCGGCCCTCCAATGGCTGCTCTGGGGCTGGTGTTGGCTATGGTTGATGGCATTTTCTTTACTTTGATCCTTGTGGGGTCTGCACGGCTCAATGATGGCGGCACCGGAGCCTTAGCCGTATTAGGGCTGCGCATGCCGCTTTACGTCGTGGTGACAGCTGGGCTGGCGACGGCCACAGTTACACCTGCCGGTATTCCCGGCTTTTCACTGCTGGCGGCTTTTGTGGCGGCTGGGCTGTTGCTGACGGTGCCACCGCTTTACTTTTTGCAACGGGCGGTTCCGATATTGTCGACATTCGCGCTTAGCTCAATCATCGCGCTAGGGCCGCTGATCATTTTTGGCGCCCAACTCCTGGAGGGGCGTGTGCAGCTGTCTTTGATCACGTTTCTGGGCATCGCCGTCTACATAGTGGGTTCCTTTTTGGCAGCACGCGCTGCGGTTGCTGAACAGCAATCATAGTTATAGGGCGCTCGATTGTGCCCGGTCCGAAAACCCGAGTTTGTGACCATTTCGCGATGTGCGTCTTCCAGTGAAAATACCAAAATTATTTAAATACAAATAGTTACGTCGTTGTTTCCGCCTTTGAGGTTATTGTTTCATTGTCTCCAGCGCCCCGACAATACCCCAAAATGACCGCTCAATGTCCGGTTGTTTCCAAATTCGTGACACAGTTTCCCCGCACATTCTGCCTCGTTGAGTAATGAGTAAAAGGAGTGTGACGACATGGACCGTCTCACCGAAATGGAAGCTTTTGCCTCGGTCGTTGACCTGGGCGGATTCACCGACGCGGCTCGTAAGATGGGCCTGTCAAAGTCTGCGATTAGCAAACACGTATCCTCGCTTGAAGCGCGCCTTGGAGCGCGGCTTTTGAACAGGACAACCCGACGGGTCAGCCCGACGGAAATTGGCTTGGCCTATTACGATAAGGCCCGTCAGGTTCTCGATGATGCCAGTGAAGCAGACGCTATGGTTACCTCTATGCAGGCGACGCCCAAGGGCAGTCTGCGATTGTCCGCGACCACGGACTTTGGTGTGAACCATATCAGCAGAGCGCTGGGCGCATTCCTTAGTAAATATCCTGAAATCAACGTGAACATGGTTTTGTCGAACCGTCATGTTGATCTGTTGTCAGAAGGTTTTGATCTGGCAATCCGCATCGGTGAGATGGCCGACAGTTCACTGCGGGCACGCAAGCTGGCGGAAACCAACATGCGTGTAATTGGCAGCCCGAAGTACCTTTACGAATTTGGCGTGCCAAAGCGCATTGATGATTTGAGCGCGCACAAGCTTTTGCACTTCTCCAATCAGTCGAACGGCAACGCCTGGAAAATCACGTCTCCTTCCGGGGAAAAGCGGCTCATCCGGGCAGGTGGCAGCCTGACCGTGAATGACGGCCAATCCCTTTTGCAAGCGGCCGAGGACGGACTGGGCATCGCCTATCTGCCAAGCTTCTTGTACCACGAAGCAGTGCAAGACGGGCGGCTGAAGATTGTGTTGCCGGATCTGCCGGTTGAAACATTGGGCATCCACGTGGTCTATCCGCCGGGGCTTTATACCCAGCCGAAGCTGCGCGCCTTTATCGACTTTTTGGCGGAACACTTCCGCGGAGTTGGCCCAGAAAAGTGGTAATCCACCGGGCCTGACCCGACCCTTCTCAACGCGAAAAAACCGCCTCAACCCGGCGGTTTTTTTGTTGTCCGGCGTCCGTATCGTTGGTTGCGCGCGGTGATAGAAACGCAACCCCGTAAGCGCTGAGCCTGTCAGCAGAAATTCCGTAGTCCTCGATTAGCGTGGCTTCAACAGCAGCTGCGCGTGACTTTGACACAATTAAATTCCCTTCCAAAGTGCCGGAATTGTCCGAATGGCCGACCAGTAGGACGGTCAGGGTTTCGTCCCCCTTCATCAGATCGGCCAACTTGGTCAAAGTTCCGTTGGGATCCGCTGTTACCGCTGTCCCGCCGGAGCCGAAAACCAGACCTTCAAGAACCATTTTCGCGCCGGCGTCCAACAGGGCCGACGACGTGGTTTGGACCTGCAAATCCAGATTGTCTGTCCTGTCAGATCTGTATTCCGTTAGCTGCACATAGACCGCGACCGGTGATTTGCTTATGAGAAAGGTAACATAGTCCGGATTGTCGCTGACGGATTGCTTTGCTGTGATAAAGCGGAAGTCGCGCAGGTCTACCCGCATTATTGGTTCGGGCACAACATCTATCCCGAACCGGAAATCAAAGCCGCCGCAGGCCGCCGTTACACAGTCAAAAACCACTTCGTAGCCCCGGCGCCCCAATTGTTCCGCGATGTTGCGCTCAACCTCTTGCACGGTTTGTTCCGGGCCAACCTGCCAGACGGTTCTTCGAATGGAACCCGGTGCTGGTGTCATGGGCACTTTTGACCCGACGGCTGGTCCGGCAGGCACCTGTGCAGGTAACGTTGTTTCGTCTGCTGCATAGGTTTCTGCCGCGCCCAAAGGCAACTGCAGAACAAATTCCGCATGCGCAGGAAACGCGCTTAACAGCAAGGCAACAAGTATGCGTTTCATCGGGCCTGCGCGTGATACTCCGGGTTGGGTTCCATTGCGGTGGCGGATGAGAATCGGTTGGACATGTTAAAAAAGCTGGCGACCCCCGCGATGTCCCAGATGTCCTTATCGGTAAAGCCTACGTCCCGCAAAGATTGCCGATCCGCCTCCTCTATGCGGTTGGAACTTTCGGTCATCAGGGCCGCGAAGTCGAGCATAGCGCGTTCCCGCGATGTCAACTCCGCCGTGCGATAGTTCATGACCAGCCGCTCACCCAATTCTGGTTTGCCGCTAAGCTGCCGCACAGCGGCGCCGTGGGCCACTAGGCAGTAGAAACACCGGTTGATGGAGCTGACAACAACGGCGATCATCTCCCTCTCCAGCTTGGTCAGCCCGCTGTCGCCCAACATCAGGTCATTGTAGAGCGCAGTGAAGGTGTTCAATTTGTCCACGTTGTGGGCATAAGACGCCAGCACGTTTGGCACAAAACCCAGCTTTTCCACGCAAATGTCAAAATAGCGCTGGGTGTCAGCGGGAAGGGGATCCTGAGTGGTCAACTTCAAAGCGGTAGGGTGGTCTAGGGTCATGGAAACTCCGTCCGGTTGGGTACAGGTTAGCGGGGAGACAGGGGGAAGCCAATCGCAATACAGGCGATCCACGTAGGGTGTTTGGCAACCCACCGATAAAGGTAGGACGCCGGACTGTTAGCCACCTTAAGGTTTCACGCGGTAGTGGTAATGCGAAACCACTTGCATCCCCAACTTTTGCCACATCGCTTGGGTGCCCGTATTTCGCGATACTGTCAGAGCTGCCAATTCGGTCGCTCCGTGTTGTCCTGCCCACCAGGCGGCTGCCTTCATCATACGTTCCGCCACACCGTTGCGACGCGCATCCGCGCGAACTTCCACCGCGTGGGTCATCGCAACGCTTTCATGCACTGCGACAAATGCTGCCCCGCGCGGTTTGTCGCCAAGGCGCCCCAGAATGCAGGTTTTTGGCCCCTTAGCTCTGCGCATGATGTCCAATCGGGCAGGGCCAATTCCCCCGGTGGCCCAGATTCCCGCCAGTATCGGCATGGGGTAGTCCACGAAGATGGCAGCCAGCGACCGCTCATAATCTTGTGCCACCTGCTTCACCGGACCCGCCCAAACATCAACCGGGTCTTTTATCCGGTATCCTAGCCGGTCAAGCGCCGTGTCCAGCCCGGCTTGATCCCCTTGGATCATGAAAACCGGCGACTGGTTCAGGGCCATCATCGCGGCCTCTGCCGTTGCCACATCGGCCGCTGACACTGCCTGATCCGTTGACGCAGCTGACACGCGCTGCCCGCCGCCCAGTCCTTTGCGGACGCACCATGGGCCGACCTGCTGATAGCCCGCTGCGGGCCAGGTCGCGTCAACCGCTGTGAAGATTTCTTCGGTCATTCTTTTAACCCAAAGGCTGAACGCAGCTCCTGCGCGGCTGCTTCCACACGGGCCCCGTCGCTGCCGCGCACTACCAGGTTTGCGCCAAAACCGGACGGGGTGACAAACGGATAACTCCCCATCGAAAGGTCGGGATAAGCACCGGCGATTTGGCCGAGCGGTCCGGCGACCTCGCCTTCGGGTAAGTCCACGCGCACGTTTGCAGACACAAGCGGGTCCCCGCCTTGCAAGGTCGGCACCAGACCGGCCACCATGGCGTTGAAAATGCGCGGCACCCCGGCCATTACATGCACGTTTTCAATTGAAAATCCGGGTGCCCCGCTGACCGGATTGTCGATCAGGCGCGACCCTTCCGGAACGCGGGCCATACGAAGGCGTGCCGCGTTCAAATCCTCTCGGCCGTTGGGATAGTTCTTGGCGAGGGCATCCATGGCATCTTCCCGGATATCTACCGGAACGCCAAAGGCCATGCCCACGCTGTCGGGCGTGATGTCATCATGGGTTGGGCCAATTCCGCCAGATGTGAACACGTGGTCATACACGCTGCGCAGCGCGTTCACGGCCGCTGCAATTTCAACCTCAACATCTGCCACTACGCGCACTTGGCGCAGGTCTATTCCCGCCTCCGTCAACACACCCGCCAGATGGTGCATATTTGCGTCCCGGGTCCGGCCAGACAAAATTTCGTCCCCGATCACAATCATCGCTGCTGTAGGTCGCGCCATGGCCTTGTCCTTTCGTTTGCTCGGCCTTACCAACCGGTTATGGAGTTCACCAGCCCCCTGATCCCCGCCACCCTAATCAAGCGCTACAAACGGTTCCTTGCGGACGTTAGGCTGGACGACGGGACAGAGATGACCGTGCATTGTGCGAACCCCGGTGCGATGATGGGCATCACTGACCCCGGCATGCGCATTTGGCTGGAAGACAGCAAAAACCCCAAGCGAAAGCTGCAATATTCCTGGAAGCTGGCCGAACTGCCAGGCGGCCATTGGTGCGGGATCGACACTAACATGCCCAACAAAATTGTCGGCGAAGCCTTGCGCGCCGGATTGGTGCCCGCGTTGCGCGGTTATTCTGATGTCCGTGCAGAGGTGAAGTACGGCAAGAATAGCCGCATCGACTTTCTAATGACCGGGCCCGACATGCCCGACACTTATGTAGAGGTGAAAAATGTCCATCTGATCCGTGAAGCGGATGTGGCAGAATTCCCCGATTGCGTAACCGAACGTGGGGCGAAGCACCTAGTCGAATTGTCCGATATGGTCGCGCAGGGTCACCGGGCTGTGATGCTCTTTTGCGTGCAATGTAGCGGCTGCAAACGCTTCAAAATTGCCCCGGATCTGGATGCAAACTATGCCAAAGCTTTCGATGCCGCCCGCAACGTAGGAGTAGAGGCCATCGCTTTCGGCACCAATATGTCATCTGACGGCATCTGGCTGGGTGATCAACTGGTGGTCGACCAAGCGCCGCAATCGCCAGCCGAATAGCGCGCGCCCGAACTCCGAACTTTTGAGCCAAAACTTGCAACGCCATGAGGGAAATTGCGGCTGACGTCTACTTTTCTGACTGGAATGGTTTTTGCGAAGGACAAAAGACCATTCGACACGCTATTACAAAATCCCTCTTTGGAGAGAAACGGAATTTCGATTTCGCGGCCTGTATGGTGTGAAAGCTCTTAAGCCCCATCTTTCGATCATGTCGCCTGGACAACATATTTCTCAATAGCCTGCAATGTGGCCTCAGCCTTGAGCGTGCGATAATGTCCGAGTCCTTCGGTTTGTAAAATTGCCGCTCCCGGCCATGCTGATGCGATCTCATGGGCATGTGTGACTGGTATTAAAGGGTCATCTTTATCGTGGATGACGAGCAATGGGACGTTTGCAGCCGCAGCGCGTTTCAGAAAGTCAAAATCGCTTCTTTTAACACCTACTTCTGCATCGACTGCATCAAGAAATAGATGCGCAGCCTTTTGGCCAAAACCGGCTTGTTTGGTGACCAGCTTCAATGCGGGATCGACGCCCCTAGGCGCTGAAACAAAAATTAGTTGCTGGGCTACTTTGCCGAGCTCCAGACCAAGTGCAAGGCTTGAGTACATAAGGCCAACTGCGCCCATGGAATGGGCTACAAGGATGTCTTGCGGACCAGTCACTTTGATTGCTTCGTCAATAGTTTGCGCGAAGCGCGCAGGGTTTGATCGTTGGTGTTTGGATGCGCCGTGCCCAGGCATATCAAGTAGATGAACCGAAAATCCAAGCCTTCGCAGCAATTTTTCAATTTCGCTGAACTGCGAACTATGCCCGGACCAGCCGTGTACCAGCAGAGCAGTTCTCTCTTTTTCACGGTCCTGCCAAAGAACACCTTCTCCTGCCAGGTCAACTCGTTTTCCGGAGGGGGCATCGTAAGATTTTCTCCAGACTTCTGGCGTGAAAAACTTACGCACAAGCCACTTGCTGGCCGTAGCTGGCGTGATCCGTGACCACACCGAAAAAGCCGCGCGGATCAGGGTGAATTTTATTGACATTTCGGCCTCTCTTTTTAATAATCATAATTATTAATAAATGGAGAGAAAATGGTCAAGGTCAATAAGGAGACGGCAGAAAACAACCTTAAGCTCCTGCAGAAGGCTGCGGACAAGCTGTCGCGCCGTGATGGTCTGATGCGCGTTGCACTCAAAGATATTGCGAAGGAAGCTGGTCTCACATCAGGTGCCGTCTATGCTCGATTTCCCTCTCGGGAGGCGTTACTTGCGTCGGGGATCAAGGCTGGCTTTGACCGAATGAACAAATGGCTGGGAGAAATCCCGGATGCTGCAACCTATTATCGAGAAATCAGGAGAGTTGGCCGGAGCGCTGATGGGACGATGATTTGCCCAGCAATCAGCCACATAGGCGTAGCCCGGTACGGATCACCTGAGGAACTATCGGCTTATGAAGATGGTTTGGCCGAGATGTTGCAAAAGATGGCCTTATGGCCAGATGTCGATGGTGAAAAAGGAGCGCGCAGATTGCTTGCCGGTGTAATGGGTACAGCAATGTTGGAAAGCATGCTCCTTGGAAAATCTATCTAACAAACGGCGCAGCTTGAAAATTCGCCTGCGCCGATGGTACCGCTTTTAATGTGCGTTTCGTGCCCGATCCGAATTCTTATCGCTAATAAATATCGGAAAGCCCCCGCACGAAGCGGGGGCTTTTTTGTTTTCTGGCGCTGCAAACGCCAGCGTAGGATTTAGGCGAACCACCAGCGCTCGGACTGGCGGGAGCCGTCCATTTGCCATAGGTTGCCCAGGTTTTCGCCGTGCATCAGCTTGGTCGACATGGCGTCCACGTAGTTTGCGTACATCGGAACCACTGTGCCCCCTTCGGAGGAACAAAGCGCCTGCATTTCGGTGTACATGTCCTTACGCTTGGCACTGTCGAGCTCTGCCCGTGCTTCGAGAAGTAGGGACTGGAAGCGCTCGTTTTCCCAGCCTGTGTCGTTCCAAGGAACGCCGGACTCGTAAGCTGTGGAGAACATCCAGTCTTCGGTTGCACGACCGGACCAGTAGCAGGCACACCATGGCTTTTTCAGCCAAACGTTGGACCAGTAGCCGTCGTCCGGCTCTTGTACCACGTTGATCTCGATGCCAGCAGCTTTTGCTGACGACTGGAACAGCTGTGCTGCGTCGATCGCGCCCGGGAAGGCTGCGTTTGCAGCGGACAGGTCGACCTTCAGGCCGTCCATGCCAGCTTTCTTCAAAAGCGACTTGGCTTTATCAGGATCATAGTCGTTCTGCGGCAGATCAGCGGCATAGAACTGGTTAGCTGGGCCGATTGGGTGGTCGTTGCCGATAGCGCCGTGGCCAAGCAGGATCTTGTCGACCATTTCCTGACGGTTCAAAGAGTGCTTGAGCGCCTGACGCACTTCCAGGCTGTCAAACGGTGCGACGTTTGTCAGCATTGGCAGTGTGTAGTGCTGGTTGCCGGTAACTTCGATGATCTTCACGCCTGGGTTGGCTTTCAGAAGAGCCTCTGTCTTGAAGTCCACGCGGTTCACGGCGTCGACCTGACCGGTCATCAGCGCGTTCATGCGGGCCGCCGCATCGTTGATGGCGATTGCCTCAACGCTGTCAAACCAACCGGCTTCGCCATCTTTGTAGTGGCCGTCCACGCGCTTACCAACGAAACGCACGCCTGGGTCGAAGGATTCAACCGAGTAGAGGCCTGTACCGATGCCCTTAGCGATGGCTTCTTCTTCCATGCCAGCCGGGTACATCAGGATGTGATAGTCCGACATCAGGTATGGGAAGTCAGCGTTCCCGGCTTTCAGTGTGAACTGCACCTGGTGGTCGTTCATCTTCTTCATGTCGGTAATCGCAGCAACGATTGGCTTGGCTGCCGATTTCGCGCCTTCGGCGGTGTGCATGTTCAGCGACGCGATCACGTCATCTGCGCCAAAAGCTTTGCCGTTGTGGAATGTCACACCTTTGCGCAGGTTGAACGTCCAGGTTTTGGCGTCTGCGCTGGCTTCCCAGCTTTCCGCCAGTTCGCCTTTCAGCGAACCGTCAGATGCGACTTCGGTCAGACAATCGAACACACACCCGTGCGCCATCATGATCATGAAGCTGTCGGAGTGTGTCCGGCCGTCCCAGCTGTCAGAAGTGTTTGCACCGGCTAGGCCAAGGCGCAGTGTGCCGCCTTTTTTTGGACCGTGCCCGTCAGCACTCGCAGATTTTGCAGTGGCTGCGACCAGACCGGCGGCAGCGCCAGTTTGAAGCACACCGCGACGGTTCATTTTAAACGTCATTCTCGTCTCCCTGTTTACGTTAATAGACATTTCATTCCGGGCACTATTGCCCTGGGAATTGGGTTTTATCGGTTGGTTATGTCATCCGATCTTTTCGCTTGCCGCGTCGCCGATATTTTCGACACCGCGCTCATTAAGCAAGGTTGTGAGCCATTCTGGATCCATTTCCGGCACCGAGGACAATAACAAGTCCGTGTATGCGTGGTGCGGCGGGGTGAACATCTCGTCTTTTGGCCCGGCCTCAACAACTTTGCCTTCTTTCATCACCACCACCTCGTCCGCGATGGCGCGGACTGTGGCGAGGTCGTGGGTGATGAACATATAGCTTAGGTTCAGCTCATCTTGCAAATTCGCCAACAGCTTCAGGATACCCTCCGCCACAAGTTGGTCGAGTGCCG
>JBCCET010000008.1:0-71759 GCA_039030095.1 Pseudomonadota bacterium | reverse complement strand
TTGCGACAACGTAACTTAAAAGGACAGCCCCTGTTGCTTGTAGCACTTTCATTCTAAAGGCCCCGTGTTGCAAAAAATTATTACTTTGCAATGCCAGTTATGCGCGATCGCATAAACCTAATTTCAACGGCAGCTTCGTCCGCCTTGCGGCCGTTCCATGGCAAAATGGCTTACGTATCTGAAAACTATCCTACCATTCAGCGCTCTTAGCTTTGGCTTCTTGAAAACATCATTCGATCCAATCCGCAATCGGGAACACCCACAGCCATGCACCTGTGTTCAGATTTGGTGTGGCCCTTCGTGTGGCTCCCTAAATAGCTTCCAGAGGTCGACGTCGAACTTACCTCGTGCAAAGGACCCGGTCGGGTCCGCACTGCCAAAAACTGCTCAGCGATGAGAGACCTGAAAAATCTAGACTTTGAAACCGTGTCATTCCTGGCAGGTCTGAACCCGGATCGTGAGGAATGGCACGGCGGTGTCACTTTTTTGATCGCCCGCCATTTGGTCGAGCAGATCGCGGAAGTTGTTTCCGGCGACGTCTTCCAGATCGGGATCGACGATAAGCTGTAGGTCTTTGTCTGGCCAAGGCGCCAAGGGTTTGAAGGCCCAATTATGTTCCCCCTCATTGATCGTAACGGTGCCCTCGACCCTGCCGTTTTTGTTCGTTTCCACCCGCAGCGCCCGTGTCAGAAGGTGCCGATCAAAGGGACGGTCAAAGGCAATGATCAACGATTCGCGCGTTCCCGCGCAAGGCGCGTTGGCTGTCCAACCGCTTGTTTCCGGCAATGTGCGCAAAGCTTCTGAAACTTGGAACGATTTTGCAAAGGCTGGCAGAACCGTTTTTCCATCGGCTGAAGGCCACCCGCCGGCTATGTTGAGTTTGTATCGCTGACCAGCAACCAATGCAGGTCCCAACTCTACGTTGGTTGCGACTTCGCGCTTAATGCGGCCAGGATCAATCAACACCGTCAGCCGTGTCCGGTCCTCATTCCAAAGCTCTTGTTTGAACCGCATGAACGCGGCTTCGTCGACTGCTCCGGTCGCGTCCACTAGGCTGATGTAGTCAAAAGCCACCTGAGGCTGCATTGGCGTGGAAAAGTGGACGTAGAACCGCAATGTATTCTCGGGCAGCGTATCACCGCTTGGATAGATGTCGGTCACGGCGGCAGGAACTGCTGCTCGTTGATTTTCGATCTGGAAAGCAACCTGTTTTTTTTCGCCCTGCGCCAAGAAATGCGCCACGTAGTTTTGCCCAGGCTCAAAACCGAAAGCAGGGGTAAAAGAAAGTGTGGCGCCCATACGCAAATAGCGCCCTGCAATCGGCGTCTCGGCCCCGCGCACAGTGACCTTTAGTATCTGGTCATCGGGCCCCTTTTCCGCATCATTCAAGATAACCGGATCAGCGCTGCCTTGCGGCAGTGTCAGGTCTCTTTCCTCTGCCATGGATGCAAGCGGGCTCAGCAGAAAGACCGCCAATATCTTGGCGATCCCGTTTCTGAAGTTCATCGCCACAGTTACTTCAACCGTGCTGGATCAGGCTTCCAGTCCGGAAAATCCAACTCTGCCTTCATATTGTGAATACGGTTGGGAAAAAACGTCGGGTTGGTGTCAAGGTTCAGACTGCCCGTGTAGAGATCGCGGGTGATCGAGGCGAGCATTCCGCCACCAACCAGCGTCATATGCATCGACATGCCGTCGAACATCACTGCCTCCCCCACCGGGCCATAAGGCATCACAGGGTGCAGATCGAGCTTGCCACCACGCTCGAAGTCATTGTGATCAACAACTTTCGCGTCTTGCAGCCCGGCGACCGGGATAACCTGCGGGGAACGGCTGTTGTTGGTCACAAACAGCATTGTCTGCCCCTGCATGCTGAACGGGATCATGTCGAGAGGCTGCCCGTTACCGTAGTCCATGATCGTATTGGCCGAAATTTTCGCACCATCCTGGATGTCCTCAAGCGGCACCAGGACAATCGGGCTGCAAGTATAGGCGGCGACCAGCTGCGGCTTACCGTTGATCTCCTGCACCGACATAGCCCGGATTGGGGCACGGCTTTCATACTGGTCGTGGGTTATGTGATACATCTCAACATTGGCGACGCCCTGACTGCCATCAAAGGGGTATGGCATCCGGCGCAACGATGACAAAAAGTTGTCGTGGGCAACACCGGCAACGAACAATTCGCCGTCGTAGTACTCCATGTCCATGATCGCCAACGTGCGCAGTGGGATTTCACCTTTGGCAACGTCCCTTGGCAAAGGTGGTAGTTGCCCCATTCCGCGAACACCAAACGTTGTCTCGCCTTCCGGGAACTCCATCAGTTCCTGTTTTTGAAAGTCCAAAGAGGCGAGATCCACGAGACTGATCTGCTGATCCTGCGTTACCTGGATGATTGCTGGCTGCGAAGCAGAGCTGCCAATTCGCGTTACCGATATATACAAATCCTGAGTGACCGGGTGCGCCGCCATATCGTTGAGTTCGATGGCACGGACGCCTACCCCCAGCAGTTCGGCGATCTTCGCATCGATATTGGCGATCGAGCTGGGCATAATTTGCTCTGGCCCATCCGTCGCGGGCATCTCGAAGGCGTATATCGCGCCGTTGTAGTTGTCCCCGACAAAAAGCGTGCCGTCATCGGTGAATTCAAGTGCGCCTGCAAACCTAATATCAAGTTCACTTTCCGCCAACGCAGCCGTGCCGATTGTCAGCGCTGCGGCGAGCGAGATCGTGAAGCCGGTGTATTTTGACATGATGGTTTTCTCCTGTTTGCGAAGGTCATGAAATCTGGCGACAGGCTAGTGGCCGGGTCTTTTGACCTGCTTGTGTTGCAAAAAGATGGCCAGTCCCTCACAATGAATCAAATGAAACGATTTCAAACGATGTGAACAAGATTCATCTATGCCTGCCGTTCCCCTTTCCAATATCGACCTGAATTTGCTTGTGGTTCTTGACGTTCTCCTGCGTGAAAGGAGCGTCGGGTTGGCGGCAGATCGGTTAAACCTGACCTCCTCTGCGGTCAGCCATGCCTTGAAGCGTCTGCGCTTGCTCTTTGACAATGAACTGCTTGTGCGCGACGGGCGGCGCATGGTTCCGACCGCGCGGGGTCAAAGCCTTGCAGAAAAACTGCCCATACTTTTGGCGCAGGTTGAACAAACGCTTGCAGCGCCTGAGCAGTTTGACGCGACCAAGTCGACCCGCAGCTTCCGACTGGCTGCACCTGACTTCATCTCACCGCTCTTGCCGCGCTTGCTGGAATCGGTTGCAAAGGACGCCCCGGGCGTCAGCGTAGAAATCGCAGCCTTTTCACCCACTGTCGCACTCGATATGCAGCAGGGGCGTTACGATGCACTCATCGCACCTAGCTTCAAGCAATCAGCTGAATTGCGCGGAGTAGAGCTCGGGTCATGGCCATGGGTGACTTTCGGCCGGAAAGACCATCCCGGTTTCAATGGTTGGTCGCCGGAGAAATGGGCGCAGTTCCCGCATGTTCAGGTCAGCGCTTCCTCTCCGTCAGGGGGCAATCCGATTGACCTTGCGGCCTTAACAATTGGAACCAAACGGCACATAGGAGCAGTCGTACCGCATTTTTCGATGGCCGCACCCATTCTTTGCAGAACGGACATGCTTTTGACCGTGCCTTCTATTGCAATGCTAGAGACCGCGCAGGTCTACGATCTTGCGTCACGCGATTTGCCGTTTGAGATACCGCCTCTCCAACTGTCGCTTTTTCACAGCGCGAAGAGCGGCGATGAACCTGAAATTCGATGGTTCCGAAAGCACATCACCGATGCTGTGCGCTCACTGACCAGTTGAGGCTGGCCCTTTGATTAAACGAGCAATCGTGGCTGTTTGATCCGTTCACTGGTCATGAGAGACAATTTTCCTAGCACCAATTGATGCTCGGAAAGTACCTCCGACACTGCTTTCAGGGGCCGCCAAGTCAAAACAGGTCCCTATGTCGATGGAACGGCTTTATGCCACGATATCCGATCGGCTTTAGACCAACCCCGCCATTTTCGCAAAAGGGTCCCAGGTTGGGTCGTCATGCCAAACGTATTCGCTTTCCTCAGCCATTTTTTGCGCCTGTTCCAATCCAAACATGTCCGCCGCGACCGCAAGCGCCATATCCATTCCGGCTGATACGCCCGATGACGTGAAGAACTTTCCGTCTTCCACCCAGCGCGCCTGTTTGACCCACTCAACTTTCGGCGCAAGGTGCACCGTTGACGTGAAATCAAGCTTGTTGGTGGTCGCCCGTTTCCCATCGAGCAGGCCCGTCATTCCCAGCAGGATTGTACCTGTGCAGACCGCCATAACCCGGTCCGCATTGGCGGCAGTTTCGCGAACCCATTGCATCAAAACTGCATCTTTTGCCGCGTCCAGTGCACTGTCTCCGCCCGGAATGAATAGAATGTCATAGTCGGTGCCCTCGGCCAGGGTTTTATCAACCACAATTCGCTGCCGGTGGCGGCTTTCAACCGGCTCAGCACTTTGGGCAACGGTAATAACCTGTATGTCGTCGCGAAACCCGCCCAACAGCTCAATTGGGCCAAAGAAATCCAGCGTCTGAAAGCCAGGGAAAACAAGGGCGGCCAATTTTTTCATGTGTCACTCCCGATCGGCTGTGGGTCGATCTGGCAACTTGGGTCATTGGCGCCAAACTGCAAGTGTCAGCGATGAAAGAGTTGCTTCTCTCATACGCCCATCAAGTATCGCGTCGCCCAAATAAGCCCCATCAGGATCGGCTGATGGATCAGGTAGATCACAAGACTATGCTGACCAGGCCACCCCACCGCGCGGACAAACCTGGTGTCTGGCAGATATTCACGCAACACCCCGGTCTGGGCCGCCCATTTGGCGCAGGCCACGCCCAACAAGCACGGCGCGAGCCACGGCAACAGTGGCACCAGATCAATGGACGGTCGCGTCACAGTGGAAATCCCAAGCCAGCTAAGCCAAACCGCCTCGAAAATGCCGTTTGGCCAGACAAAGACGACCGCCCAAATGGCCAATGCGCCCAAGGCCGCAAAGATCGCAGGAAGGCGCACAAAAGCCACCGCCACAAGACTGCTGATCGCGATGCAATGCAAAATGCCGAAGTAGACAAAGACGCCGCGCATCGCCAGCCAGGTGCCGACCGTGACCAGCAGTGCCGCCCCCCCGACAAGCGCAAAACGCCGCCAGAACGCAGACCAGCGAATGCCCTTGCCATGCGCCAGAACCAGGCTGAAACCGGCGAGGAACAGGAAAGTACCCGCAACACCGCGGGCTAGATACTTCCAGAAACCATTCACGGCCACATCCCCAGGGATCACGCCAAACAGCCCCAGATCATAAACGAAATGGTAAATTACCATGCCGACAATCGCGCCGGTGCGGGCGATGTCGATCAGCGGCAGTCGTGGGGTGGCCATCTGCCCGTTCAGGATGCGCGGCGCATGTCCTTGCCCGCGCGCCACGCGGCGCAGGCATCACCGAACGCACCGAAAAGCGCGCGGCTTACCGGGTCTTTGTCAGCGTTGTATTCCGGGTGCCATTGCACGGCCAGCGCGAAACCAGACGCCCCTTGTATGGAAATCGCCTCCGGCGTGCCGTCCGGGGCAATCCCGTCAATCACAACCCGGTCGGCCGGGTCCTTGATACCTTGGCCATGCAGCGTGTTTGTCATCACCTTTTCAGAGGCAAAGATACGCGCAAATGGGGATCCTTTGTTCACCGAAACCTCATGACGCAGGGCGAATTTCTCTTCCAGCGTGCCGTCTGGTGGCATACGGTGGTTCATCCGACCTGGCAGATCGCGGATTTCGGGATGCAGCGTTCCCCCGAAAGCCACGTTAAATTCCTGAAAACCGCGGCAGATGCCCAGCACGGGCAGACCTCTTTCCACACAGGCCCGGATCAGCGGCAGCGTTACAGCATCGCGATCCCGGTCAAATTCACCATGGGCCTCTGTTTCTTCTTCGCCGTACTCCTCCGGGTGAACATTTGGGCGCGCACCGGTGAAAACAAAGCCGTCGAAGATGTCCATCAACTCTTCCAGCCGATTGAGGTGGGGCATGCACGGCACCACCAGGACCGAGGCATCACACACTTCTGACACTGCATCCAGGTTGTGCAATCCGCAGGCTTGCACCGGGTACTGGTCGTTCAAAGAATAAGCGTTGCCGCTTATGCCCACGATTGGCCGTGTCATAGCTGAATCCCTAGTTTTCTAAGCTGAACGCAAGTTTCTGATGATTGCGCACGGGATTCAACCCCGCGTGGCACCTTAATAGAACCAAAGTACTGCACGTGGGTTACTTGCCGAAAAAATACTCGATTTCTGCAAGCGGAGCCGATTGTTAAAGCGGTGTTGCGCAGCGATCTGTATTAATTCTGCTGTTTGCTGCCCGGCTCAACTCATCCTTTTTCCGTTCGGAACTCCTTGGTCCGGCGACAATAGAACAATACCGCCCTCCGCGTCTTCCAGGCCAAGGATCAAAACCTCCGATCGGACAGGGCCGATCTGGCGGGGCGGGAAGTTGACCACACCCATGACTTGTTTGCCGACCAACGTTTCCGGCGAGTAGTGCGCGGTGATCTGGGCGGAACTTTTCTTTTCGCCGATCTCATCACCGAAATCGACCCAAAGCTTGATCGCGGGTTTGCGAGCCTCTGGAAAGTGTTCCGCCCGCACGATTGTGCCCACGCGGATATCGACTTTCATGAAGTCGTCGAAGGTAATTTCTGCGGTCATGACCGAAGCTCCCGGCTGCGATTGGCGGCAGCGGCGACGCCTTGAGTGACCAAAACAGGAAAGCCTTTTTGGGCGTCCATCAGCACCTCCAGCGCCGCAGCAGTGGTGCCATTCGGCGAAGTGACGTTCACCCGCAACTGGCCCGGATCCTCTGACGCGGCTTCAGCCAGCGCACCAGCTCCGGCGACGGTGGCTTTTGCCAGCGTCAGCGCCAGGTCAGCTGGCAACCCTTCTGCCTCCCCAGCGGCGGCCATGGTTTCAATCAGATGGAACACATATGCCGGACCGGACCCTGACACCGCCGTGACCGCATCCATCTGATCCTCGGTCTCCAGTCGCACCACTTGCCCGACGGCCCCCAACAACCGGTCGGTAAGTGCCATATGATCTGCCGTTGCCGCCGCATTGCCCATGGTCGCTGTGATGCCTTTGCCGACAGCCGCAGGCGTGTTGGGCATGGCGCGGACAATCGGTGTGTCTACGCCAAAGGTTGCTTCAAAGGCTGAAATTGGTGTGCCCGCGGCAATTGACACCATCAATGTGCCACCACTGCCCAGGTTTGTAATCTGGGGTAGGGCCGCGCCCATCATTTGCGGTTTCACTGCCAAAATCGCCACGGCGGGCGCAGTCGGGATATCACCGCCGATCGTCACGCCGGTAGACTTCAACCAGTCCGACGGGGACGGTTCGATCACATATACTGCACTTGGGTCCACGCCTTCACGCAGCCAGCCTTGCAAGAGGGCTGATCCCATTTTGCCGCAGCCCAGCAAAAGCAGACCGCGGTTGTTTATATCATCTAGGGTCATCGGATCCTCCCGGCAGTTGACCGGCCGGGAGTATTGCTGTGCGGCAGCTTAGGTCAAGCCCGGCCGTAAGCCTCTGCCATGGCCACTTCCATGGCGCTTTCTGGTTCGGTGTCACCCCAGCAAACCAATTGGAAGGCAGGGTAAAAGCGTTCGCAGGCACTGACGGCGGCGCTCAGCATCTGGTCAATCTGTTCCGGGCTTGCAGATGCCTCACCGCCCAACATCAGGCCGTAGCGATAGACCATCAGCTTTTGTTCGGTCCACATGGCAAAAGCCCCGGCCCAGCATTTGTCGTTGGCACTGTTGAGCGCTTCGTAAAGCGGGTGGAGCCTGTCTGCCGGCGGGTCCATGTCGAAGGTGCAGACCATGCGCAGGGTCTCATCGTAGGCCGACCAGGCAAGCGTAATGGAATACGTCCGCCAGGACCCCTCAATCGCCATCGCAATCTGATCTTCCGCGACGCGATCGAAGGCCCAGTCATAGTGTTCAGCGAGATTTTCGACCACATCGATGGGGTGAATTTCAACCGCATCCCAAAGGCTTTCGGTGTTTGCCATGCTCTCTACCCCTGCCATAGTTTGCCTGCCACCGAACCCCCCAATATTTTAGGCCATCCGGCTAAGTATACGGGTTAACCCCGCTTTCCTTACAAGATATGGTGTACCCAATCCGAAGACCTGTAAAGCTAAAAATTGGTTAACGCCTCAGTTGTCCACAGGAACTTGGCGTTTAGTCTGCTTGCTCAGGCTTGAGCGTCTGCCTAAGCTGAAATTGGCAACAGCTTGGAGGTACGGTGATTGGATTTCTTGTCAGTTGCGTTGCTCTGATCAGCCTTGGGACATCGGCGGTCGCACAAAGCCGAATTGAATGTCAGTTTCAGATCAACCGCTTCAATGACATGGTTCCAAAGTCAGTTGCGTTTCAAAGGATCAGCGAAAAACAGTTGATTGTCGCGGACACCGTTACTTGGAAGTTCTCGAAAACAACCTCGTACGGGCGGATACATCGCAATGACCCAAAGTTCCTGCGATTTAGTTGGACAGGTCGTCCGATCAAATCAGCGGGTGGCAAAAAGACGGTGTTCAGTTACCGTGCGACGTACTTCAAACAGAGCAAAAGACTGAACGTGCACGCCAAACCCCGCGGGAAGGCAAAAATTGATGTGGCTAGGGGCACATGCAGAGTTAGGCAGCGTTCGTTGAAAAAGCCCCGTCGTTGAAACCGGAACTTACAGTCCGTCAACCTTGCGCATCAGCTCTGCCAGTTGCGCCTTGACGTCCGCCAGTTCCTTTTCGGTATCAGATGTGTCGCTGTCGCGCGGCGTCGATGCGCTGGCGCCCGGCATCCAGGCGGCCATCATCTGGCGCATCATATCCGCCTGCTGCTTTTGCCATTGGGCAGGCAAACTGGGGACTTGGGACATCTTTTCGACCATAGCCGACTGTTGCTGCGAAAACGCAGACCACGCCTGGCTCAAAAAATCTGGCAACATGCCTTGGGCGGCTGTGGAATAGCTCCGCACCAGGCCGGTCAAAACATCCACAGGCAGAACGTTTTCGCCTTTTGATTCCTGTTCGGTGATGATCTGCAGCAGAAACTGTCGCGTCAGATCTTCACCCGATTTACGGTCCCGGATTTCAACATCCTGGCCACCTCGGATCAGTCCCGCGATTTCGTCCAGTGTGACGTATTCGCTGGTCTGCGTATTGTACAACCGGCGGCTGGCGTAGCGGTTGATCAGGATGGGGTCGGCCATAAAAATCCCTTAGAAATCAGGCAATCGCTGCACCGTAGCGAAATTTGCTGCACTGCGCAAAGGAAAAGGGCGCCCTTGGGAGGGCGCCCGTCAAACAGGCCAGCATTATGGGAGGGAGGGCGCTGACCCGGAGTTCTTTGCCGATTAAGCGGCTTTCTTTGTCACGTCTTCTGCAACCGCAGCCATTTTGGACTGAACGTCTTTGGACGCGGACATCAGCAGTTCAACTGCTTCCATCTGAGCGGTTTTTGCAACTTCAGCGAATTCAGCCAGTTTTTCTGGCATGGCTTGCGCCTGTGCAGATACAAATTCGGATGCAACGGTGCCGTATGCAGATACGTCGTTTTGTACCTTGTTGATACCTTCAACTTTTTTCAGTGTCTCAGTTGCCCAAGCGTTGGAAAGTTCAACGTTTTTCTTGGTAGCGTCGAGCGCGATCTTGCCCATTTTGACGTAGAAGTCTGCAACGTCTTTGGTGGCGCCGTCGAACGCTTTGGTGTCTACTTTGAAAGCGGCGAAAAAGTCTTCGGCGGCTTTCGAGAAATCGAAGTCTGTGTTTTTGGCCATCTGAATGGTCCTCTCAATCATCTGTTAGCGCAGCTAGGCGGCTGCCTTGTTTTTCAAGCACAGCTTGTTCGCTGCCTGTGATTGAAGGAATAATTGCTGCGTCGCGGCATTTCAAGTTAAAAATGCTGCAACGCGGCGTAATTTGCTGCAAGGCAGCTATTTGCTCAGGACATAGCTGCCTGGCGCGGGCTCCAGGGCCTCATACCCTTTGGCGCCCAGCTTTCTGGGTTTGCTGTCCTGCGATTGGCCATCGGCCACCCAGTCCGACCACCCGTGCCACCAACTGCGCTTGTGGAACTCAGCGTTTTCGAACCAGAAATCAGGGTCCCGCGGCGGTTCGTCATTTGTCCAGTGGCCATACTTATCGCGCGACGCAGGGTTCACGATGCCCGCGATGTGTCCGGATTCCGATAATATGAAGGTCCGCTCACCGCGCACCTTTGACAGCCCTTTGAAGGTACTCTTCCAAGGCGCAATGTGATCCTGAATCGTAGAGATGACATAGATTGGCACCTCAATCTGCGCAATCCGCAGCGTTTCACCGAGCAACTCAAACTCACCCAGCGCCAATTCATTCTTCACGTAGAGCTTGTCGAGGTATTCGACAGCCATGCGTCCGGGCAGATTGGTACTGTCAGAATTCCACTGCAACAGGTCAAAGGCCGGGGGTTTTTCACCCATCATGTAGCTGCGCACGGCAGGCGCATAGACCAGATCCTTTGACCGCAGAAAGGAAAACGTGCGCGACATGAAATAGCTTTCCAGATAGCCCACTTCTTCCACCTGACGGACAATCCCCTTCAAAAAGCCGGGTTCAAGGAAGTTACCTAAGTCTCCAGGCTCCTTAAAGTCGGTCATGGTCGTGAAAAACGTGGCTTTGTTGACCTTATCGGCGTGCCCTTTCGCAGTCATATACGCCAACGCACAGGTCAAAAGCGTGCCACCTATACAATACCCGATCACATTAAGGTCCGGCTCACCGGTGATCTCCAACACCTTATCAATCGCGGTCAGAAGCCCCTCCTCCAGATAAGTATCCATGCCGCAATCGCGGTAGCTCTCATCCGGATTGACCCAGGACACCACAAAAACTGTGTGCCCCTGATCGACACAGTATTTGATAAAGCTGTTCTCTGGTCGCAGGTCCAGAATGTAGAATTTGTTGATCCAAGGCGGGCAGATTAACAACGGGCGTTTATAAACCTTGTCCGTGCTGGGGGTGTACTGGATCAGCTGGAACATGCGGTTTTGATAGACAACCGATCCGGGCGAAGTAGCGATGTCTTTGCCCACTTCGAAGGCATCCGGGTCGGCCAGCGTTACCGCCAAACCCTGTCGATTATGTTCCAGATCTTCGACGAAGTTCGTCAGCCCATCCACCAAAGATTGGCCATTGGTCTCCATCGCTTTTTCAAGCGCATCCGGGTTTGTAGCCAAAAAATTTGTAGGCGCGAACAGGTCCACGATCTGCTTGGCGAAGAAATGCACCTTCTCCCGCTCACGATCGGGAAGATGCGACATGTCTTTGGTGACCGTATCGATCGTTTGGGCTGACAATTCATATTGCCGGCGCACCATATGAAAGAACGGGCTTTCTTCCCACATTGGATTGGCAAAGCGACGGTCGCGTGTGGTTTCCGCCTCTGGCCGTGCGCCTTTGGCCATCGCCTCTTGCATCTGGGACCAGTTCTTCATGCTTTCGGTCCAGAACCCCACTTGCGCCTGCATGATCCGGCCGGGATCGCTCATCATTTCAGCAAAGTAAGCGGCCGCCGCTTTTGCATAGAATTGATAGTCGGGGGATTCGAGTGCTGGTGAGTGCGGTTTCATGTTCCCCATGGCCGCCGTCATCCGCTCGGTCAAGCCATTGATCTTGGACAGGTTTTCTTTCAGCTTTTCGGGATCATAGCCTGGGCCACGTTCCGTTGCGGAATCCTGGGTCATGTTAAAACCTGCGTTGATGCACCTACATTACACCCATATAAACAATTTTGTGGGAGAGTGCAGGAAGAGTGAACAAGGGGTGGCATTTTGACCTTTTACGACATGAGCGAAAGCGCTCGGCAAAGTGCTGCCTGGATGGGCGCAACCGCCAAGGCTTTCTGGGGAAACCCAGTATTTTCAAACAGTTTGAACCCTTACCCGGCTCTCTTTGCGGCCTGGGGCGAAGTAACAGAGCGTTCGTTTGAGCGGGTTGCCGCCAAACCAAGCTGGGGCATCGAATCGGTGGTCTCCAAAGGCCGCGAATACGTGGTCACAAAGAAGGTCGATCTGGATCTGCCGTTCTGTAAGCTGGTGCATTTCACCGCCGATCGGGACCGCCCGGTAAATCGGCGCATCCTTCTTGTGGCGCCAATGTCAGGCCACTTTGCAACCCTATGCCGTAAGACCGTGGTCAGCTTGCTGCCGAACTGCGACGTCTGGGTGACCGAATGGCGCAATGCACGCGACGTGCCTGTCAGCGCTGGCAAGTTCGACGTGGAAGACTACGCCAAATACCTTGTTCAGTTCTTTGCGCATCTGGGTGAAGATACCCATGTGATCGCCGTATGCCAGCCGGTTCCGCTCACGCTGGTTGCCACAGCCATGGCAGCCGACGACGCTGCGGTTCCCAACCCTCGGTCGCTGACTTTGATCGGCGGGCCGGTGGACCCCGATGCAAACCCGACAGAGGTGACGGACTTCGGCAACCGGGTAACCATGGGACAACTTGAACGATCCGTGATCCAAACCGTGGGCTTCGCTTTTCCGGGTGTCGGGCGAAAGGTCTATCCAGGGGCAATGCAGTTGGCGTCTTTCATGTCGATGAACGCTGAAACCCATGCCCGCGCGTTCGCGGACCAGATTTACCGCGTGGCCCGGGGCGAAGGCACGGACCGCGACAAACACAACACATTTTACGACGAATACCTGGCTGTGATGGATATGCCGGCAGAGTTTTACCTCTCCACCGTGGATCGCATTTTCAAAAGCCGCGATGTGGCGCGCAATGCCTTCACGGTAGACGGCAAACATGTGGACATTACCAAGATCAAAGACACGGCCGTAAAGATTGTTGAAGGCGGGCGCGATGACATCTCCGCACCGGGACAATGCCTGGCTGCGCTTGATCTCTTGCCCAACCTGCCTGCCGCTATGAAAGAACAGTATTTGGAACCGGACGCCGGTCACTACGGCATCTTCTCAGGCCGGGCCTGGCGCGACAACATTCGCCCAGCGGTGCTCGATTTCATCGACAAGCACAACAAACCGCGCAAACCGGCCACCCGGAAGAAGCGCAAATCTGCGAAAGTGACGCAACTGCACGGTTGAGCCTTTGCGCCACCTGGGGTTTCCTACAAGAAAAGGGAGCCCCACCATGCCCAACGCAGTCTTCACACAAGTCAAATCCATTACAGACCAGCAGGTCCAACCCCTGCCAACCCCGGCACTGGAACCGGGGCAGGCCCGTATGGCGATCCAACAGTTTGCCCTGACAGCCAACAACGTCACCTACGCCGCCACCGGTTTTGATATCGGTTATTGGAAGTTCTTTCCAACGGGTCAGGATGGCGCGGGCCTCGTCCCCGTTTGGGGCTTTGCTGAGGTGGTGGAAAGCCAATCAGACGCGGCCCCGCTCGGCCAGCGCTACTACGGCTTTTGGCCGATGGCAGAACAGGTCGTGATCACGCCAGCAGCCACATCCGGAAAATCCATCGTGGATGCGTCCGCGCACCGCAAGGACCTTCCAGCTGTCTACAATCACTACATTCCAGCAGGCGCCGCATCGCCAAAAGACGCCTACCAAGCCCTGTTGCAGCCGCTTATCGCCACCAGCTGGCTGATTGCCGATTGGCTCGGCGACAACAGCACCTTTGGCGCCGAGCAGGTCATCATCGGATCGGCCAGTTCCAAAACCGGTCTGGGCACCTGTGCATTCCTGAAGGGCAGTACAAAAGTGATCGGCCTGACCAGCTCCGGCAACGTCGAATTCACGAAAAACCTCGGCTATTGCGATGAAGTTCTGACCTACGACCAAATCGAAGACATCCCACAGGCACCGTCAGTATATGTCGATATGGCGGGCAACGCGGCGGTGAAACGGCGCATACACGCCCACCTAGGGGACACCCTGAAACATTCGTCCGCCGTTGGATTGTCCCACTGGGACCAGTTTGAACCCCCAAAAGACCTGGCCGGACCCAAACCACAGTTTTTCTTCGCCCCTGCCCAGATCGCTAAACGGCGCGAAGACTGGGGCCCAGGCGCAGTTGAGAAAAAAATTGCCGAGGCAACGCAACAGATCGCAATGGACGCTGGGCGCTGGCTCAAGATTGAAGAACACAATGGCCTTACCGCTGCGATGGACGCCTATGCCCAACTGGCAAACGGCAAATCTGACCCATCCGTTGGTCACGTCGTCAACCTTTAGCGGGATCGCCCATGGCAGCGTGCACCTCCGGTGGGGATATTTCGAAACAAAGGAAGCAACAGACCGCGCTAATTCTTCCTTTGTTACCAAATATCCCGGGGTGAGGCGCGCAGCGCCGAGGGGCAGCGCCCCTGAGCCGGAGCACAGCGACGCTTAAAGGCGTGCGGCGCAGCCGCTCCGTTTGGTTTAGCCGCGCATTCGGGTGCCGTCCGGATCCCAGGGCATGCCTTCGACGCGGCGCGCTTTGCACATTTGGCCAAGGATTTCGATTTCCACCTCCAGACCAGACGCAACCATCTCGCTGGGTACAAACCCCTGTGCAAACGATTTGCCAAGCCAGTGCGAATATCCACCAGACGTGCAAAACCCAACAACCTGACCATCAATCCAAACGGGTTCATAGCCATAAACATCTGCGTCACTGGCATCCACCTCAAAGGCGCACAGTATTCGCGCAGGCCCTTGGGATTTCTCTTTCGATGCCGCAGCTTTGCCTATGAAATCCACCGGCTTGTTGTAGGATACAAACCGGTCCATGCCCGTCTCCGCCGGCATATAGTCTGGTGAAAACTCAGCGTTCCAGGATCCAAACATGCGATCGAGCCTCAGCGACATCATTGCCCGCATTCCAAAAGGACGCAGGCCCAGATCAGCGCCGGCCTCTGCCAAAGCATCGTAAAGCGCCTTTTGGCACGCCACATCCACGTAAATCTCATAGCCCAGATCGCCAGTATAGCTTACGCGCTGCACAAGTGCCTGCATCAGGCCCACATCAATTATCCGTGCATCCATGAACCGGAATGCGTTTGCTGACACATCCGCCCGCGTTACCCGCGACAGCAGCGTACGCGCGTTTGGCCCGGCAATTTGGAACCCCGTTCGTTTGGTGGAAACGTTCTCCACCCGCACAGCTTCCACGCCGTGCTGTTCGAACCAGCGCATGTGGATTGACTGCATTCCATAGCTTGCCGTCAGCTGAAAACTGTCCTCTGCCAAGCAAGTTACGGTAAAATCGCCGAGGATTTTGCCCTTCTCACTCAGCATCGGCGTCAGGGACATACGCCCAACCTTAGGAATGCGCCCGGCCATGATCCGGTCGAGCCATTCCCGCGCGCCCTGCCCCTTTACCAGATACTTTCCGAAGTTGGTGATCTCGTTGATGCCCACGGCTTCACGCACGGCGCGGACCTCTTCGCCAGTGGTGGCAAACGCGTTGGAGCGTCGAAACGACGGCTCCTCAAACCGAGGCTCACCTTCAGGCGCAAAATAGTTCACCACTTCCAGCCCGTATTGTGCCCCAAACACCGCGTTTTGCTTGTCCCAGATGTCATAGGCAGGTGTGGTGTTGAACGGACGGCAGGCAGGCAGTTCCTCATTCGGGCAAATCACCGAGAACCGCTTTTGGTAGTTCTCGATCACCTTGTTGCGCGTGTACCCCGGTGTGATCCAATCGCCGAAACGGGCCACGTCCATCGCAAAGATGTCGCGCTCCGGCTCACCCTCAACCATCCACTGCGCCAGGCTCAACCCGACACCGCCGCCCTGGCTAAAGCCAGCCATCACCGCGCAGGCCGACCAGTAGTTTCGCAAACCCGGCACCGGGCCCACCAGCGGATTGCCATCGGGCGCAAAGGTGAACGGACCGTGGATCACGGATTTGACGCCTGCCTCCCCCAGCACAGGAAAACGGCGGTGCGCGAATTCGATCGAATCTTCAATTTTGTCAAAGTCATCTGGCAGCAGTTCATGCCCAAATTCCCAGGGCGTGCCGTCCACGGCCCAGGGGCGACAGTTCTGCTCATAGAACCCGATGCACAGCCCGCGACCTTCCTGCCGCAGATAACTTTCGCCAGACGGATCCATCACATGCGGATGCTCCCCGCCGGCATTGATGATATCGGCAATCATCGGGATCTCGTCGGTCACCAGATACTGGTGTTCCATCGCATGAAGCGGCAGATAGACACCTGCCATGGCCGCCACTTCCCGCGCCCAGAGCCCGGCCGCATTCACCACATGCTCGGCGTGGATTGTACCCTTTTCCGTGACCACGTCCCAACTACCGTCGGGGCGTTGATTGGTCTCCAGAACCTTGCAGTGCGTTTCAATCGTGGCGCCACCCATGCGCGCTGCCTTGGCGTAAGCATGGGTGGTCCCTGACGGATCCAGATGCCCGTCAAGCGGGTCGTAAAGCGCCCCGATAACACCGTCGACGTTGGTGACCGGCGCGATCCTGGCGATCTCTTCGGGGCCCACAATTTCTGTCTCAAGGCCCATATAGCGGTGCTTGGCCCGCTCAGCCAGGAACATATCCATACGCTCCGGCGTATCCGCCAGCGTGACGCCACCCACATGGTGCAGACCGCAGGACATGCCGGTAATCTCTTCCAACTCTTTGTAGAGCCGGATTGTATACCCCTGCAGTGCCGCCATGTTTGTGTCACCGTTCAGCGTGTGAAACCCCCCGGCGGCGTGCCACGTGGACCCAGACGTCAGCTCTGATCGTTCAATCAACATCACATCCGACCAACCCAGTTTGGTGAGGTGGTAGAGCACGGAGCATCCCACAACCCCGCCCCCGATGACGCACACACGTGTGGTTGATTTCATAACCTCGACTCCCCTGTCTGGATCACGGTGAAGCTGTCAGGCGCGCAGCGTCAGAGCAAGACGGTAAACGACGGTTGGTGTCGCGAAAATGAAACCCATCTGTATTGGCAACCGGCATGGGTATGGTTGACTTACCTGTATATACATGTAAATGAACCCAATGGACGAGAAATCGATATGTGCAGCCCAGGCAGTGCGGTCAACGGCGCGGCTTTTGACCCGCCGGTATGAGGATGCGCTTCGACCCACAGGTCTGACTGCAAGCCAGTACACAATCCTGTCAGCCCTGACGCGGCACAACGGCCTGAGCCCCAGCAAAATCGGGGAAGTCCTGTCCTTTGATCAAACCACAATCCCCCGGTTGCTGGATCCAATGCGCCGAAAGGGGTTGGTACAATTGCTGCCCGACCCAAACGACGCGCGCCGCAAGGTGGTAGAAATTACCCAGGAAGGACGCGACTTGTTCGCCCAAGCAAACGCGCTTTGGCAACAAGCGCAAGATCGGACCTTGGATCGCCTATCGCCAGAGGAATGGTCCCAAGCGCGGTCTCTCCTCGCAAAACTGACAGACTAGGACCGTTGCCCCGATAACATTCAATGTCGCAAAACTACATGCATATACATGGAGAAGAGAATGCCCGATGCCTTGTTAATCACCTACGCCGTTTTGATCTTCACCACGATCTGGATCCTGGGCGCCTTTATCTGGCTTATCTTTGATGCCGCCCAGACCGCTGGCACTCATAGCGCACGGCGCACTGCGATCACGACAACTGCAATTGTCTTAGTCTGGGCTGCCATAGGCTGGTCTATGGGCGCTCGTTTTGAACTGCAGTTTCCGCTGGTCCTTGTTATGGCGTTCATTCCCATCAGCCTGGGAACCGCGTTGGCGATACGCCCCCGAATGTCAGAGCTGTTGTCAAACATTCGCATCGCACCGCTTATCGCGGTTCAAGTTTACCGAGTAGCGGGCGGCATCTTTCTCTACCTCTATTACACAGTCGGCACGCTTTCCTGGGGCTTTGCGCGCAACGCCGGATGGGGTGATGTCCTAACCGGAGTGTTGGCTTTGCCTGTGGCATGGTTGGTTTGGCGGCAGTCGCGATTTGCCTCCGCTGCCGTGGTCGCCTGGTGCATCATCGGCATCGGCGACTTGATCCTGGCGCCCGTATCTGTCCGCATCTTTGGTGCAGATAGGCTGGTCGAATTCCCGATCAACACGGTGCCACTGTTTCTTGGGCCACCCTTGGGCATTCTGCTGCACGTATTTGTCTTGCGGGCCTGGTGGCTGCAAAGGCAGCGGTTTTCCCAGACCGCGTTTGCGGCGGCGGAATAAGATGGCTGCGGGCCTATGAAGCCAACAAGGGAAGACCAAAACACAAAATCCCGACAAGCCCCCCGATGAATTGGAAAGCGGATAGATAAAGCCTTCCCACCACCGCGATCGAAGCTAGCAAAGCGATGGTCACGCAACACAAGATCGGGTGCGGCACCTGCCCTGCGGGTGTCGCATAGAAAAAGACCGAGATCAGCGCGCACCCATATGCCAGCGAAAAGAACCCCATCAACAAAGAGATCCCCTGAAACAGCTTCCAAGGATCCACCGACTTCCCTTGCAGCGGAACCGGCCCGATACGGGCAAAACCCGCGCGTAAGTCTTCACCGGACAGTTCCTTGAAGTGGACCCAGGTGTGCAGCACGCCAATGAACACAAACGCGAGGCTGCCCGCCAGAAAGGTGATGTTAGCAATCTGAGTCATGATCATCCTCCGAACATACACTACTGTATTTTTCCATCCTTCAAAAAACAAGACAGTAATGTATGTTTTAGATCATGACGCGGGTCACATCTTCGCAATGGCTGAAAGCGGGCCTCAAAGTCTTGGAAACGGAAGGTTTCACGGGGCTGAAGGCGGACCGCATGGTCAAAAAGCTAGGTGTAACGCGCGGGTCGTTTTATTGGCACTTTGAAAACGTCGCCGCCTATCACGCGGCGCTGGTCGATAGCTGGGCCACATTGACCTTTGATGCCGCAAAAGATCTGGCCAAAGCGCCCTCTGCCAAGGACGGGTTACTGCTGCTGATAAAGGCCGCTGGCGGGTCGAACCATGCTTTGGAAAGGGCGGTTCGTGTTTGGGCGAGGAGTGATCCGCTAGTTGGCACCAAGGTCGATGAGGTGGACCGCTTTCGCCTGTCCACGCTGGAGACGCTCTTTACTCAGGTCGGTTTCCCACCAGCGGAGGCTGCGTTCCGCGCCAAGTTGCTGTTCGCCTCCGCAATTGGCCATTCCGTGGTGGACAAGAAGGTCAGTATGGACCCGCAAGAACTGGAACGGCTGGCCATGTTCATCGTGCAGAAATCCGAAGAATAAAGTCAACGGCCGACGCCGGATGATCAGCCGGCCTGCGACAGACGACGTTCCCGCCAGACGATCAACAACCCCCCGCCCACGATCAACAACACCCCCGGGAACAGTGTCGCGAACGGCGCCTCCGCGAAGAACACCCAGCCCAGCAGGAACGACGATGGAACCCCGAAGTATTGGAACGGGGACAGGCTGCTGGGGTCCGCCAGGCGGTTGGCGGTGGTCATGCAAAGTGCCGCGCATCCGCCAGCCAGGCCCATGCCCAACAGCCAGACCCAATCGCTGGCAAATGCAATCGCGGAAAAGGATCCGGTGAAGAGGGTGAACAGCACCGATCCCGCCAGAGCCGTTAGGGTGTAATAGAGGTTTATCAGCGGCGTCGGGACCTCGGCATCAAACAGCTTCGACGTCACGCTGGTGGTCGCGTATCCGCAGGCCGCGATGACCGGCAAAACCGCGTACCAGGTGACTGCTGAAACCTCCGGGCGCACGATCAGCACGACACCCACAAAACCGATCCCCACCGCAGTCCAGCGAATGGCCCCGATGTGATGGCGCAAAATTGGCACTGAAAGTGCGGTGATAAAAAACGGCGCAGCAAAAACCAGCGTCGCAGCGGTAGCCAGATCCAGGTAGAGAAGCGACAGATAAAAGGTCATCTGCGCGCCCACACCGATAACACCGCGCAGCAGGGCCAGCGGCCATTGCCGGATCACAACGGGGCGCCCAGCCGCGGCCCAATCCCGTGAGGTCCAAAGCATCACCGCCGCCGGGATCAACCCGAACAGGTTTCGATAGATGGTCAGTTGCTGGGTTGAGTAACGGTCCGACAGATGCTTCACCACCGCACCCATCACATCATACAGCACAATTGCCCCCACATAGATCAGCACAGCCACAGCAAAAGATGTGAACAGTGGGTTACGGGTCATAGGGCAATCTCCGGGTCCATGGCCGCAATGCGACTCACTCTTCCGTAGATAACCCATTGACTTATTTAAAAAAATACACCTTCTTAGTGACGACTGGAATCGAAGCTGCGACAGGTAAAATGGTTCCTGTTCAGCAGCTTACGCACCACAACCATCAACATTCCCGCCACAAAACGCTTGTTCCATAGTTAGCACCAACGCGTTTTGGGAACCCCGTGCCCGCTTCTCTTATCAACCCACGCCGTTAAAAACCGGCCATCAGTCTGACCAATAGTTATTGGCAGCCGAAACGGTTTGAAAGTTGATCGCCACAACTTGGGAGGCCAGCGTCAGGCTGTCAGCGTTGTTTGCATAATCGGGTCGCATCCGACCACGCACTGCGTCGTCAGGTTGGGTTTTCTTTACGGCCATGCGGGAAAGCTTGATTGCAAGATCGTAGCCTTCCTCTGGCGTCGCTGTCTTTAGGGATGGCAGCCAGGTCATTTTGATTCCTATCGTACACAATTATATCGTACGCGATATATCTACTTTTTGACTTACTTCTGTCAAGCGATTATATCGTGCACGATATAATCGAGATTTTCGGATGAGCGATGTGAAACTGCCAGAACAGACCGCGGATATGTACTGCCATGCGATTTACTCCACGTGGCACATCGTTAATCGGGCCTACAAATCCCAGTTGGCCCCTTTGGGGCTGACCTATCCGCAGTACATCACCCTGACGCTGCTGTGGGACAAAGACGGCCGAACCGTCGGCGAAATCGCGGTCAGCTTGGCGATGGAATCCAACACGCTGACGCCTTTGTTAAAACGTCTAGAGGCGGACGGTTATCTGCTGCGAAAACGCAGTGCGGAAGACGAACGACAGGTCAGAATCTCGCTGACGCCTAAAGGCAAATCGCTCAGATCTAAGGCTAGAGAAATCACCGCCTGCATGATTGAAGCAACAGGATTGACAGAGGATCAGCTGAATAGCCTGGTCGGCTCGCTGAAAACCATCGGTCAAAATCTGTCGCCGGACAGGTAAACCCGCCCCTAAGATACCCAGCCGGCTACAGCCTGACTATCGCCCCACCACCGTCTTTTCCGGGATCAACCCGCGTGGGCTAAACCGCAGGACTAGCAGCAGGATAAGGCCCATGGTCATCAGACGCATATGGGCGGCACTTTCCAACAGATGTTCACGCAGGGCGCTGTCTTCTGCCATTGGCCAGGTGATAAATTGCATCAGTTGCAATCCCAATGGCTCCGCCATGATCCAGAAGTACCAGACGACAAAACCACCCAGCACAGCCCCCCAATTGTTTCCGGACCCGCCCAGAATCACCATGACCCAGATCAAAAAGGTAAAGCGCAGCGGCTGATAGGTGGACGGCGTCAGCTGCCCGTCAAGCGTGGTCAGCATCGCGCCAGCAATACCCACAACGATGGATCCCAGGATAAACACCTGCAAATGCCGCGACACGATGTTCTTGCCCATCGCGTTGGCGCTGACCTCATTGTCACGGATCGCCCGCATCATGCGGCCCCACGGCGAATTTAGCGCCCGTTCGGACATCCACAGCACGATCAAAAGCACAGCCACAAAAAGGCCCGCATAACACAGCTTCACAAAAATGGAGCTGAACGTCACCGGGTCTACACCAAGCCTATCTGCCCAGTTATTGAACCCGCTCGAATTTTGCAGGTCGATCTCATAGGGTACGGGGCGTTTCAGCCCGATCACGTTTTTCACGCCGCGCGTCATCCAGTCTTCGTGCTTGAGGATGGCGACAATGATCTCTGAAATGCCGAGCGTCGCAATCGCCAGATAATCAGATCGCAGACCCAGCGCGATTTTTCCCACAACCCAGGCCGCAACGCCAGCAATGGCGCCGCCCACTGGCCAAGACAAGATAATCGGCAGGTTCAACCCGCCAAGATAACCGGTGGACGCCGGGTTCACATCCTCAACAGCCTCCACAGCCGGTCCGTAAACCGTACGCATGACGGCGTAGCCAACAATCAAAATTGCCCCAATCGCTGCTGCCCGGACACGGCCAGCTGGCAGGCGCGGGTACGCCATGACAGCCGCCACGATGGTCGCAAGCCCGATCAGAAGCCCCGCGAAAATGGCTGGCCCGCCTGCTGTCCAGGCCTCGCTCACGGTCGGTACAGACACCAGCACGCCGGCAAGCCCGCCCAACGCGGCAAAGCCCATCACGCCTACGTTCAAAAGCCCGGCATACCCCCACTGAATGTTGACGCCCAGCGCCATGACGGACGAAATCAGGCACAGGTTCAGGATCGTAAGCGCCACGTTCCAGCTTTGCCCCTGCCCCACCAGCGCAATCAGAACCGCCATGATTGCGAACATGGCAAGGTTGCGGGGCGCACCCGCCAGCGGCGTCATGCCAACAAAGCTCGCACCAAATACCCGGACCAGAAGCGCGACGAGGATTGCGAAGAGAACGTAAACCATCAGACTGCCTTCCCTGCGAATAGCCCCGTCGGGCGGAAAAGAAGCACCAGAAGCAGGATCATAAACGACACCGCAAATTTGTAGTCAGTGGACAAAAGCTGAACCAGCGTGTCGGGCGCCCAAGCCTCTGGCACCAGATAGGTAACGAACTTCTTGTAAGCGTAGGTCACCATGATCTCCGAAAAGGCGATCACAAACCCGCCCGCAATGGCACCGATGGGCGACCCCAATCCGCCAACAATTGCGCTCGCAAAAATCGGCAGCAGCAGTTGGAAATAAGTGAAGGGTTTGAAAGATTTATCAAGCCCGTAAAGCGTGCCCGCAATCGTCGCCAGCGCCGCCGCGATCAGCCACGCGACCATAACGACGCGGTCCGGGTTTATCCCGCTGAGCAACGCCAGATCTTCGTTATCGGAATAGGCCCGCATAGATTTGCCAGTGCGGGTCCGGTTCAAAAACCAGAAAAGTGCGATCACCACCAGCACCGCAGTCACCACGGTAATGCCTTGGCTGAACTTGAACGACAGCCCTTCTTCAAAACCGGTGGATTTCTTGAAATCGCGCGCCCGAATGATGAACCGTTCACCATCGTTGAACTTCTGATCATCTGGCCCGATGATAAACCGCACCACCCCATTCATGATGAACATCACGCCCATGGATACGATCAGAAAGATCACTGGCTTGGCCTTCTGATCTCGGTAAAACTTGTAGACGACCCTGTCAGTGCCAAGCACAAAAGCCGCACATATCGCGATCCCAAAAGGCAGCGCCAGCAAGGCCGTCGGCAGCGGGCCAAAGCTGATCCCCCAGGATTGAAACAGCCATGTGATCAGGATCGTGGCCATGGCGCCAAAAGCCATCGTGTCGCCATGGGCGAAGTTTGAAAACCGCAGGATGCCGTAGATGATCGTCACCCCCAGCGCGCCGAGCGCCAACTGGGACCCATAGGCAATCGCCGGGATCAGCACAAAATTTGAAAGCAGGATGAAGGCGTTTAGGATGTCCATTAGGAGGTTTTCCTTTTGCGCTTGCAGGTGCCTAAATAGAGCGTCTGGTCGGCTTTCTTTTTGGACCTGATGGTCCAATAAGCCTGTCCTTGTCGCTCGAAGGCCATAGTATGAGTTGATACGGATGTGTCGAAAAAGAACACGACTTCGCTTTGGCTGATTTTGCCGACAGAACCTTTGTAGTCTCTGCCTCCCAAAATCTGCAACCTAGTCCGAAAGCCCTTGCGCGCTGCAATTACCTGCAGGTTAACAAGAGATCGCTCAGTGCGCGCGTCGTTGGTCTTGTAGACCGCAGTAAAGACGCAAGCGCGTTGCAAAGTCTGTGAGTGAGCTTGCCCACTGAAGGTTGCACACAAGCAGAAGAAGGCCGCGAAAAATCCGAGGCATCCTACGGTTTTATCGCGAAGTAGGATCATAAATTCGAGCCTCTTTCGGGGGCTAGGACGGATGACACCTTCTCGGTGCAATCGCCATAATAAATGCGGTCACGCTCAGGCTTGGGGCCATGGCTTTGCATGATAGTAACGCGACCGCTGGGATATACGACAATCCGGTAGATCGTGCGTCCATCGTCGCTGGCACTGGCAATCAGCGACTGGCCGTCTTTGCCCGCCAGGATCGCGATAGCGCCTTGTGATGTGGTGCCGTCAGGAAGGTCAAACAACGTGCCCCGTTCGTTTGTTGCGTGGCGTATTGTAAGAAAACCTGTGGCAACTGTGCAGGGATCGCCCACAACGCAGACCTGGGTTATCACGCAGGTCAGATCAAAGTCCGACGGTGTGAACCACTGCGTCTGTGCCGCTGCAAGGCCAGGCGCCAAAGCTAGAAGGGTAGCGACGCGGCCTAACATGCCCGCCCCTTTTCGCAGCAGCGCAACACAACGTTTTCGACCAACGCATGTCCGTCGGCCGCCTTGCGTCCCCATATGATCGTTGCCGGGGCCGCAAATTCTTCCAGCGGCACATAAAGCGACAGCACATCGCCCTTAAGGGCACGTGCCTGAGGACATTCTGTCGTCCAAGTCCCACCCTTCGGGCAGACCCTCAACGTCAAAGGAATATCGATCCCATCCACCGCGATGACGCCGTGGCCCGTGTCAAAGAGCGCTACTTGTGTTTGATCACCCGGTTCAACAACGGGACGGGCCAGCGGCGCCTGTTTTAGCGTCGATTTGGTCACGTGGACGCAATTGAGCTCAACCGCAGCGGCGGGCAAAGCGGTCAAGCAAAACGCCGCGAGGCCCCGGATTACGTCCGGGGCGCGATTGCCTATGCGTAGTCGCCGTGTCACCCGCCCAAGAAGCTTTTACGGACATCAGGATCATTCAGCAGCGCCTGCCCGGTATCCGTGTACCGGTTGCGCCCTTGCACCAGCACATACCCCCTGTCAGCGATGTTCAGGGCCTGCCGGGCGTTTTGTTCGACCATCAGGATCGAAATGCCGGTGCGCGCGACCTCAATAATCCGGTCGAAAAGTTCGTCCATAACGATGGGGCTGACGCCTGCTGTGGGCTCATCCAGCATCAAAAGCTGCGGTTGGGTCATCAGAGCGCGACCGACGGCCACCTGCTGGCGCTGGCCGCCGGACAATTCACCCGCATTCTGACGGCGCTTATCGCGGAGGATCGGGAACAGGTCATAAACCTGCTCCATCGTGTCGCGAATATCGTCACGGCGCAGGAAGGCACCCATTTCCAGATTTTCTTCCACACTCATGGACGGGAACACGTTGGACGTCTGCGGCACAAAAGCCATGCCCTTGGCCACGCGGTCTTGTGGGGACAGCTTGGTGATATCCTCACCACCCAGCCGCACCGCGCCTTCGCGCAGGTTCAGCATGCCGAACACGGCCTTCATTGCTGTGGACTTGCCCGCACCGTTAGGCCCAACGATAACCGAAATCTCACCCTGCGCGGCTGTGATTGTGCAGTCGTGCAGGATGTCAGCGGCGCCGTAGCCGCCGGTCATGGCCTCTGCCGTCAGGTAGGGTTCAGCCACGTCAGCCCTCATCAAATTTGGTAAGTGAGACGAAATCACGATGGATATCGTTGTGTTCTGGTGCGAACTCCGTCCCAAGCGTGAAAGTGTTGATCTGCACCATCGCGTTTTTTCCAACGACAATTGTGTTGGCAAAAACGACCGCAAGGCTGTCTACCACTACAGCGTAGACCAGCGTGTCTGACGGCAGACCAAAATGTGTCCCCTCTTCGTTGACCAGTACGGCAACTTCTGCCGCGCTGACACCCGCCGCAGCGGCAGCGTTTTCAATCGCGATCTTGCGCATGCCTTCCCGTGTCACGCCGCTTTCGGTGCCCACATCCTCGATAATGTACTGGCCGAAAAACGACTGCTTGAACATGTATTGCGCAATGATGTCAGGGGACGGCGGGTCCGACTTCTGCCATTCGCGTGTATCTCCGCAAAAGCTGAGTTTCACATGCAGTTGTGCGCAATCACCGGTACCACCTTCGGCAAACCGCCAGGTGTTGTCCGACAACAGCTGCACCTTTTGCCCGTCAACAACCGTTGTCCCGACGATCGACTGGGCCGTCGCTGGCATTGCAATACAAAGGCAACTGGCAAGTATGGTAAAAAGATTTCTCATGAAACTTTGCTCTCCGGCTTATTTTTGAGCCCGGTGCCAAGATACGCCTCAATCACCTGCTCATTCGATTTGATCTCATCAATCGTGCCTTCGGCCAGCACCGCGCCTTCGGCCATACAAATGACCGGGTCACAAAGCTTGCCGATAAAATCCATGTCGTGTTCGATGACGCAGAAAGTATAGCCGCGTTCCTTGTTCAGACGCAGGATGGCGTCTGCAATGGTGTTCAAAAGCGTGCGGTTCACGCCCGCCCCGACCTCGTCCAGGAATACGATCTTTGCATCCACCATCATGGTCCGGCCAAGTTCCAGCAGCTTTTTCTGCCCGCCAGACAGGTTGCCCGCCAATTCATGCGTTAGGTGGTCAATGGTCAGGAATTCCAGAACCTCATCGGCCTTGCGTGCAAGTTCCGCCTCTTCTGCGCGGATACGGGCACCGGAAAACCAGGCGTTCCAGATTTTCTCACCCGATTGACCGCCGGGCACCATCATCAGGTTCTCGCGCACGGTCATCGTGGAAAATTCATGGGCGATCTGAAACGTGCGCAAAAGCCCTTTGTGAAATAACGCGTGCGGCGGAAGACCGGTAATTTCTTCACCGTCGAGCCAGACCTGCCCGCCGGTGGGGCCATGCACGCCCGCGATCACATTAAAAAGCGTCGTTTTGCCAGCGCCATTGGGGCCAATCAGCCCGGTGATGGATCCTTCGGCAATCTCCAGCGTGGCGCCGTTGACTGCATAAAAACCGCCAAAACGTTTAGAAAGGTTTTCGACCCGGATCATGTGCGCGTCACCCCAAAAAGCAGCAGCCCGCCGGGAAGCGGGCTGCCGTTATAATCAAGAAACCAAAGGCTTAGCGATACTTGACGGTTGTCAGTTTCGCATCTTTGATTTCGATTTCGCGGTAGTTACCGGCGGATTCACCTGGGCCGATCAGTTCAACAGCGGACGCACCAACATAGTCGATGTCTTTGCCTTCTGCGATCAGGTCCAGTGCCTTGGCAAGTTCGCCTGGGTAGATTGGCTCACCCGGTGCGTTGGCCACGTCCATCACGGTTGCTTTGTAGTCAGCAGGATCAACCGAGTTGGCTTTCGCCATTGCCAGCATGATCAGCGCAGCCGCGTCATAGCTTTCTGCCACAAACGGGCCTAGCTCACCGCCCATGATTTCCACCAGCGCGCCTGCGCCTGGGCTATCCGTGCCCGGAACCTGACCGAAAGAGCCGTCCAGGTCGGTGCCGATGGCTGCAGGCAGGCTGTCGCCCACCATGCCGTCTGGCAGAACAAACGTGTCAAACGCACCAGAGTCGAGCGACCCTTCGATGATGCCTTTGCCGCCTTGGTCAAGGTAGCCAGCAACCACCAGCACGTCGCCACCAGCAGCAGCCAATGCGCCAACTTCAGCGGAGTAGTCTGCTTTGCCGTCTTCGTGCGCGGTGGAAATAGTGACCTTGCCACCTTTTTCCTCAAACGCAGCTTGGAAAGCGTCAGCCAGGCCCTTGCCGTAGTCGTTGTTGGTGTAGGTCAGAGCGACGGTTTTGAAACCGCGTTCCATGATGATGTTTGCCATCACTGTGCCTTGGCGCGCGTCAGACGGCGCTGTGCGGAAGAACAGGCCGTTGTCTTCTGCGGTCGAAAGGGCAGGCGATGTGGCGGATGGCGAAATCATCACCATGCCGTTTGCCAGTGCCACGTTGGCCAGGATCGCGCCGGTCACGCCGGAACAGTCAGCACCAACGATGCCGTTGACCTTGTCAGCGGTGATCAGGCGTTCAGCGGCAGCTGTGGCAGCGGCTGCGTCGACGCAAGTCGAGTCTGCGCGGATGCTTTCCACGGACTTGCCGCCCATGAATTTACCGGAGTCGTTGACCTCTTTCATGGCAGCTTCAGCGCCGTCAGCCATTGGGCCGGTCAGCGATTCAATTGGGCCGGTGTAGCCCAAGATCACGCCAAGTTTAACGTCTGCGTGGCCACCGGCGGTGGCCATAGTAGCAAGCGTCATGGATGCTGCTGTTGCGAGCAGGAATTTTTTCATTCGTAGATCTCCCTGGGTTTACGAAATGTGCCGACACACTAAGGTTTTAGCGTCGGATTGCAAGGGTAACGGCGGCCTGCGTCTGGACGTCGGATCGGCGCGGTTTATGTCGTCTAACAGCAAGAGGAGAACCCCAAATGTTGCGTGTGATCACCCTGACCCTAACGATTTGCCTCGCTGCCGTCGCGGCAAGCGCGGATCTTAAAACCTCCCTTGGCACGTTAAAGACCGACCTGGTGGCGCGTGGGCTGGATCAACCATGGGGGATGACCTTTTTGCCCGGCGGCGCGTTCTTGGTGACTGAACGAGATGGCAGGATCTGGTATTTCGACGGGCGCGGTGGAAAATCGCGTGTCTCCGGTGTGCCAAAAGTGGCCGCACGCGGCCAAGGTGGGCTGCTAGACATCGCTGCGGCTCGCAACTTTGCGTCTAGCAGAGAGGTCTTCATCACCTACTCCAAACCTCAACGCGGCGGCGCGGGAACCGCACTGGCACGAGCCAAACTTTCGGCGGACAACAAGCGTCTGACAAACCTGCGCGTGATTTTCGAAATGACGCCAGGATCATCTGGAGGGCGGCACTTCGGCTCCCGCGTGGTGGAGACGCGTGACGGTTCCCTTTTTATCACAACCGGCGACCGGGCCGACCGGCCCAGCGCCCAGAACCTGGGCAATCACAACGGGGCGGTGATCCGCATTTTGCGCGACGGGCGGCCCGTGGGTAACGCGCCGTTCCGCAAGGTCGCGGGGGCTCAACCAGAAATCTGGTCTTACGGTCACCGCAATCCGCAGGGCGCCGCACTCGACGGGCGCGGCAGGCTTTGGGTAGTGGAACACGGCGCCAAAGGCGGGGATGAGATCAACCTTGTGAAGCGCGGCGCAAATTACGGTTGGCCGATCATCAGTTACGGGCGCCACTATACCGGCGGCAAAATCGGCGAAGGAACCGCTAAGGCTGGAATGGAACAACCAAATCACTATTGGGACCCGTCCATCGCGCCATCGGGCATGATGATTTATGAGGGCAAAATGTTCCCGGAATGGCGCGGTGATATCTTTGTGGGTTCGCTCAAATTCGACCATGTGGAACGGCTGAATGTACGCGGGGCCAAGGTCAGCCGGGCAGAGATTATCAAAGGCCCGGAAACAGGTCGGGTCCGGGATGTGCGTGAAGCACCTGACGGATCAATCTGGATTATGTCGATCGACAAAGGCGCGATTTATCGGATGTCTCGCTAGCGATTCCTTGAAAAGGAAATTCGACGACCAATGCGACGCGCATTCCAAAAGCTATTCGACATTGCTGTAGCTTGCCGCCCATTTTGACCTGGCACCGGCAGCGATTACACCTCCTTGCTTGAAGGCGGCTTTAACACCTGATTATAGTGGTGGTCGGACGGCGGGAGTAGGGGCGGTCTTGCAAGAGCTTGATTGCGGTGTGGTAGACAGTAAACGAGTGTCCGTCTTTCTGACAAAAGGTGGCAATCTTTTCGTCGTTTTCGGTGAAAAAGTGTATTCTTTTGTCAACTTCTGCGCTGAAATTGAGCGGATCCGCGACGATACATTGCGCGAAGACGCGGCCTTGGTTGCCTGGTGCGCGTTAGAGCGGGCAAAGCTTGCCGGGTGGGTTTAAGAACTGAAAAACTTGCTCAATCAATCTGAATAATAGGCTTTTCGCAATTATTGGTATGCGAATTTCGATTTTGCCTTTTAGGCGGGTAATACTGGCAATGCCGGATCACAGGACAATAACTGACCCTAAGCAAAAACCTTAATTTCAATCACCGAGTGAATTCAATCTCGGACATCTTGATTGCCGGATCCGCGCGGTCGGTTGCACGCAGTCGTAGGGTATCGCCAAATAGTCGCCAAACAATGTTTTGCGCTAAGTCATCGCCAGTGGCGGGGTCTTTTGCCCGGAAGGTGAAGGCGACCAAACCGTCGCGCTGGACCCCGCTGACCTTTGTACGGCCAAGCCCATCCGGATTAGACCAACGGCCGGTGATCTTTTCTGAGCCATCTTGACCCACCAGCGTACCTGACAACGTCAGCTTGCGGCCCGGCACAGCGCACTGGCCCTTGACCGACAGCGTTAGCGTGGCTGTATCGTAGGTGTTGGTAATGCGGCAGCGTATAGTTTCTTGCGGGCCATCCGGCGTTTGCCGCGCCCAACCCGAACCCCGCCAGGTTCCACCCATGTCCGCCAAAGGTTGCGCGGTCGCGGGCGCGGCGATCATCAGCGTTATAGTCAGGGCGGCGTTAGCCAGCTTCATCGGCACTCTGTCTCCAGGTCAGTAGGGCGGGCAGCAGGAAAAGGTCAACCAGCAGCGCCACCCACAGGGTCAGGATCATCATACCGCCGAACAATCGTACAGGGGTAAAATCGCTGAAAAGCGTCACGCCGATCCCTACTGTCAACAATAACGTGGTCAGAACCAATACTTGCCCGGTAGACAGCGCCGCACTTAAGACAGCTTGCTGAGCGCTTTCTCCTGCCGCGCGGGCGGCGGCAAACCGGTTCAGATAATGGACCGTATCGTCGATTGCGATGCCAAAGGCGATCGTTAGGGCCAGCGTGGCGGGCGGGGTCAGCAACCCTTGCGCCCAAAGGTGCAATGTGGCGCCCGCCACCATGAGCGGCAAGATGTTTGGCACAAGCAACACAGGAACAAGGCGCGCCGATTTGAACGCCAAGGCGACCATAAGTGTTGCGCCAAGTGAGGCCACCACCAGCGCGATGGACAATTGACGGATCAGGCTGACGGCCTCTTGCCGCATAATCGCAGGCAGCCCGATCACGCGGTCCGCGCCAGCAGCCAGTGCCGCCACGCGCAACCGGTCAAATTGAACCAGCGTCTCTGCGCTGCGCATCGGCTCTGGCACGGCAACAAAAATGCGCGACCCGCCGTTTTTTGTGCGAAAGCGGCTGTGCAGACCGGTCGGCAAGTCCGAAAGATCTTCTGCCGTTGGTTTTTTCTCCGGATCACCCAACCACCGGGCAAAATTCAGCTCCGACAGCACGGTGTTCGGCGGAGCCACTTCTTCCAGCGCCTCTACGGTGGCGCGGGTTTGCGCCCAATCCCCGTCAGTTTCCACGATCAGTTGAAAGGCGCCGCCAAAGTTATTCGCCAATTTGTCGTTGACCACGCGGGTTTGGCTGGACCCCGGCAGATTTTGGTAGACCGGGAACCACGGGGTCGTCAGCGCATATCCAACAACCGAAAACCCAAGCAAAACCAAACACCCGATGACCGTAGCGCGAGGTCGTGCAAGCCCAACGTCTACCACGCGCAGTGCAACCGTTGCGCTGAGCTGGGGCACAGGGCGTGGCGATAGCGGAACAACCGTGGCCATCAAGGCAAAAGTAACCAGCACAATGACAAAAGACAGCATTGTGCCCAGCGCGCCCAGCACACCAAACTCAAAAAGCTGGGCATTTCCCGTCAGCATGATGCTGGAAAAGGCCACCGCCGTGGTCAAGGCTGTCAATGCGCAGGCAGGCCCGACGGCACGAACCGCGTCTCGGGGGGATCCGGTTTCTTTCACGTGGCCTGCCAGATGCACACCGTCCGCCACGCCGATCACCAACAAAAGTGTCGGGATAACATTGCTCAGCACCGTCAGCGGATACCCAAGCCAGACCGACAGCGCCAGCACACCAGCCGCGCCAAAAGCCGCCGGAACCACTGCCAGCAACGCCATCCGCAAGTCGCGCAGCATGACAAAGGCACACAGTGTGACCAGGGCCGCGCCCAGTAGGTTGAGCAACAAAAGGTCGTCTTTCAATCCGCCCACAACTTCGGCACTGATGACATCTTCACCGGTCAACCGTGCCGAAACACCGTTGGGCAGAACGCGCCCAATCTCTTCATTGATCTGTGCAACAGCCTCTTCCACAGGGACAGACCCGACGTCGATTGAAACGCTGATCAGCAGTTCCTCGCGCGAAGGGGAGATCAGGATCGGCAAACCCAGGCCCAGTTCTTCGAATTTTGACAGATCAGCAGCGTAATCAGCACTGATTTCCGGCCCAAAGACGGGCTTGCCCGTTGGCACATCGTCCGTTGGCGGCCAGCGCAAAACAAACGGTGAAGCAACCGCTTCGACCCCGTCCAAAAACTCCAGATCCAGCGCCAGGTTGCGCAGCACGGTCAACTGATCCGCTGTCAGCGGCGCATCCGCAGAAATGTAGGCAAGCACCGTGGTCAGTGGCGGATCCTGCGCCGCGTCATACGCGCGCTGCGCCTGGGACAAAGGACTGTCGGTTAGAAAGGCGCGGTTGATGTCATCGTCAAACCGGATCCCCGGCAAGCTCATGCCAACCAGTACCATCAGGGCAATCAAACAGGCGGTGGCCAGTTTCGGAAATCGGAGCGCAGCAGTACCTACCCGCTCTGCCCCGAACCCGACGCCCAAGGCCATGCGTTAACCTTTGCGCAGAGGGGCGAGCGCTTTTTCCTCAGCCGATATCCGAACGTAGAGCATAGCCGCGTTCAAAACGGTGAACAGGATCGCGACCCACGTAAGACCCAAAACCATCGGCGCCACGATGATTTCAGCGACCACCAGCATATAATTAGGGTGAGACACGTATTTGAACGGGCCGCGCACAACCAGCGGCTCTTCCAAGATGATGATACGCGTGGTCCAGCGGCTGCCAAGGGAGCCCAGAATCCAAACCCGAAACGCTTGCAGAACAACAAAAATCGCCAACCACCCTAGGGAAACCGGGTTCGCGTAGCCAAACACCACAAGGCAGACGATCCAGGCCGTGTGCATGCCAACCATGACAGGATAGTGCGACGCGCCCACCTCATACGCACCCTTTTCCAGCAACCGCGCGGTGTTGCGTCTGGCAATCACCAGTTCGCTCAGCCTTTGCACAATGATGAAGGCGAGGAAAAGCGTAGCGCCCAGGGCCATCAGGCGGCGTCCTGTTGTACGTGGAACGGCAGGAAAGATGCAGTGAACCCTGGGCCAAGCGCGCACGCCATCATCTGGCCGGACGTGCCCGCGTCCAAAACTTCTTTCATCACAAACATGACGGTGGGGGCGGACATGTTGCCCGATTTCCGCAGCGTTTCCCGCTCCGCAACTAGGCTGCCCTGTTCCAGATGCATGGCCCCTTCAATCGCCTCGACCACTTTCGCGCCGCCGGGATGGCAGACAAACCGGTCGATCTGGTCTCGCTTCAGGTTTGATGCCTCCAGCGCACCTGCAGCTGCATCAGCGAATTCTTCTGTTACAAAACCCGGAATAGCGCGGTCAAAGACAACGCCAAAGCCGGTTTCATCCACATCCCAGCCCATAATGCCCAGCGTATCGGGCCACATCTTTTGATAGCCACGATCAAGCGCCACAACTTTTTTGTCGGCGGGCGCGTCAGAGCTAAGACAGGCTGCAGCGCCACCATCACCAAACAAAACGGTCGCAATGATATCAGCCTTTTGTAGACGGTCCGATCGGAACGCCAGCGAACATGCCTCAACCACAACCAGCAGCACCTTAGATCCGGGGTTCGCGGTGGCCAGTGATTGAGACACTGACAAACCGGATACGCCGCCAGCGCACCCCAATCCGAAGAGAGGTACGCGCAATATATCTTCGCGAAAGCCCATGTCAGAGAATACCTGCGCTTCAAGCGTCGGCGTGGCAATTCCGGTGGAGGATACGGTGACAACCGTATCAACGTCGGACCCCTGCCATCCAGCGTCATCCAGCGCCTTTTGCGCAGCTTCGATAAACATCAGCTTGGCACCGGCCAAAAACGCCGTGTTTCGGTCTGACCAGCCGTGCGGGTCAGAAAACCAATCCAAAGGCGCCACGGAATACCGCCGGTCGATGCCGCTGTTTTCAAAGGACCGGGACAGGCGTTCGAACTGCGGATACTTGCCGCCCAAAATCATGGCGGCCCGTTCCTTTACGGCCTTTTGATCCAGACAATACGGTGGAAGTGCCGTGGACAGGCCATGAAGGTAAACGGTCATCTGAGGCCCCCCGGTAAGCTCCCGCCCTGTTACTTGCGTGCGCGTTGCATTTGCAAGCGCTAACCGACGATTTTGCCATGGCTACGGGACGTTTTATCAAGAAACCGCCTATTCCGCGGCCCTTTTGGCAGCCTGGCTGCCCCGTTCCCGATACGGTGTCGTGTCATACTGCGCCCGGTAGCATTTTGAAAAATGGGAAGGCGATGCAAAACCGCACGCCAGTGCCACGTTGATAACGCTCATATCCGTCTGCATCAAAAGGTTGCGGGCCTTTTGCAGGCGCAATTCCATATAGTAACGCTTTGGACTGCGGGTCAGATAGCGGGCAAACAGCCGCTCCAACTGGCGGGTGGACATGCCCACATCGGCGGCCAGCACGCTAGGGCTGACTGGTTCTTCGATGTTTTGTTCCATCATCTGAATGACTGCACTCAGCTTTGGATGCCGCACACCGATCCGTGTGGGGATAGACAGGCGCTGTTCATCCCGGTCGGTGCGAATATTGGTATGCAGGGTCTGATCGGCCACCCAATTGGCCAACTCTTCACCAGACTGGGTCGCCATCAGGCGCAGCATCAGGTCGAGGCTGGAGGTGCCGCCCGCACAGGTAAAGCGGTTGCCGTCGATCACAAAAACCGACTTTTGCAAGTCCACTTCGTCAAACTCCTCGGAAAAACTGTCGTGGTTTTCCCAATGTATCGTGCACTTGCGACCGTCCAGCAGGCCTGCCTTTGCCAGCGTCCAGGCGCCAGTGCAAAGCCCGCCCACGTGAACGCCTTTGCGCGCTTCGCGGCGCAACCAACCCAAGATCGGGCGCGTGGTCGCCGGTCCGACATCCACACCCCCGCAAACGACAATCGTGTCATCGCGTCCCACGTCGGTCAGTCCCTGATCCACAGCCACGCGGGTGCCGGTAGAAGACTTGGCAGACGTGCCATCTTCGGATGCCAACGCCCAAGCGTAGAGATCTTTGCGGGCAAAGCGGTTTGCCAGACGCAATGCATCAATGGCCGTTGCAAACGGCACAATCGAAAAATCGTTGAGCAACAAAAACACAAAACGCCGTGTGCGTGCCCCTGGGTCGATGCCTGGGTGGGTGGACATGCCCGAACTCCGGATTGGCGGCGCCGAATCGCCACGGCGCCTAGCTTGCGGTCAAATTGGGGTTTTTAACGGTCCGCCGCAAGATCGGACCCACTTGCGATCACACAACTGCTAAATCCATTCGGTTAATTGCCCATGAAACCCCAAGCTCAACTAGCCAAATCTATTAAGTTGCTGTATTTCCGCCTCTCCTAACACCTGATGACGAACCACCTGCGGGACTGAAACGATGACGACTGCCTGGAAAAAAACCGATTGGCGTGCAAAAGAACGGATCCAAATGCCGGTCTATACCGATGCAGCTGCACTCCAAGCAGCAGAGGCACGCCTGGCCAGCTTTCCCCCGCTTGTGTTTGCAGGCGAAGCGCGAGCATTGAAGGCGAAACTCGCGCAGGCATCCCGGGGTGAGGCGTTCCTTTTGCAAGGCGGCGACTGCGCAGAAAGCTTCGGTGAATTTGGCGCTGACATTTTGCGCGACACCTATAAGGTGATGTTGCAGATGGCTGTGGTCCTGACCTACGGCGCCAAGGTGCCGGTGATTAAGGTCGGACGCGTGGCTGGCCAGATGGCCAAACCGCGCTCTGCCCCCACCGAGGTGATCGACGGTGTTGAGCTGCCAAGCTACCGCGGCGACATCATCAACGGCTTTGAATTCACCGAGGTCGCCCGTGTGCCAGATCCAAACCGAATGCTGCAGGCCTACACCCAGGCTGCCGCCAGCCTGAACTTGCTGCGGGCGTTCTCGATGGGCGGTTTCGCCGACATTCATCACGTACACGAATGGAACCTGGGCTTCACCGGGGCCGAAGGGGCCACCAAGAAATACACGGAACTGGCGGCTCGGATCTCTGACGCGCTCGATTTCATGACGGCGGCGGGCGTATCCTCCGACACCACTTCAGAACTTCACACCGTTGACTTCTACACCAGCCACGAAGCCCTGTTGTTGGAATATGAGGAGGCACTGTGCCGGGTTGATTCCACCACCGGCAAGTGGCTGGCCGGGTCCGGGCATATGATCTGGATCGGCGACCGCACGCGCCAGCCGGACGGCGCCCATGTGGAATTTGCCAAAGGCGTGCAAAATCCGATCGGTTTCAAATGTGGGCCGTCTATTTCCACCGATGACCTCAAGCAACTGATCGAGATCCTCAACCCAACCAACGAGCAGGGCCGGATCACCCTGATCAACCGCTTCGGCGCCGGTAAAGTGGGCGAACATCTGCCCCGTCTGATCCGCGCAGTTGAAGAAGAAGGGTTTAATGTTCTGTGGACCTGCGACCCGATGCACGGCAACACGATCAAGTCGTCCACAGGCTACAAAACACGCCAGTTCAAGGATGTGTTGCAAGAGGTTCAGGACTTCTTCGCCATCCACAAAGCTGAAGGAACCATTCCGGGCGGCGTGCATTTTGAAATGACCGGCAAAGACGTGACCGAATGCACCGGCGGCGTGCGCGCTGTGACGGACGAAGATTTGTCGAGCCGGTATCACACCGCCTGCGACCCAAGGCTGAACGCCAGCCAGGCCCTGGAACTTGCTTTCCTTGTGGCTGAAGAATTGGAAGAGCGCGCCGTGGCGCAGCGCAAGGCTGGCTAAAGCAACAAAGCCCCGGACAACGATCCGGGGCCTCTCACAAATCTAAAAGGCGCGCCATCGGCGCGATTTTTTTTAATGTTAACTGCGTACCAACTGCAAATAGGCACGCTCCGCGCTTAAGCGTTGCGTCCGGGCCGGTTGTTTCGCGGCAGCGGGGCGTCTGATCTGCGACAGCGGGTTGGAAGGCACCCGGTCAGCTGCTTCGTCCTGAGCTTGCGCTACAATGCGGGTGGTGGTGTGATCAACCACATCAAACCTGACCGGTGTACCTTGGGTGCCGCCTTCCAAGGTGACACATCCTAGAATCCGTTTCATTTGGCCGCGCTGGTTTCGCATCGGCAGCAGAAGCATCCGCGCAGTCGCTTTGCTGCCGCTGTCCTGATCCGCGATCAGGCGCAGCTCAACAATTTTCGGGTCCACCAACATATCCGCTAAGATCGCCTCAAATTCCGCGCGGTAAACCGGCGAAATAACCGCCCGTGCGGGCATTGCGCGCAACTCCATCCCCATTAGGCCAGTCAAAAGCCGCCCTGCAAGGCGGAAAGAGATATCCTCCGCCCCGCGTTCTTCAAGGATAAAAAGGTTGTCGAGCGCACCGGAGAGTTCCCTGGGATCAAGTTCGGCCCGAACCGGGGCCAACCGCCCGGCCCGCAAACGCTCCCAATAATCAAAGACCTGTGCAAAAGCCCGATTGGTGGGTTTAAGGGTCTGAACGGGGGCGTCTGGACGGAAAGCGGGGGCTTTCCCGTTGTCGGTAACGAGGCGCATCATTGCGTGGATCCTTCGACTCTGGCATTCAAAGATCGCATTCGACACGGCGCGACGCGCTGAGAAGAGGTGCGGTTGAAGCTATTTTGCCGCGTATTTGTCCGGATTGGGAGCTAAAGTTTTACATATGGTAAACTCTATGACCGCCTTCGGGTCAGCAAACGGCGCAAACGCAACGCTAACCTGGACGTGGGAAATCCGGTCCGTGAACGGGCGCGGGCTCGACATCCGGCTGCGTATGCCAGACGGCTGTGATCCGTTGGATCAACCGGTGCGCAAATCTGTCAGTGCCGCTGCGCAACGGGGCACAATCAATGTGGGCCTGAAACTGAAGCGTGTGGGCAGTGAAACGCAAACGCGCTTGAACGAAGATGGGTTGGCTCAAGCCATTGAAGCCGCCCAAGTTGCCCGTACCGCAGCAGAAGCGCGCGGCATGTCGCCCGGTCCGGTTGAAATCTCCGCCCTGCTGACCTTTCCCGGTGTTTTGACCCGCGTGGACGGGGACACGGACCTGACGCCGCATATCAAAGCCATGACCAAAACCATGCAGGCTGCGGTGGACGCCTTTCAATCCGCCCGCGCAGCAGAAGGCACAGCACTTGCGTCAATCCTGACCGACCAAATCAGCCGCATAGACACCTGCGTCGCGGACGCGAGGGCCACCTTGCCCGACCGCGCCGAAAAGGCTGCGGCTGCGTTTCGGGCCAATGTTGCCAAACTGCTGGACACCACAGAAGGACTGGATGAGGCCCGCATCGCCCAAGAGCTGGCCATACTGGCGGTAAAGGGTGATGTGGCCGAAGAACTCGACCGGCTGGATGCGCATATCAAGGCCGCTCGCGATCTGTTGCAGCAGGACGGACCCATCGGGCGCAAGTTCGATTTTCTGACGCAAGAGTTCAATCGAGAGGCGAATACCTTATGTTCCAAATCCGGGCATGAGGGCCTGACGCGGATCGGGCTTGACCTGAAAACCGTGATCGACCAGATGCGCGAACAGGTTCAAAACGTGGAGTAAATGATGGGCAGCGCACGCACTGGGCTTTTGATCATCCTCTCATCGCCATCAGGCGCAGGGAAATCCACGCTCGCGCGCAGGTTGATGGCCTGGGACGAAAGTATCAGCTTTTCCGTCAGCGCGACCACCCGCCCGCCGCGCGAAGGCGAAGTTGACGGCAAGGATTACTATTTTCGCACCGCCGAAGAGTTTGAAGCCATGGTCGCTGCCGGCGACATGCTGGAACACGCACAGGTCTTTTCAAACCGCTATGGCTCCCCCCGAGGCCCTGTGGCAGCGGCAATAGCCGACGGACGCGATGTGTTGTTTGACGTGGACTGGCAAGGCGGCCAGCAGATCAGCCGGTCGGACTTGAGCGCCTATGTCGTGTCGATCTTCATCCTTCCGCCGTCGATCAAGGAACTGCACGGCAGGTTGAAAGAGCGCGGCACCGACAGCGCAGAGGTCGTGGCCAATCGAATGAAAAAGGCCCGCGACGAGATCAGCCACTTCGACGGTTACGACTATGTGTTGGTCAACGATGACCTGGACCAGTGCTCAGCCCAGTTGCACGCAATTATCGAAGCTGAACGGCTGAGGTTGAACCGTCAGCCCGGCGTTATGGACAAGGTACGCGGGCTCAATTCCGAATTTGAGGAGATCCAAGATGCTTTTTGAACTGGATGGCGTGGCCCCGACGACCCCAGATGGCGACGATTGGTGGGTAGCCCACGACGCCAACGTCATCGGAGATGTGACGTTGGAAGAGGCAACCGGCATCTGGTTTTGTGCCACCCTGCGCGGCGATACGGAAAACATCTTTGTGGGACACGGGTCCAATATTCAGGAAAATTCAGTCCTCCACACTGACGCCGGTTTTCCCCTGACCATCGGGTGCAATTGCACGATTGGGCATAAAGCCATGCTGCACGGCTGCACCATCGGTGACAAGTCCCTGATCGGCATGGGCGCCACGGTGCTGAACGGCGCCAAGGTGGGCAAAAACTGCCTGATCGGCGCCGGTGCGTTGATCACAGAGGGGAAGGAGATCCCCGACAACAGTCTCGTGATGGGTGCGCCGGGTAAGGTCGTGCGCACGCTTGACCCCGCCGCTGCAAAAATGCTGGAGGCGAGCGCCCTGCACTATCAGGCGAACATGCGTCGCTTTAAGTCCGGGCTAAAACCGATCAGCTGACTGCATCAGCCGAGCCGTACGGTGATTGCGCCTTCGGACAGGTCCACAACAATGCCCCGTCCATCAGCGGCGTCGTAGGCCAGCAGGAAATGCACATGGGCGGATCCGATTTCGGCGTGTCCCCCTTGAAGAACCTCCCAAAGTTCGCTGACTTCTTTGACCACAGGCGTTTCTGCGGCGATCTGCCAGACGGCGCCGGGTCGCGTGATGCGGACCGAGCCGCCCCTTGGCATCGCGGTTTCACAGCATTGCGCCAATAGAAACGCGCGTTTTGCCTCTACCCGCGACACATCGTCTGACACGTCCCAAACCGCGTCGATTTTGCGGTCGCGAAAGTGATCCCCCAGGGCCGTTTGCGCCTGGCGCGCGCCAATTCGCCCATCCGGCGATGCCGCGCCGAAAGCGATGCGGAAAAACTCCATCCGCGCACGCGCAGACTTCACGCTGTCGGCCAAAAGGTCCGCCTCCGGCGTGCCGGCAAACCCGGTCATTTCCAGAAATTCCAGCCCGTTGGCGATGGCCATAAGCGGGCTTGCCAGATCATGGCAGATGCGCGAGCTGATCAGCGCAGGTAATTGGTTCGATTGGCTCATTCCGGTCACGTTTCTCCTTGGTCGCGACGGCAAAGTCGCACTCAACCCAGCGGCTTTTCCGCTCAACTAGCGCAATCTTTGATTGCACAATAATCTGTTAACTCTCTTTTGCCTATTTGTTTCAATTTGCGCGCTTTCGGTTTAGAAGGCGTTAACAAAGCTGGGGAAGAGCGGCCGATGCGTCATCTAACAGACGACTATGAGCTGAAATTGGCGGACACGCCGGAGGAAGAAGCGGCCGCCGAAAGACTGCGGTGGCAAGTGTTTGTCGATGAAATGGGGGCGAAGCCAACGTCGCTGACGCCCGGACGTGAAAGCGACCGGTTTGATGCCTACGCCGATCATTTGATTCTCAAAGATCGCAGCAACCCCAACGAAGGCCACAATGTGGTTGGCGTTTATCGGCTGCTGCGGGGAACTGTGGCACAAGCCCACGACGGTTTTTATTCTTCTTCGGAATACGATCTGTCACCTTTGGTGGCCACTGGGCGCCCGACGTTAGAACTTGGCCGGACCTGCATCGCGGAAGGCCATCGCGGGGGCATAGCTCTGCGCCTTTTGTGGATTGGCCTGTCGGAATATGTTGCCATTCATGGGGTCGAGCTGTTGTTTGGTGTGGCGTCTTTTCCCGGCACTGACCCGAAACCATATACCCAAGCCATGGCCCATCTGGGACGCAGCCACCGGGCTGATCCGGCATTGAGGGCCGTGGCCCACGGGGCCGATGCAATCCCGTTGGACCGGTTGGGCGACACCGAACCAAACCCGGTTGCAGCGGTCAAATCTATCCCGCCGCTGTTGAAAAGCTACCTGCGCATCGGCGGCAAGGTTGGTGATGGCGCCTATATCGACCATGATTTCAACACCATCGACGTGTTTTTGGTGATGGACACGGCAGCTATGGCCGCAATGCGGTCCGTGGCCGCCCCGGCACGGCGCGCAGCTTGACACCTACCTGGGACGACGGCAGCCGTCCTACCTGGCCGAAGGTTCGCGGCGCGGACTGGATGCGGGTGGTGGTGCGGGGACTGGTGATCGCGATCACTGTTTTTGGCCTTTTGCCGTTTGTAATTCTATTGCGCGCCGTCGGATTTGGCCCTGCTGCGCAACGCATCGTTACCTTTGCCAGTCGCGTGACCCTGCGCATGATTGGGCTGCGCATGACTTTAAGCGGCACCGTGGCGCCCAGAACGCGCGCGCTGGTGGCAAACCATTCCAGCTGGCTCGACATTTTTGTGCTGACGGCAGCCTGCCCTTTGAACTTCGTCTCCAAGGCTGAGGTCGCCAAATGGCCCGGCATCGGTTTGGTGGCACGCGGCACCGGCACGGTTTTCATCGCCAGGCGCCGGACCGAGGCCGCGGAGCATCGCGATACGATGATGGCACGGTTGCAGGCCGGGGACCGGCTTTTGTTCTTCCCGGAAGGCACATCAACCGACGGCCAGCGGGTTTTGCCGTTTCGCCCGACACTCTTTGCCTCTGTTCTGGGGCCAGAATTCGCGGGTTATGCGGTGCAACCGGTATCAGTGCGTTACCACGCGCCTGATGGCGCAGATCCCCGGATCTACGGCTGGTGGGGTCAAATGGACTTTGCGCCGCACTTTCTGGCGATGCTGGGACTTGCCCGGCATGGCCGCGTGGATGTGATCTTTGGCGACCCGTTGCTTCCCGACGCTTTTGCAGACCGCAAAGCCTTGTCAAAAGCGGCGGAAAACGCTGTACGCAGGGGATTTGAAGCGAGCTAGCTCAAGCGTTCCATGAACGCAGCGAGTGCCGCGTCCGGTCCTGCGCCGTGGGACCAGATTTCGGACCCGAACGCCAGAAAATCGACAACTGGCGCGAGGCTTTCCGCCAGTTCCAGCGTCAGCCCACCTTCAACGACCACTGGGATTTCGATCATTTGCGACCACCAGGTTAAGGTCTCAGCCTCAACCGGGGGATTTGCAGCCAGAGTATCTGGGGCAACCGGTCCAAAAGCGATGTAGTCGGCACCTGCTTCGCCTGCGCTTATGCCTGTGTGACGCGAATCTTCGCAAAAGGCGCCGATGATACCATCCTCCGGCACGTCTTTGCGCGCGGCGGCGACACTGCGCGCACCATCAGTCAGGTGCACCCCGTCAAGCCCATGTTGCGCGGCCAGACCAGTGTGGGTTTCCAGGACCAGAGGCACGTCGCGCTCGTGGCAAATGGCCCGCAGGGCATCGGCGTTTCGCGACAACGCGGCCGCGTCTTCGCCCGCGCGCAATCGGACACAGGCAATAGCAAAGCTGTCGAGCAGTCGGGAAAGGTCGGTTGAAAAGGTAGAGAGCTCAAAGTTTTGGGGGGTGATGAGGTAAATCTGCGGTTGCTCGTCTGCCATCGTAGTATCCCCTGCTTTTTCGCCTGCCTATCGGGGTCGGGTGCGCGTGTCTAGCGTCCGAGGGGGCGCCGCCCCCAGCCGCTGCGCGGCCCCCCGGGATGTTTTTGGCCCAAAGAAGGGCGAGACCTAAGCGTCTATGAGGGTGGCAGTTATCAGAGCGGCGCGGATTTTTGGCTCATCGAACGTGTCGGACAAGCCGATGGCGACAAGGCCCAAAGGCGCATCGGGTGCTGCCTTTTCGTATGCGGCGCGGCGCGCGACGCATTGGATAGCATAGCGTTGGCCTGAAGCATCCTGAACGAAGCCTTTTGCGCGCAGCAGGTTCAGATCGGCACCGGCAAGGGCTTTCGCAACGGTCTGAGGATCCATGGGCGGATCCGCAGGCAGAGCCAGCGTGCGATAGTACGAGGCCGCGTGCGCCGGGCCGCTGAGTGTTGTGTCCGGGAAAGATTGCAACAGTACGGTTGGTGGCACCTGGCCCTGAGTGGCACGAATGACTGTCGCCTGTGTCTGGGTCGCAACAAACCCGGTCACGGCGCCGAGGTCCTGCACCAGATCGGTCTTGTTCAACACCACCAGATCCGCCTGTGACAGCTGGCGCGTAACCGTGTCACCCATAAACTTGTGGTTCGCGTTTTTCTGCGCGGTTTCCGCATCAGCCAGCACAACGATCCCGTCGACGCTGAACCCTTGCAGCAGTGACACCGTGCCCGCAATGGACGCGGGCAAGGCGACGCCCGACGCCTCCAGCACCACATGGTCGGGGCGAGGATCGAGCGCCAGCAGATCCATCATAGCGGCGGCCATGTCATCGCCGTAGGCGCAGCAAACGCAGCCCCCCGCGATGGAAATCATCTGGCCGTCCTCCGCCTCGATCAGGTCAGCGTCAATGGGCAGGGTGCCAAATTCATTGACCAGAACCGCGATGCGCAATCCATTTGCATGGCGCAACAGGTGATTAACGAGCGTGGTCTTTCCGGCCCCCAGGTAGCCACCAATTATGGTGACCGGAAGGCTCATAAATCCGCCGCAGCAAAGATGCGCCCGCCTTGAACCGTACCCCAGACGCCCACGTCCTTCAGCGCATCCGGTGCCATTTCCGTAGGGTCATCTTCCAGAACGGCAAAGTCGGCTTTTTTGCCAGCCTCGATAGAGCCTACTTCGCCGTCCAGATGCAGCGTATACGCCGCGCCCAGTGTGATTGCGTAAAGCGCCTCCCCCACGGTGATCTTTTCATATTCACCCTGGGTTCGCCCGCTCGCCGTGATCCGGTTGACCGCGCACCAGGCCGTGAAAAGCGGGCCCAGCGGGGTAACCGGTGCGTCGGAATGTATCGCCATCGGCACGCCGCTATCCAGTGCAGTGCGGCAAGCGTTCATACGTTCGGCCCGTTCCGGCCCGACCGTCAGGTTGTAGTGTTCGTCGCCCCAGTAGAAGTGGTGGTTGGCAAACAGGTTCACGCACATGCCAAGCTTTGCCATCCGCCGAAACTGTGCCGCGTCGGCCAGCTGGCAATGCTGGATCGTGAAGCGGTGGTCAAAGCCCGGATGCTTGCGCAACGCGGCCTCCATCGTATCAAGCACGAGTTCTGTCGCCTGATCTCCGTTGGTGTGCGTATGGACGTGAATGCCGCTTGCCAGCGCCTTTTCGTAAATCTCTGCCATGTGGTCGGGGGTGATGTACCAAAGCCCGTTTTCCGCACCGTTGTAATATCCCGGCGCTCGCATGCGGGCGGAGAATCCCTGAATAGAACCGTCGGCGACAACCTTGATTTTACCCATCCGCAGGCGATCCGTGGATTGGTCGGCCAGTTCGGTCACATGGTCGATCAACTCTTCCGGTGTGACGCCAAGGAAAAAGCGCAACGGGACCACGCGGGCCGGGTATTTGGGATCACCTGTCACACGCAGCATCATTGGAACGGCGTTTTCCGTCAGCCGTGCGGCCAGGTCTGTGATTGTTGTTGTGCCAGTACGCACGCACAGCTTGCCAAAGGCGCGCAGGCCGTCTTCGTCCACCGACAGCGCATCGCGGGAAAAGCCTGTGTAGGGGGCAACTGGCAGGTAAGCGTCCGGGCCGCGCAATTCCCCTGTGGGCAGGCCATCTGCACCAAGAGGTATGCCCGGATGGTTTATCCCGGGTTTCAAAAGCCCTGCCATCTCCAACGCTTTGGAATTGAAATTCATGATGTGGCCCGAGGCATGCATGACCCCGATTGGCCGGGTTTCAGACACGGTATCAAGCTGTTGGCGCGTTACCTTGGCATTGTCCATGTAGATCGGATCAAGCTGCCACCCTGGCAGCGGAGCATCAGGGTCCGTGATGTTGGCCTCTGCCTCCCGCAGACGTTCCAGCACACCGTCAATAGTTTTCACCCCGGACCAGACCTTGCCGTTTGGATCGGTGCGGTCAAACCAACCGCAATAGGTGTGCGACCAAAGCGAACCTTCCATCGTGTGGGCGTGACCTTCGACAAACCCCGGCATCAGAACCTTGTCGGCAAATCGTTCGTCAAGCGAGTAGTCCCCGAAACCTTCCAGCTCTTTTATGCTGCCAGCCCCCACGATGATGCCGTCCCTGACGGCCACGTGTGTCACCTCCGGTCGGGCCGGGTTCATCGTGATGATTTTGCGGGCAGAGTAGATAGTGATCATAGCAACAGCCTTTTTTGAGCATGTTCACAATGCCAGCGAAAGTTGCATTTGCAACAGAATCCTTTGACGTGGCGGAATCCTTCGCTACGCTGACTGCTGTGAAAGATAAAATCTACACAACATCAGGGAGAAACTAATGAGATTCTTTTTCAAAGGTCTAGCCACCGGGGCCGCGCTTGCCGCCACCGTGGCAACAGGCGCTTGGGCGGAAGAGCCCAAGAAAGGCGGCACGCTGGTGTCCGTCTTGGGCAGCAATGTCCGCAACCTCAATTCATCCGTGCAGTCCGGTATCGTGACCGGCTATCCTGGCGCGCAGCTTTTTGCGTCGCCCCTGCGCTACGACGAAAACTGGGACCCGCAACCTTATCTGGCTGAAAGCTGGGAAGTGTCAGACGACGGCCTGACCGTAACGCTGAACTTGCGCAAAAACGCGAAATTCCACGACGGGGAGCCAATCACTTCTGAAGACGTGGCGTTCTCGGTTGAAGTGATCAAGGCGAACCACCCGTTCAAGTCCATGTTTGCGCCGGTAGAAACCGTTGAAACACCGGATGAACACACCGCGGTTCTGAAGCTGTCCAAACCGCACCCGGCCTTGATGCTGGCGATGTCGGGTCAATTGATGTCGATCATCCCAAAGCACATCTACGGCGACGGTGAGATCACGGACGTCAAAGCCCACCCGCGTAACAACGAAAATGTTGTGGGGTCCGGCCCGTTCAAACTGGTTGAGTTCAAGAACGGCGAACATGTGATCATGGAACGGTTCGACGACTTCTTCATGGAAGGCCGTCCGTACCTCGACAAGATTGTCCTGCGGATCATCACCGACCCAGCTGCGCGCGCCATTGCTTATGAAAATGGCGAACTGCACATGGGCGCGTTTGAATCGCTGCCACGCATCATCAACCGCCTAAAAGGCGTCGATGGGCTGACCGTGACTGCCGAAGGCTACGGCGGCATTGGCCCGCTCGATTGGCTGGCGATGAACACCACCAAAGGCCCGTTGGCTGACGTGCGTGTGCGCAAGGCAATTGCCCATGCGGTGGATAAAAACTTCATCCACAAGGCGCTGATGCAGGGGACGGCTGCGGATTCCACCACCGGCATCCACCCGGACAGCCCGTTTTACGCGGCGCAGGACGGCTATGGCCTGGACCTCGAAAAAGCGGCAGCATTGCTGGATGAGGCAGGCTATCCGATGGACGGCGACTCGCGTTTCAGCCTGACAATCGACTTCGGCTGGCCAGGCGTGAAGCCACAGGTCGAATACGTGAAAGCCGCGCTGAAAAAGGTGGGCATCGACGTTGAGGTTCGCGCCTCCGCCGACTTCCCGACCTGGGCCAAGAAGATGGGCACGATGGACTTCGACATGTCCTGGGACACCGTCTTTAACTGGGGTGACCCGGTAATCGGCGTGCACCGGACCTACGACAGCACCAACATCGCCAAAGGCGTCTGGTCGAACACGCAGGGCTATTCCAACGCCCGTATCGACGAGCTTGCTTCCATGGCTGCAGTGGAAACAGACCCGGACAAGCGCAAGGCGCTTTACGCGGAATATCAGCAGATCATCGCGGATGAACTGCCGGTCTACCACGTGAACACCCTGCCCTATCATACGGTCTATTCCGACAAGGTCGGCAACCCGCCGCTGGGCATCTGGGCGACATCTTCGCCGCTCGATCTCGTGTACCTGAAAGAGTGATCGCGGTGACCTAAAGCATACGCGCGCGGCGGGCCCCTCGCCGCGCGTTTTTTGAACCGGGAGCCCCGCCTTGGCCTTTCTAAGCACTTTCATCGTCCGCGCCTTCTACGCAGCTCTCTTGCTAATCGCTGTGTTGGTGCTGAATTTTTCCATGATGCACCTGGCCCCCGGCGACGTGGCGGACACCATCGCGCAGGCCAACGGTGGCGCAGATGCAGAGGTGTTGGAACAGATCCGCAAAGACTACGGCCTGGACCAACCATTTCTTGTGCAGCTGGGCCGTTACATCGGCAACGTGGCCCAGGGCGATCTGGGCTATTCGTTTTTCTACAACACACCGGTGGTCGATCTGATCCTGCAACGGCTGCCTGCCACGCTTTTACTGGTCTTCTCAGCCCAGATCCTGGCGCTGATCGTGGGGGTAGTTTTAGGCGTGATTTCGGCGAAAAACCCTAACGGGGTCGCTTCGCTTTCTGTCACATTCCTTGCCCTTTTCGGATATTCCGCACCGGTTTTCTGGACCGGCATCCTGCTGTTGATTGCATTTTCCCTGCAAATCCAGATTTTCCCAGTGGCCGGTATGCGGGATGTCACGATCAGCGGCGGATTCTTTGTGCAAACGCTCGACGTGCTTAAACACCTGACCCTGCCTATGATCACATTGGCCAGCGTTTTTCTGGCGCTTTATTCGCGACTGACACGGGCCACGATGCTGGAACAACTGCGCACTGATTATGTCCGCACTGCTTACGCCAAGGGCCTGCCAGAGAATACGGTCGTCTATCGCCACGCACTGAAAAACGCGCTGTCACCTGTGGTCACGTTGGCTGGTCTGCAGTTTTCGGCTGTCATCTCTGGCGCGGTGCTGGTGGAGGCGGTGTTTAGTTGGCCGGGACTTGGCACGCTGGCATTCCAGTCGATCATCGCACGCGACACGCCAACAATTCTGGGGATCCTGTTTTTCTCTGCCCTTGTGGTGGTTGTCGGTAACCTGGTCACGGACATGGTCCTGCGCGCCATTGATCCACGCTTGAGGAAATCAGCATGAGCGATCTTGATCCCGCAACCGCCGCCTCTGCGCAGTCTCCCCTGGCTGAAAGTTTCGGACGTTTTCGCGGCAACTATGCTGCCATGGTGGCGTTGGTCATTCTGTCGCTGATCGTGTTGGCCGCCATCTTTGGGCCGTTCATTTATCCGACCGATCCGTTTGAGATGGTCTGGGCGCCGTTCTCACCACCGGGAGTAGACGGCTTCACGCTTGGCACTGACTACCTCGGCCGCGATCTGTTTTCTCAGATCATCGGTGGATCAAGGGTGTCCATCGTGATCGGCCTGTCAGCTGCCTTCATGTCCGTCGTGATTGGCGTCAGCGTCGGCGCGCTGGCCGGTTTTTATCGTGGCTGGGTGGAAGAGGTGCTGATGCGCATCACGGAGTTCTTTCAGGTGCTACCAACGCTTTTGTTCTCGATGGTCATTGTCGCGCTCTTTGGCGCGTCCCTGCCGATGATCACTTTTGCCATCGGCATCGTCAGCTGGACCGCTGTGGCCCGGATCACGCGGGCTGAGTTCCTGCGTATCCGAGAGCTTGAATTTGTGATGGCGGCCCGCGCCACCGGCACACCGCCACGGCGGATCATGTTCTCTGTCATTTTGCCAAACGCCTTGCCGCCGATCATCGTGCAAGCCGCCTTGATGGTGGGCAGCGCGATCCTGTTTGAGGCGGGGTTAAGCTTTCTGGGTCTTACCGACCCGAACGTGATCAGCTGGGGTCAGATCATTGGGTCCAACCGGCAATACATTTTGGATGCAAGCTACACGGTCACAATCCCGGGTTTGTGCATCTTCGTGACGGTGCTGTGCATTTCACTGGTGGGGGATGGACTGAATGACGCGCTGAACCCAAAGCTGAAAACGCGGTAATCCGCGTTTCGTCTGACCGGGGATGCACGCCGCGCCGGATCTACGCTTAGCGGGCTTCGCACACCACGCCACAAGCCGGTAGTATTCTGTTCTCAAAGTTGGCGTCATCAGCCCCGTAGTTGAACCAAAACCGCTCTGTCGCTGTTTCTCGCATCCGCACACCCGGCGGCATATCTTGCATCGGCAACCCTGCCGCACCCAACACACGCTCAACGATCCGCTTTGCTCCAACGCCGTCTGGCCAACCTCCCAGATAGGCCACCGCCCCGGTTTGCATAACCGCAGGCATGCCATCCGCGCAGCATTCCACCACATCTGCCGTCCCTTCCAGCGCCTCACGCCAGCCCTGAACAGCGCCGCCCTGTTCCAAAGGTTCTGGCATGTCCGCGCGGAAACTCTCGACATAGCTGGTCACGACATCCAAACCCGGTATAGCCGGGCCAAGCGGCACCGGGATCGCACCTTCAACTGTTCTCTGGCCGCAGCGCGGGCCGATAAGGACTTGCGCGCCGCTTTCCACCAGTGCCGCTTTCAAGGCGTCATCCATATGGCTCAAGCCCGGTGCAAAAACCGCCTTATACCCGCTGAAATCACGCGTGCCGGGTGCCACAATATCCACCGACTGACCCAGCCGCCGCAAAGTCCGGTACACATCAAAGACCAGCCCGAAATAGCGGAGCCCCTCCCCGTGGGGCTGTGTGTCCCAAGCCCATTCGGCATCATAGTCAAAGACCAGCGCCACTTGCGCCGCGCTTGACCCGACCTCAGGCGCGTTGGCGATCTCGACGGCAACCTCTGCCGCCTCCGCCGCCCCGGCGGCTTCAGTACCGTCCGGGCGCAAAAGACCTGCGTGCATTTGTTCTTGCGCAAACGGCGCCTGACGCCAGCGGAAGTAACAGACCGCCTCCGCCCCGTGGGCGAAGGCCTCCCACGACCAAAGCCGGACCATACCGGGTAGAGGCGCCGGGTTAACTGGTGCCCAGTTCACCGGGCCCGGCTGTTGTTCCATCACCCACCAACGCCCGCCCCCGACACTGCGATACAAGTCGTGGTGAAAGGCCTGGAAATCCGGGTCGCCCTGGCGGGCATATAAACACCTACGCGCATCATCTGCGGGGACGCGGTCTTCCAGAAATCCAAGGGGATAGCTGTCCCACGTCGCGATATCGAGGTCTGCGCCCACGGCATAATGGTCGAACTCTGTCACTCGCCCCATGAAGTTGTGGCTGACCGGCGCATCAGAATAGCGGCGGATGATCCGCGCCTGACGCGCGTTGAACCGAACCACCTGATCTGAGGAGAACCGCCGGAAAGCCATTGTGTGGGCCGGGTTCGGCTCCGTCACTGTGGCTGTTGGCAGGTCAATCTGATCAAACCGGTCATAGTCCATGGACCAAAACGCATTACCCCAAGCGCGATTGAGCGCATCGACCGACTGATACCGCTGCGCGCACCAGTCCTGGAACGCGTCGCGGGCCGCATCCGAATAGCTGATCGTGGTGTCATGGCAGCCGTATTCATTGTCTGTCTGCCAAGTCGCCACGCGGGCGCCGTAACGCCGGGCGACAGCCTCAACAATTCGGTCGCATTCCTGCGCGTAGCCTTTGTGGGAAAAACAATAGTGGCGGCGGGAGCCAAAACCGCGACGGCGGCCATTCGCATCCACCGCCAGCAAGTCCGGATGTTTGTCCACCACCCAGCGTGGCGGCGTAGCGGTGGGTGTGCCAAGCACCACTTGCAGGCCAGAATTGGTCAGAACGTCTATTGCGTGGTCGAGCCATTCCCAATCAAACCGACCTTCTGCCGGTTCAATGCGGGACCAGGCAAATTCGCCGATACGCACCCAAGTCAGCCCCATGGCCACCATGCGTGCAGCATCCTGCGACCATGTCTCTTGCGGCCAGTGTTCGGGGTAATAACAGACCCCTAGCGTGCGCTTCACAGGATCACCTGATGTTCGCGTTGCCCGGTGGCGCCCGGGTCCACCATATAAACCAAGCCCTCTGCCGGTCCGGTCAGACCTTCGACCGCTGTGGTCACAAACAGTGTGGTCAGATCGTCTCCACCAAAAGCCGGGCAGGATGCCTGCGCCCCGCCGACCGGTACCGCTTTCAAGAACTGTCCATCAGCGCCGTAGCAAGCCACCCGGTGGGCGCCCCACTGGGCATTCCATAGCTGACCTTCGGCATCCACCACTGACCCGTCCGGGTTCAGACCGTCTGCCTTAAGATCCACGAACACCTCTGGCGCGCCATCTGGCCAACCGGTTGCATCCAGTGCCACTCGCATGATCTGCTTGTTCCAGGTGTCACAGAAGTAAGCCCAGCGCCGATCCAGCGAAAAACAGATGGAGTTGGTGACGGTGATACCGTCGTAAAGCTGTCGAAGCTCACCTTTGTAATAGCGGTAAATTGCACCTGCGCGCGGCTCCAGCCGTTTGCCCATGGTGCCAATCCAGAACCCGCCAAAAGGGTCAGCGCGGCCGTCATTTGATCGCGTAACCGGGTTACCCGGCTCCAACTCACAGACCGGGGTCTGGGCGCCAGTAGTCAGGTTGAAGACAAAAAGCTGTGTCTCTGACGCGATCAGAAGTTGGTCGCGGTCGACCCAACCGGCAGCACTTACATGTTCGTCGAATTGCCAGACCAGTTCTTCCGCGCCGATGCGGCTCATCAGACGCTTTTCGATGATGTCGAACCAGAACAACTGACCCCGTTCCGGGTGCCACAAAGGCCCCTCGCCCAACGTGCAGGGACGCGGATCAAAGACCTGGCTCATGCGCTGTAAACCCCGTCGTAGGCGGCAACCAAATCACGCGCACGCGCGGCGATATCGGCCACGCTGAACCCCGGTTTGAAAAGGGCGGAACCGATACCGAACCCGGTCACTCCGGCGGCCTGCCATACATCAAAGTTGGCCGGTCCAACACCACCCACCGCGTAGGTTTTTGTGCCGCTGGGCAGGACCGCGCGCAGGGCAGACAGACCGTCCGGGCCAATCAAAGAGGCCGGGAAAAACTTCAACCCATCCGCGCCGTGGCGCAGGGCGGTGAACGCCTCAGTCGGGGTCATCACCCCTGGAAAACTCTGACATCCCAGTGCTTTAGATTTTTCGATGACCGACGGATTGCAGTCCGGCGACACAATCATTCGCCCCCCGGCCCGCGCAACTGCAGACGCGTCCTGCGCGCTTAACACGGTCCCTGCTCCGATCAGCGCATCTTGGCCAAAAGCGCCGGCCATTTGCGCGATACTGTCGAGCGGGTCGGGTGAATTCATCGGCACCTCTATCTTGGAGATACCGGCGTCAATCAGCGCATCGCACACCGGCAGTGCCTCGGCCGGGGTAAGACCCCGCAGTATGGCGATAAGTTCACGCATGTGCATGCTCCCAAGCGGCCCAAAGCCCTGCACGTGTGGTTGCCTCTGCGTCGGCCACAAGGGCTGAAACGCCCTGAATTTCGAGCGCTTTGGCGTAGGCTTGGCCAACCTCGGATGACCCGATGACCACCACTTCCTGCCCCAGCCAGTAAGGCCGCGCGCCGCCCAATTCCTGACCAATCAAAAGCCCGGACAGGCGTGCGCGGGCCTGCCCCGGATGCAGGCCTTTCAACAACGCTTCGGCCCGCAATGAAAACAACCGCGCGGCCACTTTGGCCGGGTTGCTCATGCCGTCATCCACGGCCTCCGCAAATGCCACGTCGTCCCAACCGGCCGCGCCTATGGAATGGGACAAAACCGATTGACCCGCTAGCAGTTGAAACAACTCCCCTGTCATGAAGGTTTGGAACGAAACGATTTCGCCCGCGCTGATGCGCACCCATTTGCTGTGGGTGCCAGGCAGGCAGGCCACACCGTCGAAGTTCGGGCGTGCCGCCAAGAGACCCGCGATCTGGGTTTCTTCGCCGCGCATCACATCGGCTGGATTGTCTTGAGACACGCCCGGAAGCACGTACACATCGCGTACACCAGGCGTACACACCGCGTGCACGCGATTGGGCGGCACACAAGGCGCGCTGAGATACGGCGCCTCTACCCATCCTTGCCGAGATCCCACCATGCCGCAGGCCATGACCGGGGCTGGCAGCCATCCGTCGCACAGCGCGTTCAGCGCGGGTTCAAAGCCGTCAGGATCCAGCTGCGCCATGCCAGCGTCGGACGTGCGCGCCTCCAGCATGTCGGCACCCCGCATCCGCCAGGCGCGCAGGTTCGACGTGCCCCAATCCACCGCGATCCAGGTATCGCTCATCCGGTCACCACTACGCCGCCGTCAATGACAAGCGCCTGACCGGTCATCATGCGGCTGGCGCGGGATGCCAGAAACAGCGTTGCATCCACGATGTCATCGGCCACCAAATGCTCTTTCAGGCATTGCTGTTCAAGATGCTGAGCCAGACCTTCGGGCGTTGCCCACAGTTCCATCTGCCGGTCGGTCAACACCCAGCCCGGCATCAGCGCATTGACGCGAATATTGTCGGGGCCAAGTTCGCGGGCCAGGCCACGGGTCAAACCCGTGATGCCAGATTTTGCCGCCACGTAGCCGGGGTATCCGGCGTTGCCCATCATGTAGCTGACGGACGAGAAGTTGATGATAGACCCGCCGCCCGCAACCTTCATCGCGGGTGCGGCAGCCTGAGCCGTGAAGAAATGCGGGCGCAGGTTGACCGATTGGGCTTTATCCCAGTCTTCCACCGAATAATCGGCCAGCGTGTGTCGCGCGTCATTCGCCGCATTGTTGACCAGCACCGTGATCGGGCCATGGGCCTCTGCCGCCTGAGCCATTGCCGCCTGAAGAGCCGAAACATCGGTGATGTCACATTTGATATACAGCGGCGCTGAGCCGTGTTTGTCACCCATTTCCGCGGCGAACGCGCTGGCGTCAGAGCGTTGAACAAACGCAACCTTGCATCCCTGTTCCAGAAAGCCATCCGTCAGCGATGCGCCGATACCGGACCCGCCGCCAGTGATGAACACGGACGCGCCGGACAGGTCGTGGAATGTGACGGTCTTGCTCATGCGGCTTTCCTTGCGCGGGCCCATTCGGGCAGCATGTCGCCGTGGGCCGCAAGCAGATCCGTCACAAGAGAGCGAATTTGGCGCAGGTCCAGTTCGGCGGCTGTGTGCGGGTCCATGTAGGCCGCGTGATAGATGTGGTTGATGTCTTCGTCCACCAAAGCTTTGACCACCAATTCCTGCACATTGATCTGGGTCCGCATCAGCGCGACCAACTGAGGTGGGATATCGTTGACCGTCGTGGGTTGCACGCCGTTTGCATCAACCAGACAGGGGGTTTCCACCGCTGCACCACTGGGCAATTGCGGGGCCTGGCCGTGATTGGGCAGATTGCCATAGATGACATAAGGCGTGTCGGTGGCGATGGCATTCATGACCTCTGCCGCAAATTCGTGGCTTTTGCTGACAGTGGTTGCTTCACTCTCAAGGCGCTTTGCTTCTGCCGCCCAATCGGCCTGCTGTTCCACACAGCGCTGCGGATATTCGTCCAACGGGACTGAAAATTGTTCGATCAGATCGTCGCGACCGTCTTTGATGAACCAGGGCACGTATTCAGCCAGATGTTCAGAGGATTCCGTGCAGAAATATCCCAAATGATCCATCACCTCATACCGCACCTTGTTGGCGCAGCGCGGCATAAGCAGCGGAGGCTTGGGCAGTCGGCCGGTGGCATAACCTTCCCGAAGTGCCGGGTAGAGGTCGCGGCCCTGATGTTCCAGTTTCAGGAAAAAGGCCACGTGGTTGATGCCTGCCACGCGGTAGTCAATCTCTGCCTTCGGGAGATCAAGATCGTGAGCCAGTTCTTCGACCGTGTTCTGCACGGAATGGCACAAACCGACCTGTTTGACATGCGGGTAGCGCTCCGCCAGAGCCCAGGTGTTGATGGCCATGGGGTTGACGTATTGAAGCATCAGCGCATCGGGGGCGAGTTCGGCCATGTCCGCTGCAAGCTTCCAGAGGTGCGGCACGGTCCGCAGGCCGCGCATGATGCCGCCGATGCCGAGTGTATCACCGATGGTCTGGCGCAGGCCGTAAGATTTCGGGATATCGAAGTCGATAAGTGTGGACGGACGGTAGCCGCCAATCTGGAACGCCACGACCACAAATTGCGCGCCGCTTACGGCCTCACGCTGGTTCAAAGTGGTTGTGACCCGCGCGCCGGTCCCCTTTGCCTCGATCATGCGGCGCACAAGCAAGGCGCTTTCGCCGAGACGCGCGGCATCAATGTCCATCAGGGCAAATTCGGCGTCGCGCAGCGCCTCAAAGTGCAGGCAATCGCCGAGGATGTTGCGCATGAAGATAGTGCTGCCCGCACCGATAAATGCGATTTTGGTCATGGTCAGTCCTGCGGTGCCGAAGTCTTTGAAAGACTTCGGGCGTTTTCTTGGTAAGAAAACGGGGCGCTCATTTAACGGCTCCGAGCGTGAGGCCCGCGATGAAGTGGCGTTGCATCAGGAAAAACATCGCAACTGGCGGGATCGCGGCCAAAAGGCTGGCCGCGCTGACGAGATGCCAGTTGTTCACGAACTGACCGTTCAGCGCGCGCACACCTGCTGTGATGGGCTTCGACCCCTCCCCTTGGGTCAGCACGTTGGCCCAGAAGAAATCATTCCAAACGAAGGTAAAAATCAGCACCGACAGCGCGGCAATCGCGGGCCGCATCAACGGCAGCACGATATGCCAGAAAATCTGCCATTCCCGGATCCCTTCGACCCGCGCGCTTTCGATCAGGTCAAACGGCAGCGCCTTGATGAAATTGCGCATGAAAAGCGTACAGAACCCGGTCTGGAACGCCGCGTGGAACAGGAACTGCCCGGCAATCGTGTCATAGAGCCCGGTCTGAACCGACATATCGCGTACTGGGACCATCAGGATCTGAAACGGCACAAAATTGCCGGCAACGAAGAGGAAGAACAGCGGCAACGCCACGCGGAAACGGTAGATCGCCAGCGCGTAGCCCGCCAGACAGGCGAGCGTGACCGACAGGATCACAGTGGGCGCTGTAATCAGCAAACTGTTTAGCAAATAGGTTGCCGCCTCCGACTGGGTAAAGACCGCTGTGTAGTTCTCGAACAACGCCAGCCGCGAGGGGATGCCAAAAATGTTGCCGGAGTTAATGTCTTCTGCCGGGCGGATCGACGTCATGAAAATCGCCAAGAGCGGCAACAACCAGATCAGCAACGCCACCGGCAGGAAAGCCTGATAGCCGAACCGCGCGGGGGCGGACGATTTCTCAATAGGACGGGGAAACATTAGACATCCTCCCTTTGGCCCAGCGTGGCCTGAACCTTTTTCGTAAGCCCTGCGCGCACGGTGTCGTAACTGACCGCGATGCGGTGGCTCAGTTCTTCGTCGTCAATCTCATCACCCAGATGGATCCATGACCGATGGAAGTAAGGCGCCTTGGTGCCGACGCCTGCATCAATCAGCATGGCAGCCGTTTCAACGTCTGGCGTTTTTACCGACACGCCGGGGTTTACGGCCCCGATGCAGGTGAACATCTTGCCACCCACCTTCCACGCGTCATGGGCCTGGTCAAAAGGATGCTGCAGATCTGCCCCCGGCATTGTCCCTGCAATCGCATTCACACGGTCGCGGAGCGTCATCGCGCATCCCTTTCGTCCATGTACATGCGGTAGAGGAAGTAGCTGATGTAAAACAGCATGATGAAAAAGAGCACCGTCGCGATGGCGGAACCATAGCCGTAGCGGTCGCCGTATTCAGAAATCGCTGTCTCGTACATGTAATAGGCCAGCACGTTGGTCGACCCGTATGGCCCGCCCTGGGTCATGATCGCGATCATGTCGAACGACCGCAGAGCGCCGATGACCGTCACAACCACAGCGATAAACGTGGCTGGGCGCAACTGCGGCAGCACCACATACCAGAGCATTTTCCAGCCTTTGGCGCCGTCGAGGCGACCCGCCTCGATCTGGTCAGAGGCCACGTTGTTCAGGCCCGTTAGATAAAGGATCATGCAATAGGCAATCTGAGGCCAAAGACCTGCGGCGATGATGCCGTATGTGGCGTATTGAGCGCTCGACAAAATATCGGGTGGGGCTTTCGAGCACTTGAAGGTGATATTGCCGACAATGTTTGTCGTCTCTGTGCAGTAGAGCGCCTTCCAGATGGAACCCACGACGCCGAAGTCGGGGTTGTAGAACCAACCGAAGATAAGGCCGACTACCACCTGGGAAATCACAAAGGGAAAGAAGAACATGGACTTGTAAAAGCGCATGCCCATGACTGTTTGGTTCAGGAACAGCGCAATGCCGAGCCCGGCTGGCACCGCCAGCATAAAGAGCAGCAGCCACAGCACATTGTTGGCAAGGCTGGTCCAGAATTTCGGGTCATCCCAGAGCTTTACGTAGTTCGAAAAGCCAACGTACTCCCCCAGAAACTCCCCGTTCGGGCCGCGCAGGCCGTTCCATTCATAAAGGCTGAGGCTGAGCGACTGGAAAATCGGGATGACAACGTAAATCGCAAAGAAAAGCAGTGCCGGGATCAAGAAGATCCAAGGGGCCACGCTCAGTTTGTTGCGTTGCAACCAGCTTGTTTGCGATGTGTTTTGTGGCATATCCGTCATGGTGCGGATCCCTGTAGGGTGGGTGAGTTCCCACCGGTCGAACGACGGGGGTGATCCCCATCCTACGGAAGGTGGCGGGCCACATAACGCAGCCCGCCAATCTGTTTTACTTGTAGACCTCAGTCTGGACCTTATCGAGCGCTTCCAGCACTTCCATCATGGCTGACGGATCAAGCATGAATTTCTGGAAGCCTTCCATGCCCGCTTTGGCCATAGCTGCTGGCGCATCACGGTCATAGAACTGTGCGATGCCAGCGGCCGTGGACACGGTTGCGAAGCCTTCTTGCAGGAATTTCGAGTCGCCAACCTCAGCCTTAGCATTGATGGGCAGCTGACCAATGGTCTTGTTCCAGGCCGATTGCACATCAGGGCGCGCTACGAAGGCCAGGAATTTCTTGGCGTCTTCGACGTTCTTGGCATTGGCCGGGATGAAGAACGCATCCGCTGGTGCTTCTTCCGCGCGTGGCAGGCCAGGGGTGATTTCCGGGAACTGGAAGTAGTCGATCTGTTCTTCCGTCAGACCGGCGTTCTTCATGCCGTCCACAGCGAAGTTACCCATCACGTACATGGCCGCATCACCGTTGGCGAAAGGTGCCAGAGCGTCTTGCCAGGACATGGACGCGTGGTTGTCCACAAAGCCACATTCGGAAATCAGCTCTGCCCAGTTTTCCATCGTCTTGACGATGCGCGGGTCGGTGTACTTGATCTTGCCGCCGGTCAGATCGTTGTGCACGTCATAGCCGTTGGTGCGCAGGTTGATGTAGTCAAAGACGCCTGCTGCGGTCCAAAGGAACTTTGTGCCGATAGTGAAAGGTGTGACACCGTTTTCCTTCATGACTGCGCAAGCAGCAAGAAGCTCATCCCAGGTCTTGGGTTCTTCGATTTTCAACAGGTCGAAGATGTCTTTGCGGTAGTAGATGCCCCACTGGTAGTAGCTGTAAGGCACACCCCAGATTTTGCCGTCACGGGTCATCGTCGGTTTGATGGCGGCCAGGCTTTCGTTGAAACCATTGGCTTCCCAAACGTCGTCAACCGGCTGGAAAAGCCCGCTGTCGGTGAACGGTGCCATGCGGTTGCCTGGATACCAGGACGTCACATCCGGCGCATCTGCCGTCAGGAAGTTGCGGATCGCCGTCTTGTGCGCTTCGCGATCGTTGATGTTGACGATCACGTTGATGTCCGGGTTTTCCTTTTTGAAAAGCTCGACCGCGTCTTCAAAGCCTTTCTTTGGCCCCGGATTCAGGTCGTCGAAGTTAATTACAAGATCACCGGCAAGTGCCGAAGACGCCAAAAGCGCCGAGGCAGCGATCCCGCCCAGCAGTTTGTGGAACATGGTTTCCTCCCATTATGTTTCCAGCGAAGTCGCACTCTCGGAAACTTTAGTTCCAAATAGTGAAACTTGGTTTTATCTATTGAAAACTCTGGAGCGACAACCTAGCGTTGTCAACACCCCGCGTGACGGGGCGCTTGCGAAATGGGAGGCGCGGGCGAGACCATGAACAAACAGATGAAAAGTGACGGTACGGTCGGTAAGGCCTTGCAAGTGCTCGATTTAGTGGCCGAGCTGGGCCGCCCTGTGCGCTTTTCCGAGTTGCTGGAACTGTCAGAATTCCCGAAGGCCTCGCTCTACCGTTTTCTGCAAACGCTGACGAATCAGGGGATGCTTGCATACGACCCGGTTGGGCAGACCTATACGCCCGGGCTGCGCCTTGTGCGGCTTGCCCATGCGGCGTGGCGGTCCACGTCGCTGGCCCCGATTGCCCGGCCTTTCATTGATAAACTGGCGCAAGAGACTGGTGAAACCGTGCATTTGGCACAGATGGACGGCGGCCAAGTGCTTTATGTGGACAAACGCAATGCCGCAGCCCCGGTCGAGATGTTTTCTTCTGCCGGAAAAATCGGACCGGGCTACTGCACTGGCGTCGGCAAGGCGATCATGGCGCACCTGCCGCTGGCGGATCAGGACCGAGCGATCAGCCAGCAGGCTTTTTTGCGCTATACTGACAGCACACTTACCACTGCACGCGCGCTGCGCGCGGATCTGGAGGACGTCCGTGCCGCCGGTGTGGCCTTTGACCGGGAAGAACACGAACCCGGCATCATCTGCATCGCAGCCCCGATCATGAGCGGCAACCGCGCCATCGGCGGATTGTCGGTGACCTCCACCACTCAGCGGCATTCGCTGCAAACCCTCGAAAATTTCAAACCGCTGGTTTTGGCGGCGTCGCAGGATATCAGCGCCGCGGCCGCCAACTGGCAGTTCCCGAGTTGAGAAAGGACATCCCATGTCTGGTGTAAACCTCGCTAAAGTCATCAAACGTTACGGCACAACCCAGGTGATCCACGGTGTCGATCTGGAGATCGAACCTGGCGAGTTCTGCGTCTTTGTCGGCCCGTCGGGTTGCGGTAAGTCCACGCTTTTACGCATGGTCGCAGGGTTGGAAGAAACGACCGACGGCGAAATTCGGATTGGCAGCCGGGACGTGACCCATGTGGATCCCGCTGAACGCGGCGTGGCGATGGTGTTCCAGACCTATGCCCTCTACCCCCATATGACCGTTCGCGAAAACATGGGCTTCGGGCTGAAAATGAACGGGGTGCCAAAGGACCAGATCGCGGAAAAAGTGGCGGAGGCCAGCCGGATCCTGAAGCTCGACGACTATATGGAACGCAAACCTGCGGCTTTGTCTGGCGGGCAACGGCAGCGGGTCGCCATCGGGCGCGCAATTGTGCGTGGACCTGAGGTGTTTTTGTTCGATGAACCCTTGTCGAACCTTGATGCCGAATTGCGCGTTGATATGCGGGTGGAAATTGCGCGGCTCCATGATGAGATCGGCGCCACGATGATCTACGTCACCCACGACCAGGTGGAGGCGATGACGCTGGCCGACAAGATTGTGGTTCTGCGGGCGGGCTACATTGAACAGGTCGGCGCACCGATGGATTTGTACCGCGATCCGGACAACAAGTTTGTGGCGGGCTTCATCGGATCCCCGCCGATGAACTTCCTTGCGGGATCTGCCAAAGACGGCGCAGTGCATGTACCTGCGTTGGGACGCGACCTGACAACCGCGGCAGCCCTGCCTTCTGCTGGAACAGACGTGATCGTAGGACTACGCCCGGAACACTTGAGCATAACCGAGGGTGACAGCCTGCAAGTGACCCATGCCGAGGTTCTGGGCGGTGTAGCCTATGCCTATGTGGAGGCACCCAGTGGCGAGAAACTGGTGATCGAAGATCGGTCTGAACGCACAATCCAAGCGGGCACGAAAGTCGGTGTGGAGTTTGCGGATGAACGGGTATTCCTGTTCGACGCAGCCTCCGAGGCGCGCATCCGTTAGAGTATCAAAACGTGGAAGCTGAGGGCACCCACTTGGATTTCCCGAAATTGACGATCTATTCACGGGCAATCGAGAGCATCACAGGTTAACTTTAGGTCAACGACGCGGTGTCGTTACTTTTTTATGACGAAATCTTTTCCAGACAGGGGCGGCTCTCCCGGGGCCGCTCCTTCGCTATTAAAAGGCGCGGCTGCGCCGCATTACCAAAAGTCGCTTCGCTCCGGTAAAGGGGCCAGCCCCTCGGAGCTTTCGCTCCTCACCCTGGGATATATCTCTAACAAAGGAAGTATTCACGCCTGGTTTGCCAAACCTTCCTTTGTATATAAATATCCCCGCCGGAGGCGCACGCTGCTACAAGTGAACCTGCTGAAAGACTAAGGCTCACACCGCCAAACGCCCCAAAGTAGGAGTGCGCCGGAACGGCGCGCCATTTGATAATAACAGGCACCGCATAGTCTTATTGCAGTGGCTTGAGTTCAGCGTTAGCCGCCGCGACGCAAGGCGCTGACGGGCACAGCCGCCCCGATAGCCGTCCAACTGGCCGACGCACGGGCAACTTTTGTGTCGTCCCAAGTCACAAAGGTCAGCACAAAGCCTTCGCGTGTGACTTCTTCTGCGCTCAGATTAAAGCGCAGGTTTTGCGCTCGGCTGGAATCAATGCCTGAAAGCCCAACTGTTACATGGGGCGGTTTCTGGAACGGCGCGGCAAATGCCACAGGCAAGCGCACTTCCCGGTCACCGTCCCCGGACCACATCGGTTCATTTTGATCCACATGATTAAAAATCTCACCCATCGCGGTGATAATCTGCATCCCCACCAACGGGGACGTAGTCTGTTGAGCGAAGCTCATCGACGCGTGCCGCGTGCCATCCATAGTGCCATCCACCTCTTGAGCCTTCCCCACAAGTTACTCACAAGACGCTACATGTGAGTTAACGCACTGGCACTCAAGACAATGGGGAAGACATTTTTGTAAAATCCCCCGCTGCGTGTGTAGGGGTTGGCATTAATGAATCACAGCAAATGCAATCGGTCAAATGTATTTGTTAATATTCCGCGCGCGCGGGCATACGCGCGCGGTTTAGGTCACTATTGTGCGGCCGTTGCGTATTCACCCTGAGCCATTTCTTCGGCCTCAATCGATTCAAAGAGCGCTTTGAAGTTCCCTTCACCAAAGCCATCGTCGCCTTTGCGTTCAATAAACTCAAAGAAAATGGGGCCGATCACTGTCTTAGAGAATATCTGCAAAAGGATGCGGGTTTCTCCACCGTCCACGACACCTTCACCGTCGATCAGGATACCGTGCTGTTTCATCCGATCAACCGGTTCGTCATGCCCGCTGACCCGGTCGTAACTTAGATCGTAATAGGTCGCGGGCGGGCCCGGCATGAAACGAACACCTTTTTCGGATATCGCATCCACACTGTCGTAGATATTGCGCGCGCCCACAGCGATATGCTGGATGCCTTCGCCTTTGTATTTCTTCAGGTAGTTCACGATTTGGCCTGTTTCGCCGCGATCCTCGTTGATCGGAATACGGATCCGGCCACAAGGTGAGGTCAACGCACGCGACAGAAGACCTGTGAATTTGCCTTCGATGTCAAAAAATCGAATTTCCTTGAAATTGAACAGGTCGCCGTAGAACCTGAACCACACGTCCATATTCCCCTTGAAGACGTTGTGAGTCAGATGGTCGAGGTAGTAAAAACCGACGCCTTCCGGGTGGGCGTTGTCGACCCAGTTGAACTCTTCATTATATGGGCTGGTTTCATAATAGCTGTCGGTGAAATAGATCAGGCTGCCACCGATGCCCTTGATCGCTGGCCAATCGACGGTTTTGTCTTCGCCCTCGTAGGGTTCTGCCCCTTTGGAGATCGCATAATCGTAGGCATGCTGCGCATCAACCACGCGCCAGGCCATTGCTGGCGCGCAGGGTCCGTGTTCTTCAACAAACTTTGCAGCAAAGCTGTCCGGGTCAGCGTTCAGCACATAGGTGATATCCCCTTGTTGCCAAAGCTCCACCGGTTTGGTTTTATGCGTGGCCGTGTGAATATAGCCCATGCGGGCAAATAACTCGCGCAATTCTTGCGGGTCCGGGTGCGCAAATTCCACAAATTCGAAGCCGTCGGTTCCGGCTGGGTTGTTGTCCGAAATCGTGGATTTGGGTGCGTCGTGTGGGAACGGGCCCATCGCCTGCCTCCTGAATCAAATAGTGCGTTTCGTGAAAGATAGCGTTGAAGCCGCGCGCTTTGCGCGCATATTTTCCTAGATTACTTGAATTCGCGCGGCCTCCACGTCAAAATGGCGTAGATCATGCAATATTTTTGCGCCACGTGGGAAATACATGCTCGACTCAACCGATTTGAAGCTTTTGACGGAGCTGCAACGCAACGCGCAGGCAACATCGCTTGAGTTGACCGAAAGGCTTCACCTGTCTGCCAGTCAGATCAGCCGCCGCAAAGCGCGGTTGGAGGCGGAAGGATACATCGAAGGGTATGTGGCGCAGTTGAACCCGGACAAGCTTGGGCTGGCGGTACAGGCCTTTGTTCAAGTGTCCATGTCCGGTCACACGGCAGAGAACGCGAAGGTTTTTCAGGACATGGCGCAGCGCCGCCCTGAAGTGTCGAGCCTTTGGACGTTGACCGGGGAAGCGGACTATCTGCTGCGGGTCTGGTGCCGTTCTCTGCACGACCTAAACCAGTTGGTGCATGAGGTTTTCCTACCGCACGACGCGGTTGCGCGCGTTCAGACGAAAATTGTCATGGCACAGCTAAAGACAGATGCCGGGCTGCCGGTTGATGAATGAGTGTCAAAGTCGCCTGAGCGCCTGGATCAGGTGAACCAATCCGCCGAGCATGTAAGCCACAACCGCAAAAGCCACCAAGCCGTCGAATTCATAGCCTGCAACAATCGCCAACAAGACCGGAGTGCCCAATAGGTTCCCGGTATTGCCCATTTGCGCCATCGCCCCGTTGGCCAGTGCACGGTTTGCAGCTGTTTTGTTCAATTCCGCGACGGCTGCGAAGCTGGCGCCCTGGATCAGACCGAGGACCGCAAAAAGGGCGACGGCCAGCCAGGCGCCGGCGCCCCACACGGAAAATGCGCCAGCGGCAACGGCAGACAGGCCAAAACCCGCAATGACCACGCTGGTTGCCGGAAGCACACGCAAGAGCACAACGCCAAGGGTTAGTGACAGCAAGATACCGGCAAGTGGCATAAGCGTTATTGCAAAGTCACGGTCGCTCTCTGCAATGAAACGTGGCAGCACCGCCAAGAGCGACACGAATGTCAGTGTGTAAAATAGCCAACCAAGGGCTGGCGCGCTCAACCATGGGGACCGGTAGATGCGCAGATGTTGCGCCAGAACCCCTGGCATTTCCGGCGCAAATCGCGATGGCGCCACCGGCGGCAACAGCGCGAGTAGGACAAGCGCGCAGCCCAGCATCACCGCGCCGTGCCCAAGGAAAAGCGCGGGCACCCCAAGCGCTGTGACAAGCGGGACCCCGACAAATGCGGTGATTGCGAAACTGACGCCAAAAAAGCTGCCCCAGAGCGTCATGACAGCGCCTTGCCAGCGGCCCTCAGAAAGCCCCGCGATCAGGGTTGGTGCGGCAATGACTACGCCCAGGTGGCTGAAGCCTTCGATACATCTTAGCGTCAGCATAACCGGCAAAGGGGGGATCATAGCCTGAACGACCGACAACACGGCGCCCAGCGCAAGCGACCCAATCAGGATCGCCCGGGTGCCAAATCGTGCAACCAAGGCACCGCCGGTCACGCCGAAGATCACCCCCACAAAAGAGATTATCGATAAAAGAAAGCCCTGGGCCGCACCAGCATCGGGGTAAAGCGCCGAAAAGGTTTCAAAGATGACAGAGATCTTGGCGAATTGCGCAGCGGCGGCCAGCCCTGCTGCCCAAAGCACCAGGACCACTGTTATTTGATATCCGATCTGGCTGCGTTCGGTCATGGCGCAGGGTTGGACGTTGGCTGGCGGAATGGCAAGGGGCTTCGCGTCCGAGCAAGTCGAAAGAAAGGGTGAGTATGTGTGAATTGGAAGCCCACGGGCCTTGTGCGTCGGAGTTTTGACGCGGCCGAACTCCTCCAATTCCGCGAACATTTCGGTTTGGGAGATCCGCAAAGTATCTTTGATCGTCTCAGATCTTAAAAATGGGAACCTATATTTTTCAATAAGATGCAAGGCACCAACCTTGCAAATATGACGCGTCTTGGATGACGCGTCGTGCAAGAAGCGTTAGGGTTTACTTTTTGTTTACGATAAGACGGCAAGCAGAAATCATGCAGCAGTCGGAGGGGGTAAACCATGAAGCCTCGCACAGACGTAAATAGCGGCTCATATCTGCCACCAAACTTACATTCAGGGCTGACGGAAAAGCGATCTCCGACAACTGGAATAGGTGCCTTCGATGTATCTGGTCGACGCGATCTGACAGCCTAGTCGCGCAGCATTCCGACTGCGGTCTCAAAAGCATCGCCGCGATGCTCAAAACTGCGATACTGGTCAAAACTTGCCGCAGCCGGTGCCAGCAAAACTACATCGCCGGGTTCTGCCTCCGCCGCTGCGGCTGCCACCGCTGCTTCCATGGTTTGGTCTATGCTATGTGGCGTATCGCCCAATTGGCCTGCAAATGCGTCCGCGGCCTCACCGATCAGATAGGCCTTTTTGACCCTGCCAAAGAGCGGTTCCAAAGCTGCGATGCCGCCATCCTTGGCCTGACCACCGGCAATCCAGCGGATGTTCTTGAACGCAAGCAACGCCTTTTCCGCTGCATCTGCATTGGTCGCTTTGCTGTCGTTCACATAGGTCACGCCACGCTTTTCAGCCACGATCTGGCAGCGATGCGGCAAGCCTCCGTAGGTGGCCAGATGGGCCTCAATATCGCGGGGCGCCAGCCCCAACGACCGGCACACCGCCCAGGCCGCGCAGGCGTTCTGATGGTTGTGGGCACCCGGCAGCCCGCGCATGGCACGCAAATCGACACTGGCCACTTGCCGACCCTTGCGCCATTCCGCGAGCCAGCCTTTGCGCGCCTGCACATACCAGCCATCACCGGCAAGTTTGCGCGAAGTCGAGATGCGAATAACCGGCTCACCCGTATCCACAGTTTCGCGGATACGGCTAGCCAGATAAGCGCCCTCCGGCTCATCCACGCCAATAATGGATCGGTCGGGACCACCTGCGGTAAAGAGCCTCTCTTTCGCCGCGTAATAACCGCCCAGCCCGCCGTGCCGGTCCAGATGATCCGGACTCAGGTTCAAAAACACCGCGATATCAGGGGCCAGCGCACGGGCCACGTCGGTCTGGTAGCTCGACAATTCCAGCACGGTGTTCTGGCCGCTTTCTGCCGGATCCAAACTCAGGACTGCCGTGCCGATATTGCCGCCCATCTGCACTTTGCGCCCTGCAGCCGCAAGAATGTGGGTGATGAGCGCGGTTGTGGTCGATTTGCCGTTCGACCCGGTGATCGCAATTACCCGAGGCAGGACATCGAACTGTTCCCAATCGGGTGTCCCGTAGCTGCGAAAGAAAAGCCCGATGTCATTGTCGACCACGGCGCCCATGTCCCAGGCCATTTCGACGATGGAATGCGGCGTAGGGTAGAGGTGCGGTATCCCCGGCGACAAGATCAGACAACTGACCCCTTCCCAATTGGCGGCTTTTGACAGGTCAGCGACCTGAAAACCTTCCTCTGCGGCGGCGGCCCTGGCAGGTTCGTTGTCATCCCAGCACACCGGGCGCGCACCTCCAGCGGCCAAGGCGCGTGCGGTGGCCAGACCGGATCGGCCCAGGCCCAGAACTGCCACAGCCTGGTCACGGTATCCGCGAACCGGGATCATGCGGCTGCCAGTGCTTGCAGGCAGGAAACGGCCCGATTGGCATCGGCCGCAGGCACAAAGATATGATCGTGATGGTGCCCCGCCACCACATTGCAGGAGATCGCTTCATCCGCCAGTGCAGCCGCCACGGCAGCGGTCAGACCTATACCATCAAGGGCCGAATGAACCTGAAGGGTGATCATGGCCATCGGCAAATCAGTCTCCAACCCCAGCGCCTTTGCCGTTTCAGTCGGAATAATGGCCGACAGGCCTTCGGCCTCTTGGACAGTCGCAACACAGTCAGCAGGCGCTGATTTCACCGTCGCAAAAACAAAAGTGCCCGCCTGCAACTGCGGTTCCATACCCGCGATCATCGCTTTGGTATCGCGCACCCTGGTCATGTTACCGGACCTTCAGCGTGGCCAGGCCGATAAGCGCCAGGATCAGCGAGATGATCCAGAACCGGATCACGATCTGGCTTTCCCCCCAGCCGCGTTTTTCGAAATGGTGGTGGATAGGTGCCATCAGGAACACCCGTTTGCCGGTGCGTTTGAAGTAGAGCACCTGGATGATCACGCTCAGCGCCTCCACCACAAACAGACCGCCGACTATCCCCAGCACGATCTCATGCTTGATCACCACCGCGATGGTACCAAGCGCGCCGCCCAGCGCGAGCGACCCGGTGTCGCCCATGAAAACCGCAGCGGGCGGGGCGTTGTACCAAAGGAACCCGAGGCCCCCGCCGATCAGGGCCGAGGCAAAAACCAGGGTCTCTCCAGTGCCGGGCACGTAGTGGATGCCCAATTCCCCGGACCAGTCCACGCGGCCCACCACATACGCAATAACGCCCAATGTGCCGGCCGCAATCATCACCGGCATGATCGCCAGCCCGTCGAGCCCGTCAGTCAGATTGACCGCATTAGCGGCCCCGACAATCACGATCATAGCAAATGGAAAGTAGATGAGCCCGAGGTAGAGGAGGTAGTCCTTGAAGACCGGAACGGCGAGCTGCTGGCTCAAGGGTTCGGGGTGCAGGTTCGCCGCATAAAAGCTCGCCACCGCCGCAATGGCAAATCCAAGCGCCAGACGTATGCGGCTGGAAAATCCTTTGACGTTCTGCTGGGTCACTTTGAGGTAGTCGTCGATGAAACCGATCAGGCCAAAGCCCAGGGTCACCAACAGCACGACCCATACGTAGCCGTTGTCGCTGCGCGCCCACAGCAGGGTTGATATCACCATCGTGCCCAATATCAGAGCGCCGCCCATGGTGGGCGTGCCTGCCTTTGCGATGATGTGGCTTTCCGGCCCGTCATCGCGGATCGGCTGACCCTTTTTCTGCCATTTCTTCAGCCAGTTGATCAGCGGTTGACCAAACAAAAAACTGAGGATCAGGGCCGTGAAAAACGCGCCGCCGGAGCGGAAGGTTATGTACCTGAAAAGATTAAAAAAGTCGCCGCCATCTGATAGCTCGCTCAGAAAGTAGAGCATTTCCCCCGCCCCTTATAACACTGCTCGCTTTTATCGTTCTTTTTGGCCCAGTTCGCGGATGGCGGAAACCACCTGACCCACGCTAGACCCTAGCGAGCCTTTTACCATGGCAACGTCGCCTGAATCCAGCAACCTTTTCACCGCTGCGGCCATTGCTTTTGCATCGTCAAAGTGACGCCCCCGCTTGTGATCGGGCAGCGCCTCATGCAGCGCGGCCATGCGCGGGCCTGCGGTATGGACCATGTCTATGATGTCCAACTCTGATGCCTTAGCCAGACTTGCATGGTGGGCCAACTCGTCAGGTCCCAGCTCCAACATGTCCCCAAGGAATGCGATGCGCCGCCCGCCGTCCGGGTCACTGGCGGCGAGCACGGCAAGGGCCGCCACCATCGAGGTCGGGTTGGCGTTATATGCCTCGTCAATCAGCTCAAGCGCATCACCTGCCGCATCCGACAGGGCAATGGTGTGCCGCGCGCCCCGTCCGTCGGGGGCATTCCACTGCGCCAGCGCCAGCGCGGCCTGGGCCACGTCGGCATCCAGAGCTTGCGTGGCTGCAAGAACGGCCAGGGCATTCATTGCCAGATGGCGACCCGGTGCGCCGATGCGAAACAGGATCGGCGTGCCGTTCAGATTGGCCTCAACCGCAGTGCCAGTGGCCGTGACCTTTACGCTGATCATTTGGATATCGTGGTCACCTGTGCCGAACCATTTGACGACTTGTTCGTCTGCGGCGGTTTGCAAAATTGGTGCTGTGGCGATGTCGCCGTTCAGGATCGCCGTGCCGCCGGGGACAAGCCCGTCCATGATCGCAGCTTTTTCGCGCGCTATTGCGCCTACACCGTCAAATGCCTCTGCATGAACGGCTGCTACCGTAGTGATCACCGCCACGTCAAGTTTGGCCATCCGCGCCAGTGGTGCAATTTCACCCGGATGGTTCATGCCAATCTCAATCACAGCAAAGTCCGCGTCAGCGGGCATGCGGGCCAGTGTCAGCGGCACGCCCCAATGGTTGTTGAACGACCGCACGGCGGCATGAACCTTGCCTTGCGGGGTCAGGGCTGCGCGCAGCATTTCTTTGGTGCCGGTCTTGCCGACGGATCCTGTGATGCCGACCACTTTTGCTTTTGTGCGTTCGCGGGCGGCCTTGCCCAGATCCTCCAACGCTTTGAGCACATCGGGCACTATCAGCAGCGGTGCGTCGGGGCCAACGCCCTCTGGAACGCGCGACACCAATGCGGCAGCGGCACCTTTGTCCAAAGCCTGGGCGACAAAATCGTGGCCGTCGCGTTGATCCGTCAGCGCAACAAAGAGATCGCCCGGTTGCAGTTCGCGGGTGTCGATGGAAACGCCTGAGGCTTCCCAGCTGGTCGGGCTTTCCCCACCGGTGGCTGCAATCGCGTCATCCGAAGTCCAAAGTGCCGTCACTTAAACCACCCCTCGGCGCGGACGCACCTCATGTGCCCAACCCGTCTAACGCGCGCACGGCCACGCTCGATTGTTCTACATCGTCGAACGGAAGCACATCGTCGCCGACGACCTGGCCGGTTTCATGCCCTTTGCCCGCCACAAGCAGCGCATCACCCGGTTGCAATGCGTCCACACCGGCGAGGATTGCTGCGGCCCGATCACCCACTTCTGTCGCTTCGGGGCATCCGGCCATGACTGCGCGGCGGATCACGGCGGGATCTTCTGAGCGGGGGTTGTCGTCGGTTACAAAAACCACGTCCGCCTCATCTGCGGCCGCACGACCCATCAGGGGGCGCTTGCCCGGATCCCGGTCGCCACCTGCGCCCAAGACGACAACAAGCCGCCCCAACACATGCGGCCGCAGGGCGCGCAGCGCGGTGCGCACCGCGTCAGGTGTATGGGCGTAGTCGACAAATACGGATGCGCCGTTGGCGCGTGTGGCCGCCAATTGCATCCGGCCCGGCACGCCGGTCAAGCTGAGCAAGGCGGCAAAAACCTCTTCCGACCGGGCGCCACTGGCGATTGCCAAGGCAGCCGCCGTCAAAACGTTTGCGGCCTGAAAGCCGCCGATCAGGCCCAACCGCACCGTATGGGCTGTGCCGTTCCAGATAAAACGGACCTCCTGCCCGGTGGCGTCAAACCGACTGCCGGAGATGTTCATATCCCCCTGCCCGGTTCCCAGCGTTATAACCACCTGACCGCGCGCCTCCGCTCGGCGCACAAGTTCCGGCCCTTTTGGGTCGTCGATATTGATCACCGCAGACCCTTCGGGCGGCAAAACGCGGTCGAAAAGCCCGGCCTTTGCCTCAAAATACTCCTCAAAGGTCTCGTGATAGTCGAGGTGATCTTGCGTGAAGTTCGTGAATGCCGCAGCGGTCAGATATACCCCGTCAAGGCGGCGTTGTGCGAGCCCATGGCTCGATGCCTCCATGCTGGCGTGGGTGACGCCTTCAAGATCCAGGGTTTTCAGCAATTTGTGCAGGGTCACCGGTTCCGGCGTTGTGTGGCTCATCGATGCTGCATAGGCGCCTTCGACCCCGGTGGTGCCGAAATTCACTGCGGAGAGTTCAAGGTATTCCCAGATTTGCCGGGTGAAGTTGGCGACCGACGTTTTGCCGTTGGTGCCCGTCACAGCAATCATTGTCGCGGGCTGGGCGCCAAAAAAACGCGCTGCCGCAATTGCCAGCGCGCGGCGTGGATCATTTCGAACCACCAGCGGCACCGGCAGATCTTCCCCGCCCCGGGCCAAAACCTCTGCCCCTTCGGGGTCCGTCAGGATAGCAGACGCGCCCATGCGCAGGGCAAAAGGGACAAATTCAGCGCCGTGAATGTTGACGCCTGGCAGTGCGGCAAACAGGTCGCCCGGTTCACACGCCCGGCTATCCACACAAAGGCCCGTTACGGCAGCATCGCCGTCGAGCCCGAGTTCCATCAGTGTTTTTGCGGGACTGCTCATAAGACCCCGTTAGTTGTTGCCCCCGGTGTAGTGAACCGGATTGGCGGAAGCAACCTCCGGCCGCAGACCCAGAATCGGCATGATGCGGGCCACAAGTTCTGACGCGACGGGCACCGCAGTCCAACCGGCCGTGCGCCGCGTTTCGCCGTGTGCCGTGATCGACGGCTCATCAAGCGTTACGACCAGCACATATTTCGGGTCGTCTGCCGGAAAGACACTGGCGAAGGTGGCGATCACCTTATCATCGTGGTAGCCGCCGCCGGGCTTTGGCTTGTCTGCCGAGCCGGTCTTGCCGCCTACCTTGTAGCCTTTGACTTCGCCAAAGCTTGCCGTGCCGCGCGTGACAACGGCGCGCAACATCTTGCGCAGCTCCGCACTGGTGGCA